>NZ_KZ679085.1 GCF_003024235.1 Arenimonas caeni | reverse complement strand
CCGCCTTCCCCGGACTTGGGTGAAGAACCTTTTTTTTTCGTCCCCTGCCTTACACTCCGGCCATGGACGAGACTCAGGGCGTCGACGATCTGCCAGGTAGCTTCGGCTACGGCGCCGGGGTGCTCTACGGCCTGCCGCAGCCGCCGCGCTGGATGGGCCAGGTGCAGCCCGACCTGCACAAGGTGCTGCTGCTGATGGCCGGGGGCGACATGCTCTACGGCCACCTCAGCGGCCTGGACTGGGAAGGCGGCAACGTCATCCTGCGGGTGGGCGAGGAAACCCTGTCCAACCCCATCGCCGACCTGCGCGGCATCCTGCTCAGCGGCCGCGAAAAGCTCGGGCGCCCGCCCGTCGCCCCCACCGGCACCATCACCAGCACGCTGCGCTACCGCGACGGCGGCGACTGGATGCTGCAGGCGCACGCGGTGCACGTGGACCTGTTCGGCGCCGGCTTCTTCACCCTGGCCGATGGCCTGCTGCATGCGGTCTTCGTGCCCTGGCGGGTGCTGGCCGACAACGAACTGACCCTGCGCTCCGGCCTGTCGGACCACCAGCGCGCCCGCATCCAGCGCGAGGTGGCCTTCCGCCGCGGCGCCGACATCGACCGCCTGCAGAACGCCAGCCTCGAGCGTGTGCCGGGCCAGAGCCGGGACGACGCCGACATCCGCCGCAGCGCCTTCGCCAAGGCCTTCTGCAAGGCGCTGGGCGGGTGAGCGCCGCGGCCGGGCAGGGCGAGGAAGTCCCCAGCCTCGAACCGCGGGCCCGCGGCCGCCTGGGCGGCGTGCTGGCCGTGGTGGCCAACGCCATCCCGCTGGCCGGCGTGCTGTGGTGGGGCTGGGACGTGGGTTTCCTGATGGCGCTGTTCTGGGCCGAGAACCTGGTGCTGGGCGGCATCAACGTGGGCCGAATGCTGGCGGCCATGCCGGGCTCGGTGGCGCTGTGGGCGATGAAGCTGTTCGTGGTGCCGTTCTTCTGCATCCACTTCGGCATGTTCACCGCCGCCCACGGCCTATTCGTGTCGGCGCTGTTCGCCGGCGGCGCGCCGGCTGGCGACCTGGAGATGCCCTGGGACCTGCTGTCGCGCTTCATGGCCCAGTACCCGGCGCTGGCGGCGGCGCTGGCGGCCGTGACGCTGGTGCACCTGGTGCACACCTGGGTGGACTTCGTGTCCACCGGTGCCTTCCGCCGGGTGAACCCGATGGCGCTGATGTTCCAGCCTTACGGCCGCATCGTGGTGCTGCACGTGACGCTGATCTTCGGCGGCTTCATGGTGCAGGCCGCCGGCGCGCCGGTGGCCGCCCTGGTGCTGCTGCTGGTGCTCAAGACCGCCATCGACCTGGGCCTGTGGGTGTTCGGTGGCACCCCGGGGGCGAAGGACAGCCAGCTGGCCGGCCGGCTCAAGCTCTGACGCCGGCCCGCGGGGCGTTACAATCGGGCGATTCCGTCTTTAGCTGTAGAGAGACCGCCCGATGAGCACGCCCGCCAGCCAGCTTCCCGACCGCGACCCCGAGCGCAGCCCGCTGCGTTTCGTCACCGCCGCCAGCCTGTTCGACGGCCACGATGCCGCGATCAACATCATGCGCCGCCTGATCCAGGCGCAGGGCGTGGAAGTGGTGCACCTGGGCCACAACCGCAGCGTCGAGGACGTGGTGCGCGCCGCCCTGCAGGAAGACGCCGACGGCATCGCCCTGTCGAGCTACCAGGGCGGCCACATGGAGTACTTCAAGTACATGGTGGACATGCTGCGCGAGCGCGGCGCGGGCCACATCCGGGTGTTCGGCGGCGGTGGCGGCACGATCACGCCCGAAGAGATCCGGGAGCTGCAGGCCTACGGCGTCGAGCGCATCTACCACCCCAACGACGGCATGCAGATGGGGCTGGTGGCGATGATCGAGGACCTCGTGCGCCGGACGCGCGAGGCAAAGGGTCAGGTACATTTTTCCCCCGACGTTGCCGGCAAGGGGAAGAAAGCGAAGGGGAAAAATGTACCTGACCCTGCTGGCGAGATCGCGATCGGCAAGATGCTGACCGCCATCGAGCAGGGCCACTACGACGAGAACCAGCTGGCCACCCTGCGCAAGGAATGGCAGCTCGCCGGCGGCAAGACGCCGGTGGTGGGCCTGACCGGCACCGGCGGCGCCGGCAAGTCGTCGGTGACCGACGAGCTGATGAACCGCTTCCTGCAGCATTTCCCGGAAATGCGCATCGCCGTGATCTCGGTCGACCCGACCCGCCGCCGCACCGGCGGCGCGCTGCTGGGCGACCGCATCCGCATGAACAGCCTGCGCAGCCCGCGCGTGTTCATGCGCTCGATGGCCACCCGCCGCCAGCACGTGGCCACCAATGCCGTGCTCAAGGACTGCGTGGCCTTCCTGCGCAGCCAGGGCTTCGACCTGGTGATGGTGGAAACCGCCGGCATCGGCCAGAGTGACTCGGAGATCGTCGACCTGGTCGATTTCCCGGTGTACGTGATGACCAGCGACTTCGGCGCCCCGAGCCAGCTCGAGAAGATCGACATGCTCGACTACGCCGAGCTGGTGGTGCTCAACAAGTTCGACAAGCGCGGCGCCGAAGACGCCCTGCGCGACGTGCGCAAGCAGTGGAAGCGCAACCGGGTGGCGTTCCAGCTCAAGGACGAGGACGTGCCGGTCTACCCGACCATCGCCAGCCAGTTCAACGACCCGGGCGTGACCTGGATGTTCGCCAACCTGTGCCGCCTGCTGCGCGAGAAGGGCAAGGCCGACTTCCAGCCCGAGGTGGACACGAAGCTGCGCGAGCCGCGCGCCACCGTGCTCATCCCGGGTAACCGGACCCGCTACCTGGCCGAGATCGCCGAGGCCGGCCGCCAGGCCAACGCCGGCATCGAGCGCCAGGCCGAGGCCGCCGAGCGCGCCCAGCACTACTACGAAGCCCTGCGCGAGCTGGGCGACCCCAGCCTGCCCAGGCCGCTGGAGCTGTTCGACCCCCACCACCTGATCGTGCCCACGCCAGCCCGGGCTGGCGCCGGCAGCGAAGCCAAGTTCCCCGAGTGCGGCGAGCGCCGCCAGGGCCTGCCGGACCGCCGCAAGATGGTGTTCCAGTGGGAGCGCCGCCAGGGCGCGGCCAGCGGTGACAACCCGCTGGCGCCGCAGGTCGTCATCGACCGCAGCCTGGTGACCCTGCGCCAGCGCTACAACGACGCGGTGAAGGCGCTCAGCGCCGAGTCCGTCAACGCCCTGCGCGAGTGGCCCGAGCGCCTGAGGTCGATCACCGAGGACGTGAACGAGTACACCGTGCGCGGCAAGGTGATCCGGGTCGAGAACTACCGCGAAAGCCTGAGCCACCAGAAGATCCCGAAGATCGCCGGCCCGAAGTGGAAGAGCTGGGGCGAGCTGCTGGTGTTCCTGGGCAAGGAAAACCTGCCCGGCCATTACCCCTACACCGGCGGCGTGTATCCGTACCGCCGCACCGGCGAAGACCCGATCCGCATGTTCGCCGGCGAGGGCACGCCCGAGCGCACCAACCGCCGCTTCCATTACCTTTCCGTGGGCCAGCCGGCCGCGCGCCTTTCCACGGCCTTCGACAGCGTCACGCTCTACGGCGAGGACCCGGCCAGGCGCCCGGACATCTACGGCAAGATCGGCAACTCCGGCGTGTCCATCGCCACGCTCGACGACATGAAGAAGCTGTATTCGGGCTTCGACCTGTGCGCGCCGACCACCAGCGTGAGCATGACCATCAACGGCCCGGCGCCGATGATCCTGGCGATGTTCATGAACACCGCCGTCGACCAGCAGGTGGAGAAGTACCTGCGCGAGGACCAGGCGCGCTGGGACGCTGCGCACGCCAAGATCGAGAAGCTCTTCGAAGGCAAGCAGCGCCCCGAATACGCCGGCCCGCTGCCGGAAGGCAACGACGGCCTGGGCCTGGGCCTGCTGGGCGTCACCGGCGACCAGCTGGTGGAGCCGGAGGTGTACGAGCGCATCAAGGCCGAGACCCTGCGCCAGGTGCGCGGCACCGTGCAGGCCGACATCCTCAAGGAAGACCAGGCCCAGAACACCTGCATCTTCAGCACCGAGTTCGCCCTGCGCATGATGGGCGACATCCAGCAGTATTTCGTGGACAACAAGGTCCGCAACTTCTACTCGGTTTCGATCTCGGGTTACCACATCGCCGAGGCGGGCGCGAACCCGATTTCGCAGCTGGCCTTCACGCTGTCGAACGGCTTCACGATCGTGGAGTACTACCTGGCGCGCGGCATGCACATCGACGACTTCGCGCCGAACCTGTCGTTCTTCTTCTCCAACGGCATGGACCCGGAGTACACGGTGATCGGCCGCGTGGCCCGCCGCATCTGGGCCCGGGCGATGCGCGATCGCTACGGCGCCAACGAACGCAGCCAAATGCTCAAGTACCACATCCAGACCTCGGGCCGTTCGCTGCACGCCCAGGAGATCCAGTTCAACGACATTCGCACAACCCTGCAGGCGCTGTACGCGCTGTTCGACAACTGCAACAGCCTGCACACCAACGCCTACGACGAGGCGATCACCACGCCGACGGAAGAGAGCGTGCGCCGCGCGGTGGCGATCCAGATGATCATCAACAAGGAACTGGGCCTCAACTTCAACGAGAACCCCTGGCAGGGCAGCTTCGCCGTGGAGCAGCTGACCGACCTGGTGGAAGAGGCCGTGTACAAGGAGTTCGAGGCCATCAGCGAGCGCGGTGGCGTGCTGGGCGCCATGGACACCATGTACCAGCGCGGCAAGATCCAGGAAGAAAGCCTGTACTACGAGCACAAGAAGCACGACGGCAGCCTGCCGCTGATCGGCGTGAACACCTTCCTGCCCAAGGACCACGCCGGCGAGGTGGCCACCGAGATCGAGCTGATCCGCTCGACCGAGCCCGAGAAGGCCCAGCAGATCACCAACGTGCAGCTCTTCCAGGCCGCCCGCAACGAGGTTGTTGTAGGAGCGCCTTCAGGCGCGAATTCCCACCCCCTGAGAAATCTTCAGCAAACCGCCCGCGACCGCCAAAACATCTTCACTGCGTTGATAGAAGCAGTGAAGACCCACAGCCTCGGGCAGATCAGCCATGCGCTGTATGAGGTGGGTGGGGAGTATCGGCGGAATATGTAGCGAAGCGAGTTTCAAGACTCGCCGTGCGCGTTGAGTTCCGTGTTCCCGGAAGGTCTTTGCTGGGCGCCGGCCACCTTCGGAAGGGAAACAATGAGCGCACTGGAAGACAAAGCTAGGTACCCGCATCCCACGTCGCCTGCCTTCTCTTCGAATGCTTGGTTGGCATTGAAGAACGACGATGCTGCTCGGCGCAAATGTGTGCGGGTATGAGTCGCGACGCATTGGCCTCCACACCGTCAAATATTGACGTCGTCATCATCGGCTCCATCATTCGCTTCGCCGTTGAGTGGTTAGGCGTCCCCTACCGCACCCGCTTCACCCGATTCCGATACGCCCTCACGTTGTCCCCGGAAATGCGCTTGTTGCGCACGCCTTCGACATCGCCAATCTTGACGTCACTCCCGGTCACCGGCTTCGCATCCACCTTCGTCTCGCGCTCGAAGGCGTGCGACTTGTCGGTGTTGCGGTAGAAGCGGTAGATCGCCCAGTACAGCGCGGCGGCACCGGCGGGGCCGAGGGCGAGCAGCCAAAGGGTGTTGTCCTCGCTCATCATTGCGCTCCCAGGATGGCGAGCACGATCGCCTCGATGAAGGTGCCCGACGTAATGGCCGCCAGCAGCAGCTTCCAGTGCTGCACCGGGATGCTGCCCATGGTTTCACCGGTACGGCCGTTCACGGCGATGTAGTGCAGCATGCCGCCGTTGGGTCCGGGCTCGTGGTACGAGTACAGCCACACCGGCAGGTACATGGCCACCCAGCGGGTGCCGTGCACATCCAGGCTTTCTTCCTCCCAGCGCACGCCACGGTCGTAGCGCTGCGTGCTGGCCTCCACCTGGTGGCGGGCGATGGACAGCAGCTGGTCCTCCAGCCGCGGGCGCAGGTGCTCCACGTCGCTGTCGCGCTTTTCCGAGGTGAAGCCCGCCAGGTACGAGGCGTTCCACTTCACCGCGTTCTTGGTGTCGAAGGGCAGGATGGTGTTGATGATGTTGTTGGTGTTGACGCTGGTGTCGAGCTGGCCGCGCGCCCGGTTTGACTCGAGATGCAGGTCGTCCACGGTGAAGTCCACCTGGCGGTGCACCTGGTACACGTCGGCGTCGTAGTAGGTCTTCTTGTTGTTGCCGCTGCCCGTGGTGTACTCGCGCGTCTGGATTTCGCCTTTGCCGGCCACGGCGGCGCTGCAGCGGCCGTCCACGATCATATAGGGCAGGTACACGCCCACCACGTTCTCTGGCGTGAACTGTTCCTTGAAGGCCTTGAGCGCGAACAGGCGCCGCTTGTCCACGAACTGGCGGATGCGCTGCACCGCATCGTCCTTCTTGATGCGGAAGGGCAGCACCGCGTCGGGAACGGCGCCGTTGGCCACCTGTTCGTTCACGCCGAACTGGTGCCGGCACCAGTGGCAGCGCGCCGTCATCGCATTTTCCGTGTTCACGGTGACTTCGGCGCCGCAGCCGGTGCACTTGAAGGTCATCAGGTGCGTGGCGTCGTCGGCGATGTCCTTCGCGCCCGAGGCCACCACCGTGCCCTGCAGGTCGTCCAGGCCTTCGCCCAGGCCAAACGCCTCCTCCACGCCGTGGCCATGCCACTCGTGCCGGCAGTACAGGCAGACAAGCTTGTCGGTGCCGGGGCGCTGGCGGATGTCGGTGGCGCCGCACTTCGGGCAGTGGTTCTGGCCGTCCTTGAGCTCTTCCGAGGCGGTGTCGATGGCTTCCGGGTCGGGCGCCAGCACTTCGTCGCGGATGGGCTTGGGCAGGGTGGCCGGGTCCACCGGGAAGGTACCCGGCAGCGGCGGCACCTCCTGCGGTGAACCGGGGCCAATGCCCGGCGGCAACGGTGGCGGCGTCGGGCCCGTGGTGTTGGTCATGGACGGTAAGCCCGGCTTACAGGCCCAGGGCCTTGGCCTTGAGCGCGTCGTAGTCGGCCTGCGTGATCAGCCCCAGGTCGAGCATCTCCTTGGCCTTCTTGAGCTTGGCCACCGGGTCGTCGGCCGCCGGCGCCGCCGGGGTGGCCGGCTGCTGCAGGCTGCCGATGCCGCCCATCATGCCGCCCGCCATGCCCAGGCCCACCAGCCCGGCCGCGCCGCTGTTCTCGCCGGCGGCCTGCATGCCTGCCGCCACGCTGGCCTGCAGGTTGGAATTGCCACGGCTGCCCGCCAGCGCGTCGGCGCGCTGCACGGTCTTGAGCAGTTCCTTGGTGTTGGCGTCGTACTCAATGGAAACGATGGCGGTCTTGACGATGGCCAGGCCGCGGTCGGTGGTCCACTGGTAGGCGTTTTCCACCGCGGCCGAGAGGCTCTTGGCGAAGCCGATCGAGTCCTGCTGCAGCTTGGTGATGCGGTTACCCTTGGACGGGTCGTTCGAGTACAGGCTGAAGGCCGGTGCCAGCGAACCCACCACTTCGTTGAACAGCTGGCCGGCGGCGGCGTTGTCCATGTCGGTGAAGTCGAACACCTGGCCGGGCTGCAGGTACGAGGCCGGCACGAAGTTCTTCACGAACAGGATGGGGTCGACGATGCGCAGCGTGTACGAGCCACGCGTCACCGCGCCGACCTGGGTGTTGAGGAAGCCGTCGTCCCAGTAGATCTCCGACTGGGTGCCGAAGCGGTTGTCCGGCAGCTCCTTGAGCGAGACGAAGAAGGCCAGCTGCTGGCTGCCCGGCTGGCCGCCGAACTTGAAGCGCTCCCAGCTCTGCTTGATCAGGGGGCTGACGATGCCGTCGCCGGCAAAGATGGACTGTGAGTTGACGTCGTCCGAGCGCCACTCGTAGCCGCCCGCCTCGGCCGCGAAGCCGGTGATCTTTCCGTCCTGCATCAGCAGCAGGCCGTAGCCCTCGGGCACGATGATCTTCGAGCCGTTGGTGATGATGTTGGTCGAGCCCTTGGTGTTGGACCCGCGCCCGGCGTTGGTGCCCTGGGGCACGGCGGCGAACAGCGCCGCCGTGGCCGGCAGGCCGGCCGGCACCGTGAAGAAGTCCTTCCACTGGTCGGCCAGCATGCCGCCAACCGCCCCCGTCACCGCCTGCACAAGACCCATAGCCATCCTCTCCGTTTCGCAGCCGGCAGGGCGCCGGCCAAGCCTGTCGAACTATACCCCCGGAGCGCCTGCCGCCAAGGGTGGCGGAAGTACTGCCTGGGTGCTCCGCCGCGCCGGCCGGATCACCCGTCAGCCGCAGTTGATCTCGAAGCTGCCCGGCGCGGTTCCCGCGTGGCCGCTCGCGGTGGAGGTAAAGATCGCTTTGCCCGAGACCACGCGGCCATTCGCATAGCCCTATCCCTGCATGAGTACACAGGCAGGTTTGCGCAGGCTGGCAGGCAAGCCCGCCAGCGGGCACGTGCGTCAGCCCCTGCGGGCAGTCTCGATGGCCGCCACGTCGATCTTGCGCATCGTCATCATCGCCGCGAACACGCGCTGGGCCACGGCCGGGTCTGGGTCGGTGTAACCCTCATTGAGCGCGCGCGGGATGATCTGCCAGCTCACGCCCCACCGGTCCTTGCACCAGCCACACTCACTTTCCTGGCCGCCGTTGCCGACGATCGCGTTCCAGTAGCGGTCGGTTTCGGCCTGGTCCTCGGTGGTCACCTGGAAGGAGAAGGCTTCGCTGTGCCGGAAGGCGTCGCCGCCGTTGAGGCCCAGGCAGGGCAGGCCGAGCACGGTGAACTGCACGGTGATCACGCTCCCCCGCTGGCCTGCGGGGTAGTCGCCCGGCGCGTGGTGCACGGCCAGCACTCTGCTGTCGGGGAAGGTGGCGGCGTAGAACTCGGCGGCGTCGAGCGCGTCACCGTTGAACCACAGGCAGATCTGGTTCTTCGGGAACATGGTAGGTCTCCGGTGTCCGGGCCGGGCGTGCGGCCCGCTTGGGCTGTGTCAGCTGAGATTGACCACGGGCGTGAACCCGCCATAGATCATCCGCGCCCCGTCATAGGGCGCGGGGTTCGCCTTCGGGTCCATGCGCGGGTCTTCCATCATCTTCTGCATGCCGGCGTCGCGGGTGGCCTTGTCGGGCCACTCCACCCAGGCGAAGCACACGGTCTCGCCATCCTTCGCCGCTACGCTGCGGAAGAAGTCGGTCTGCTTGCCGTGCGGCACGTCGTCGCCCCAGCACTCGATGACGCGCAGGGCGCCGAACTCCAGGAATACCGGGTCGAATTTGCGGGCGAAATCGATGAACGCCTGCTTGTTGGCGGTCGGGACCGCCATCACGAAACCGTCGACGTAGCCCATGGGAAAGCCCTCCGTTGTCGGTGTGGACGGCCAGCCTACGCCCGGCCGGCGGGCGAGGGTAGTGCCGGGCCGTCTGGCGAATCCGCGGGGCCTCGGTGACAATCCCGGCATGCGAACCTTCGTCCTGCGCGCCCGCGCCGCTCCCACCGACAGCCAGCGCCTGCTGGCGGCCATCGGCCAGGAGGCGCACCCCGAGATCCTGGCGCACACGCTGATGAACGCCATCTTCGTGGCGCAGTCGCACCGGCCCGACGTGGTGGTGTACCTGGTGCTCGAAAGCACGCAGGACTACTCGCGCACCATCCGCTTCGAGGTCAACGCCATGCATTCGATCGGCGGCTTCGACGAGCGGGCGCTGCTGGGCAAGGTGGCCGCCGCGCTCGACGCCTCGCGCGGCCTGGGCAAGGAGGAAAGCCGGCCGGTGGAGTCGGGCGTCACCGTGCGCACCGTCAGCTTCGAGCGCCTGGTGCAGGAGCTGGCCGCCGACCACCAGCTCTTCGTCATGGACCCCAAGGGCACGCCCATCCGCGAGCAGGTCTTCGAGGGCAATCCGTGTTTCCTGCTCACCGACCACATCCCCATGCCCAAGAAGACCTTCGGCAGCCTCGAGCGCCTGGGCGCGAAGAAGCTGACGCTGGGCAGGAAGATGCTGTTCGCCTCGCAGTGCGTGGTGCTCATCCACCATGCGCTGGACGAGCGCTGAGGCAGGGGCCCTCGCGCTCGATCCTGTGGGACGGCACCATCATCAACTGCTCGCCGTCGGAGATGACGGCCAGGATCGACGGTGCCACCTCCTGCATCGGCCTGGTCGCCGCCGATCCGGAGGCTGCGGCGAAGGACGCCGCCGCGTTCCTTCAGTCGCGCGGCTTCACGGCCCGGGTGGTCGCGGACTTCGAGCCGGGGCTGCCCATCGCTTTCGTGCTCAGCGATGCCATGCACGGCACGGTCATCAATTTCCGCAAGCACCTGGTCCACATGCCGCGGCCGCAGAAGGTCTGAGCCCGAGGTGATGCTTCACTCGGCCGGCAGCGCGGCTTGCTCCTGCATCAGCAGCGGATCCCCGGGCGCCCGTTCCAGCGCCAGTGCGAACAGTCGTCGCGCCTCCGCCACATCGCCCGCGTCGAGGGCATGCCGGGCGAGCTGCGACAGCAGTTCGGCATCATCGGCGCCGTGTCGCTCCAGCCAGGCGAGCAGCAGGGCGGACTGGTCCGGCGGCACCTGCGGCGCGAGGCCCCAGTAGGTATTGAACAGGCCGCAGTCGGCCTGCTCCGGCGGCGCGGGGCAGAGCGCGTCGTAGGCGGCGATGGCCGCGTCGAAGCCGCCTGATCCATAGGCCTGCGCCATGCGCTCGGCGGCCGACGGCGCAGCCTGGATGCGCGCGACGCGGTCCAGCGCCGCCCGCCGTGCGGCGTCATCCATCCACGCGCCGCCGATGGCCACGCCTTCGACCAATCGCACATTGGCGATGTCGGCCAGTGGGTCGCCGCCCAGCAGCACCAGGTCGGCCAGTGCGCCGGGCCGCACCACGCCGAGGTCGTCGCGCCCCAGGAAGCGCGCCGGGTTGCGCGTGGCCGTTTGCAGCGCAGCCAGCGGCGGCAGGCCGGCCTCGACCATCAGCGCCAGCTCCTCGTGCAGGCTGCTGCCGGGATAGACGAAGGGCATCACGGTGTCGCTGCCCGCCAGCAGCGGCACGCCGGCCGCATGTAGATCGCGGGTACGCGCCAGGCAGAAGGCGTCGCGGCGCGCGTTGACTTCGAAGTCCTTCGCCACCGCCTCGGGATCGTCGGAAGGCCACCAGCCTCGCCAGAAGTCGCGCATCCAGGCCGGCACGAGCTTGTCCCGGGGGTCGGGCGGGGCGCCGGCATCGAGGCGGCCGCGTCGGGCGCGCCAGAGCACGCAGGTGGGCGTCTGCCAGGTGTCGTTGCGCCTGAGGTGGACGGCGATGGCCGCGAAACCCGCCGGGTCGAAGTCGTCGTAGGCCGCGTGGTGGATCGCGGCGCTTTCCTCGCGCTTGGCCGCGCCGATGCCGTCGTTGTAGCCCAGGCCCTCGTGGTAGGCGAGCCAGCGGGCGTGCAGCGCTGTCGCATCGCCCGCGCTCCAGACCATCAGCGAGTGCAGGTGCTCGAAGCTGCGCTGGGTGCCGCCGTCCGAGGCGTCGACCCAGTCCAGCGCGATGGGCACGTGGCCCTCCACGCGCACGCCAAGCCTGCGGGCTTCGTCCCGCAGCGCGCGGTAGGCGTCTGCCGGGATCTGGTCGTACACCTTCAGGAAGTCGGCCCGCGAGCGCGCCACCAGCCGCACCACCTCGCGTGCCGAATCCGCGTCGGCCACCTTCAGCGCCGGTTCGCTGGCTGGCGTCGGGCCGTCCACGAGCGGGCTGGCCAGGTGCATGCGCGGCGCCCGTAGGCTGCCCTCGATGCCCTTGGCGCGGGTCGCGTACTGCCCGGTGTAGCCGCGCATCTGGCGCAGCCCCGTGACGCCATGGGCCAGGAAGACCGGCAGCGTGGCCTCGTCGTACCAGTGGGCATGCATGTCCCACAGCCCGGGCATCAGCCAGCGGCCTTCGCCATCGACCACGGCGGCCCCGGCCGGGGCGACCAGGCGCCCGGCCGGGGCCACGGCGACGATGCGCTCGCCGGCGATGAATACGTCCTGCGGCGCGGCTTCCCGCCCGGCTTCGGTGTCGACCACGCGGACGGACTTCAGCACCAGGGAGGTGTCGCGGGGCGCGGGCGACGTGGCGCAAGCGGCCAGCAACAGGGCCGGCAGGGCCAGGCAGGCGCTACGGAACGTGGGGTAGGGCACGGCAGGGCTCCGAAGGCGCGCCAGGGCGCCGGCTCTTGAATGGCCTAACGCGTCCGCCGCGCATAGCCGGCCGGCCCCGGGGCCTTTGTTAGAGTGGGGAGGTCTCCAGAACACAGGACGTGAGCCCATGAACTACCCCATCGGAACCCCCGGCCAGCCCTGGGGCGATGCCGAGAAGGCCGCCTGGCGCGCCCGCCAGCAGGCCCGGCGCAGCTATGCCGATGACGTGCTCAGCCGCATCGAGGGGCTGCGCGCCCACACCGACGTGGTGGCCTATGGCTCGATCGACTGCGAGGCCGACGGCGCCTTCCCGGTGTACGCCCTGCGCAGCAAGGCCTGGGACGAGGCGCTGCCCTGCGCCCTGGTCACCGGCGGCGTGCACGGCTACGAAACCAGCGGCGTGCACGGTGCCCTGGACTTCGTCGAAAGCCACCTGGCCGACTACGACGGCCGCATCAACGTGCTGGTCGCGCCCTGCGTGAGCCCCTGGGCCTACGAGCGCATCCAGCGCTGGAACCGGCGCGCCCTCGACCCGAACCGCAGCTTCATCAGCGACAGCCCCTGCGACGAATCGGCCGCGCTGATGCGGCTGGTGGCGCCGATGGCCGGGCGCTTCCTGGTGCACATCGACCTGCACGAAACCACCGACAGCGACGAGTCCGAGTTCCGCCCGGCCAAGGCCGCGCGCGACGGCCAGCCCTTCGAGCCCGACACCATCCCCGACGGTTTCTACCTGTGCGGCGACAGCGCCGACCCGCAGGCCGGATTCCAGCAGGCGGTGATCGCCGCCGTGGCGACGGTGACCCACATCGCGCCGCCCGACGCCAAGAACGAGATCATCGGCTCGCCGGTGGTAGCGCACGGCGTCATCAACTACGACTACCGGGCGCTGGGCCTGTGCGCCGGCGTCACCGACGCCCGCTACCGCACCACCACCGAGGTCTACCCCGACAGCCCGCGCGCCACGCCCGCCGAATGCAACGCGGCCCAGGTGGCGGCGGTGCGGGCGGCGCTGGACTACGCGCTGGCCGCCGGCGGCTGAGCCTGGCGCCGGAAGGAAGGTCGAACGCGGCCGGAGGCGACGGGCGGGCACGTTTACCCGGGGGCAGGGCGCCGGAGCGCCGGGGGAAGGGCATGGGCTGGGAAAGGGGGCGTCTGGGGGCGCTGGTGCTGGCCGGGCTGCTGCTGGCCGGCTGCAACGACACGGTCCATGACGAGCTTCAGGTGCAGGGGCCGATCGGCCTGGTGCAGGCCGGTGACCAGCAGCAGCTGTGGGTACTGCACAAGCAGCGGATGGAGCACACCGTTCGTTTCGGCGGGCGTGGTCGCGGCAATTCCTTCTACACGCGCAGGGACACCTACTTCCATTTCGACGTGCAGGCCTTCGACCCGGCCACGGTGCGGCCGGTGTGGCAGCAGCGCGTGGTGACCTACTCGGATCCCGAGCTCAAGCCGGGCCAGCGAACGCCCTCGCGCATCGTCGGCTCGACGGTGTCGGGGCGGCTGCTCGGGCAGGACGCCGACCTGGTCTGGCTGCTGGTGGCCCACCTCCCATACGCGCTCGACGCCGCCACCGGCGAGATCGTGCACGACGCCGCCTCGATCGAACGTGCCCGCCCCGAGCTCGCCGGCCTGCTGCCGAGCGAGGCGCGGTTCTGGGGCTTCGACGAGGGCCTGGTCACCACCCTGGCCGATGGCCGGCGTATCCGACTGACAGGGCGCGGCCTGGAACTGGCCGACTACGCGCCGCGCCAGCGCGCCATCGAGCCCGTGCCGATGCGGCCCGACGGCACGCTGCGCATCGTGCCCGCGCGCCCAACCGTTCCGATCGTGCGCCACGTACCCCGCGGCGCGAACGAATGGCTGGGGCTGTACACCGACAAGGAAGCGGCCGACGCGGCCAGTGACGACACCGGCGAGCATGCGCGCTACCCGTACTCGATCGCGGACGAGGGCCCGATGGCGCGCCGCAGCTTCCGCCACGTGCGCCTTGCGCCCGCCACGCGCTGGGACGAGACCTTCCTGCAGGTGGCCGCGGTGGAGCCGGTGCCTGGTTCGCCGGTGCTGCTGCGCGGTCGCTTCGTGCGCGACGCGGCGACCGACGCCGCCCTCGACCCGGGCAATGGCGATCTGCTCGCGTGGCACCGCACCCGCATCGACGATGCCGGGCGGCTGGCGCTCTCGCGCCTGGGGCCGGACCTGCAGCCGCGCTGGCAGCTCGAGCTTCCCTTCACCGACGGCGGCGGCGAGCTGCAGGTGCTGACCTGGCGCATCGGCCAGCAGCTGGTGGTGCACGGCCAGGCGCAGACGACGCAGGTCGACGCCCGGCTGCGCGTGCCGCACCTGGTCAGCGTCTCGCTCGACGAGGGGAGGTTCGCGGCCTGGAACCTCGAGGCCGGCGCGCCGCCGGGCGAGCCCCCGGCCTTCCCGCGCAACGACTGAGGCGCGGCCTTGCCTGCAGCCGCAGGCTGCTCCCGGGGCGGTCCCCAAAGCCGTTGCGGAACGACTAGGATGCCAGCAGGGGAGTCCTGGGGAACCTGGCATGCGGAACGTGCTGCGGGGATTGTTCGTCGTCTGGGTCGTGCTCGCGGGGCTGGCATTGCCGGTCGCCGCGGTGGAAACGATCGACCTGGCGGCCTATCGCCAGCTGGCCGCCAGTGACCGCGCCCGAGGCATCCGCGAGGGGCGCGAGGCGCTGGCCGCCGGCGTGTTCGAGGACGCACCGCGCGAGCGCATGAAGCTGCTGTGGTACATGGGCGGCGCCGCCATCGGCGCGCCCGACGAACTGGCGCTGCGCGAGGTCGTGCAGCATCTCGAGGCCCTGAACGCCAACGGGCAGCAGGGCGCGGCCAGCCTGGCCGGTTTCCTGCGCGGCGCGCGCCTGATCGACCTGGGCCAGCCGGGCGAGGGCCTGGTGGAGGTGCTCGCGGCCGCGAACGCACTGCCCGATGACGATGAGCTGCGTTTGATCGGCGCCAGCGAGCTGTGCCGCGCCTACGCCAGCGCCGGCGAACCGGCGCGCGGCGTCTCGCACTGCCAGCGCCATACCCGGCTGGTGCAGGCCACCGGCGACGTGGCGGCGCTGGCGCGCGCCTACTATCTCGAAGCCTCGGTGCTGAGCCTGTCGGGCAACCTTCAGGCGGCTATCCCGCTGTGGCGCAAGGCGCGCGAGGGTTTCGCCAATGCCGGCCTGGCGGCGCTGGCCGGGCGCGCCAGCGGTGGCCTGGCGGTCGACCTCAACGGCACCGGCGACCACGCCGGCGCCCTGGAGATGGCGCGCGAGGCGATCGCGGCCGCCACCGAGGCGGGCAATGCCATCAGCATCAGCATCGCCGAGCGCCAGGAGGCCGAGGCGCTGCTCGGACTCGGCCGCCACGGCGAGGCGCGAGCCGTGATCGACCGGGCGCTGGCGCGCATGGAAGGCCTGGACCACCCGCCGACGCTGCGCGAACTGCTGCAGGTGCAGCGCGAGGTGCTGGTGGCCCAGGGCGCCACGCCGCCCGAACTGGCGGTCGTCGATGCGCGCATCGCCAGTTTCGGCAGCGACGCCACCGAGCCGGCGCAGTCGGGCGTGATCGACGCCCTCGAGCAGCGCTACGTCCAGCGCGAGCAGGAACTGCGCATCCGCGAACTCGAGCAGGAGAACCTGCGCAAGGAGCTGGAAATCGAAGCGGCCCGGCAAAGCGCCCAGGAGCAGGAGCAGGTGGCCCGAGAGCAGCGGCTCATGGCCCTGGTGTGGGGCGGGGCCACGCTGGCGCTGGTGCTGCTGCTGGCGGCCGCGGGCTGGGCGATGAGCGCCCAGCGGCGGCTGGCCGCCAGCCTTAAGGACCAGGCCTACCGCGACGGACTCACCCGCCTGCCCAACCGTCGCGCCCTGCTCGAGCGGGTGCAGTCGCTGGTGGCGCGCGAACCCGACGGTCCCCATGCGCTGCTGATGGTCGACATCGACCACTTCAAGGCGGTCAACGACGGTCGCGGCCACCTGGTCGGCGACCGTGTGCTGGCGCGGGTGGCCGATTGCCTGGCCGCCGGCGGACCGGCGGGCGGGCTGGTGGCCCGGCTCGGCGGCGAGGAGTTCGTGGTGCTGGCGCCCGGCATGCCGGGCGAACGCGCCCGGGCCCTGGCCGAGGAGTTGCGCCGTGCGGTCGCCGGGCTCGAACTCTCGGTGCCCGGCGAGCCCGACCTGCAGGTGACCATCAGCCTGGGCGTGGCGCTTTTCCCCGCGCCCGGCATCGGCGACCACACCAGCTGGCTGGGCGCCGCCGACACCGCGCTTTACGCGGCCAAGCGTGAGGGCCGCAACCGTGTGGCCATTGCCGGCTGAGCCGAGGGGGCGGCCCGAGCCCCAACTTTCGCCATGCGCGCGGCCGGCGCGGCCCTGACACTGTTCGTTTTCCATTCCCCGGGGAAACCGCCATGACCACCCGTCGCGACCTGCTCAAGTTCGGTGCGCTCGCCACCGCCGCCGCCGCGCTGCCGGCCTTCGGCTCCAGCGCCAGCCTGGGCAATGCCATTCCCAGGGCCGACCGGCCGCTCAACATCCTCATCCTCGGCGGCACCGGCTTCACCGGCCCCTTCCAGGTCGCCTATGCGCTGGCGCGCGGGCACAAGGTCACCACCTTCAACCGCGGCCGCCGGCCGATCGCCGAGTGGGGCGACAAGGTCGAGCAACTCGTCGGCGACCGCACCACGGGCGACCTCAAGGCGCTTGAGGGCCGCACATGGGACGTGTGCATCGACAACCCCACCAGCCTGCCGTACTGGGTGCGCGACGCCGGCAAGGTGCTGGCCGGCAAGGTGGGCCATTACCTGTTCATCTCCACCATTTCCGTCTATGCCGACGGCTCGTCGCACGGCATGGACGAGGACTCGGCGCTGGCCGCGTACAAGGGCAAGGATGCGATGGCCGAGACGCGCGAGACGCTCATGGCCGACATCGAGAACCTGTACGGGCCGCTCAAGGCGCTCAGCGAGGCCGAGGCGCACAAACAGTTCGGCGACAAGGTCACCATCGTCCGGCCGGGCTACATCGTCGGCCCGCGCGACGAAACCGACCGCTTCACCTACTGGCCGAAGCGCGTCGCCGAGGGCGGCGAGATCCTGGTGCCCGGCGATGGCCTGGATCCGATCCAGATCATTGACGGCCGCGACCTCGGCGAGTGGATGATCCGCCTGGCCGAGGCCGGCACCACCGGTGTGTTCAACGCCTGCGGCCCGGACTACACGCTCACCATGGACGCGGCCCTGCATGGCTGCCACGCCGTCAGCGGTGGCCCGGCCAGCTTCACCCACGTGCCGGGGGAGTTCCTCGAAAAGCAGGGCGTCGGGCTGCCGATCTGGGTGCCCCGCGAAGGCTCGCCGTACTCGGGCTACGGCACCGTCAGCAATGCCCGGGCGATCGCCGCCGGCCTGAGCTTCCGGCCGCTGGCCGAAACCGTCACCGACCTGCTGGCCTGGTACCGCAGCCTGCCCGCCGAGCGCCAGGCCGAGGTGCGCGCCGGCATCACGCGCGAAAAGGAAGCCGAGCTGCTCAAGGCCTGGCGAATGCAGGGCGCTTGACCCGGGTCAGGGCCGCATCCGGCAGCCCGGGCCAGCATCACGTCACGGGCGCCGTGGGTGCGCCGCAGAGAGGTGATGCATGGAATTCCAGGTGGACATCCCCGGCCAGCCGGCCGACGTTGGCGCGATTCGCGAGGCGCTTTGCGCCGTCGACCCGGCGGCGCTGGCCGACGTCGACCCGCTCAACCCGGTGCTGCGGATCTCGGCCAATGTCTCGACCCGCGAACTGCAGGACCTGCTCAGGCAGGGTGGCTTGGGCGTTGAGGTCGCGGCAATCCGCCCGCAGGCCTCGAACTGCTGCGGCGGCTGCGGCGGCTGATCAGGCGGGCGTGCGCGCCGCAGGCAGGCGGGCAGGGTTGGCGGCGACCCACTCGGCCAGTCCGTCGGCCGGCATCGGCCGGCCGAAGCAATAGCCCTGGCCGAAGCGGCAGCCCAGCCCGGCCAGTTGTCTGGCCAGGGCCTCGTCCTCCACGCCCTCGGCCAGCGTGCCGAGGCCGAGCGAGCGCGCCAGCTGCACGATCGTGCTGACGATCACCCGGCCGTCCTCGCCCTCGCCCAGACGTGACACGAAGGACTGGTCGATCTTGAGCTTGTCCACCGGGAAGCGCTGCAGGTAGGCCAGGCTGGAGTAGCCGGTGCCGAAATCGTCGATCGACAGGCGCACGCCCAGCTCGCGCAGGCGGCGCACGGTCGCCAGCACGCCTTCGGCATCGTGCAGCAGCACCGATTCGGTGAGTTCCAGCTCCAGCGCCTGCGGCGGCAGGCCGCTGGCCGACAGGGCTTCGAGCACGTCCAGCACCACGTCGCCGCGCTGGAACTGCACGGCCGACAGGTTCACCGCCACGTAGGGCACGTCCAGCCCTGCGGCGCGCCAGGCGGCCGCCTGCCGGCAGGCCTCGCGCAGGATCCACTTGCCGATGGGCACGATCAGGCCGCTTTCCTCGGCCTCGGGGATGAAGCGAAGCGGCGCCACCATGCCCTGTTCCGGGTGCCGCCAGCGCACCAGGGCCTCGACGCCCACCAGGCGCCCGTCGGCCAGTTCCACCTGGGGCTGGTAGTGCAGCTCGAACTCGCGGCGCTCGAGCGCCTTGCGCAGGCCATTGCGCATGGCCAGGCGCTCGCTGACCTCCCGGTTCATCGCGGCATCGTAGAAGCGCCAGCCATTGCCGCCGGCTTCCCTGGCGCGATGCTGGGCAGTACCCGCGTTCTGGAGCAAGGTCGCGAATTCGCGGCCGTCGCCGGGCGACATCGCCGCCCCCATGGAAACCGTGATGCGCAAATCCTGGCCTGCGACTTCCAGCGGGCGCGAGAGCGCCTCGAGGATGCGTTCCTGTAGCGCGGCCACCTCGCCGGCGTTGTTGACCTCGCGCAGCAGGATCGCGAACTCGTCGCCGCCCAGGCAGGCCACGGTGTCGGATTCGGCCACGATGGCGGCCAGTCGCTTCCCGAGCGAGCGCAGCAACTCGTCGCCCACGGCGTGGCCCAGCGAATCGTTGACGTGCTTGAAGCCGTCGACATTGAGCAGCACCAGCGCGGCGCGTTCGTCGTCCTCCTCGCGGGCCGCGAGCACCTGGCTGGCGCGGTCGCGCAGCAGGGCGCGATTGGGCAGCCCGGTCGGCCCGTCGTAGAAGGCCAGGGCCTCGACCTGCATCTCGGCCGACTGGCTTCGCGCCATCTCGCTGGCCAGCCGCGCATAGGGCGAGCGCACGCTGACGACGAACACCAGGCGGTAGACCAGCAGGTAGGCCAGCAGCTTGAATGCATGGCCAGCCAGGCTGAAGAAGTCGTTGACGTTCTCGTAGACGGTCAGCGACATCTCCGAGAGGATCCACAGCAGCGCCGCGGCCAGCAGGCCGTCGACATCGAAGGGCGGGTTTTCCGAGCGGGCCCGCAGCAGGCGCAGTGCCGCGACCGCCATCACCAGCACCACCAGGGCCTCGATGGCCACCTTCAGCGGAGTCAGGCCGCTGCCTTCGACGTAGAAGACGGGCCAGGCCTGCGGCTGCCAGAGCGCCATGTAGTAGACCAGCGCGACAATGGACAGCGTCGCGGCCAGCCACAGGTAGCGCGCGGAGGGGCTGGCGAACGGTCGCCAGGCCCGGAAAGCCACGACCAGCACGCTCAGCGCGCCCAGCATGCGGGCGCACAGCCAGAAATTGATCGACTTCTGGGGCGAAGCCGGGGTCACCAG
Organism: Arenimonas caeni; assembly: GCF_003024235.1. Classification (GTDB taxonomy): domain Bacteria; phylum Pseudomonadota; class Gammaproteobacteria; order Xanthomonadales; family Xanthomonadaceae; genus Arenimonas; species Arenimonas caeni. The sequence goes on along the minus strand of NZ_KZ679085.1, from coordinate 281,884 downwards.
GTCGGGCATGCCCTGGTAGGACATCATGTGGCCGAAGTCGACCAGGCCAGCGGCCAGGGAGCCGCAGGCGATGATGATGACGTTCGAGGGGCGTTCGGCCTGCCAGGCATGCCAGGAAATGCCGAACACCAGCATGGCCACGACGATGGCGAAGACCTCGACGGCGGCGTGCAGGCCGACCGGGAACCACATCGGCTCGTGCTGGCCGAAGTCCACCGGCAGCAGCCAGGTGACGAGGAAGACAAGGGTGCAGGCGGCCACGAGAGCCATGCGGAAGCGGTGCGAGTCCAGCCAGCTTGCGCGACCGGGTGCAGGTTCCGGATGCCAGCCAGCGGGCGGTGCATGCATCGGCGTTGTCCCTCGGGGTCCCCACGCCGACATTGCCATCGGGCCGGGCCGAATGCCAGCGTCGACGCGTGATCGGGCCGGGGGCTTGGAAGGCGGGTCCGGCGGCCACATCATGTGGCATTGGAGAAGTTTCCCGGGAGCAGGACCATGGCCACCGGCTGGGCCGGCGACGGCGCCGTACAGGACCAGATCGACGCCACCGTGAAGGACGCCATCAAGCGGGCGCGCAGCCGCCTGCCGACGGGCCCTTCGCTGGAGAAGTGCGAGGAGTGCGACACCGCCATCCCCGAGGCGCGCCGCCAGGCGCTGCCCGGCGTGCGCCTGTGCGTGGCCTGCCAGGAAGAGCGCGACCGCGAGCAGCGTGCCGCCAGCGGCTACAACCGCCGCGGAAGCAAGGACAGCCAGCTGCGCTGATCAGCGCCCGGGCGGCGGTCCCCAGTTGAAGCAGGCGGCGTCGGTGAAGCCGTCGCCGTCGAGGTCGCGCTGGCCCCCGGTCTGGAAGTCGCAGTCCTCGTCGACGCCGTTGGCGTCGCAGATCTCGATGTTGCCCGGGTAACGGTTCGAGTTGCCGTCGTCGCAGTCGTCGCCGCCGGTGGCCTCGGAGTAATGGCCGTCGCCGTCCGCATCGATGCGCTGCAGCGGGAGCGGCTGGCATCGGCGGCCGTCGTCGCTGGGCCGCTGGCCCTGCGGGCAGGCCAGCGCGCGCCCGGCCTGGCACTGGCGCAGGCGCCGGCCGTCGATCTTGCGGGCCACGGGCAGGCAGCGTTCGGCGCCATCGGCGCCCACGCCGTTGTCGCAGTCGGCGTCGATGTCGCATTTGTGGGTCAGCACGGGAAAGCGCCGGCTGCGGGCCTCGCCGGTGAAGCGGAACAAGGGCCCGGCGCGCCCCTGGAAAAGCACGATCCGGGTGTCATTGGCCGGCGTGACCTTGAGGCTGTCGAGGTTCCAGTTGTCGCCGCCGATGCCACCGCCCAGGGTGGTGACCAGTTCGACCGCCGCGACATCCTGCCAGCGCACGCCGGGCTGCAGCGGCAGGTGCATCGAGCGGTTGCTGTGGTCGGCGAGCCGCTGGAGTCCGTTGGCATTGTCGACGCTGCCCACCAGTCGGCCGTCGTTGTCGTAGGCGCGCAGGTGCACGTTGTCGTTGCCGCCGCGCAGGTCGTCGCCGCCGGTGCCGACCTGGAACAGCAGCGTGTCGGCGGCCAGGGCCGGGAGCACCATCGCAAGCGTGAAGAGCAGGGCCGCAGGGCGGATGAGCATCCTGGCGTTCATGGGCAGCCCTGCCAAAGGTTGGGGTCGGTGTCGTCGCAGTCGTTGCCCACCGGCACCAGCCAGCGGCCTTCCCGGGCCGCACGCTGCTGGTCGGCCGGGCAGGCTTCGATGCTCTGCGCCGGATCGCCGTGGGTATCGCCGTCCGCGTCAAGGAAGAACAGCAGGCGCTGGCCTTCGTCAACCTCGCCGTCGCAGTCGTTGTCGACGTTGTCGCAGACTTCCACGGCGTTCGGATGCACGTCGGCGCGACGGTCATCGCAGTCACGGCCCTGGCCGTATTTGTGCGTCCAGGCTGACTTGGCGGCGCCGGTCGCGGGCGCCGGCTTGCCCGTGGTGGCGGGCAGCACGAGTTTGCCGACACGGGCCAGGGCTTCGCTCCGGGCTTGCTGCTGGCTGCGTTTGAGCTGCTCGAACTGTTCGCGGCTGAGCTGGACGCGCGCTGCGGGTGCGGGCCTGGCCTGCAGGTTGGCCGGCAGGCGCACCGCCTGGGAGGGCGCGATAGCCGGCGCGGGCCGGGGCTCCCCGGCAGGCCTGGCCTTGGCCGGGGCTTGTGCCGCCCCGGCGCCGGAGGCCACGCCCAGCGTGGCAAGAAGGACGAATAGCAGGGACCTCATGGCCATCCTCCCGAGCGGGTTCACGTGGCCGGTTTATCAGGATGCCGCCGGCTTCACAAGCATGAACGCAAGGCGATGTCCCCGCGTGCCAGCGGCCGCCCGGTTCAGAGCCCCAACACCTCCGGCCCCTGCCGGAACACGATGTCCACCGGGATGCCGGCCGCCTGCACGCGGTCGAGGTCGGCCTGCAGGGCAGGGCCGATGTTGCCCATCTCGTCGAGCAGGGCCTTCGCGCCCGCGTAGTCGCCGTCGCCCTGCAGGGTCAGGATCTTCGCCGAGAGCGAATCGACCGCCGCCTGCATGCGCGCGTAGTCCACGCGGTAGGTGCCGGTGGCTTCGTCGCGGCTGAAGGCGCCTTCGCGCTCGAGCCAGTTGAAGGCCACCATGTTGGCCTTGCCGTGCGCGCTGGAGGCGCCGAAGCGCACCGAGCGGAAGATGCCGGCCAGGAAGGTGACGTAGTTGTCCATGCGCTTTTCGCGGTCGAGCTCGCCCATGTCGCCGAGCTTGCCGATCATGTACAGGCCCAGGATGTCGGCCTTGCCTTCCTCGTAGGCGCTGCCCAGGTCGGTCAGCGCCTCGCGCACGGTGCCCTTGCCGTCGAGCGTGTTCTTGATGCCCAGGCCGTGCGCGACCTCGTGGAACATCACGTTCTCGAAAAAGGCGTCGAAGGTGATGTTGGCGCGCTGGTCCTGGGCGATCAGCTGGTCGGAGATCGGCACCAGGATGGTGTCGAACTTGGCGCGCATGGCGTTCTTGAGCTGCAGGCGGCGCGAGCCCTTGGCCAGCTGCACCTGCTCGTCGTTGGGCAGGTTGATGGCGATGGTCTTGGCGCCGGCGTTGGCGTCGCCGCCGTAGTAGATGGCGTCGTAGGCGTTGAGGTCGGCGTCGGTGCCGGGCATCTCGGCCTTGTAGCGTTCTTCCACCGGCAGGCCGCGCTGCAGCGCCGGCAGGTGCGCGGCGAACTTCGACAGGCGCTCGCTCCATTCGATGTCGCGCACCAGCACGAAGGCCTCGAACGCGGTCTTGGTGCCGAACAGCGCGTCCTGGTAACTCTCGATCGGCCCGATCACCACGTCGATCGGGCTGGACTTCATTTCCATCCAGGCCATGTCGCTGGCCTGGTACTCGCCCGAGACCAGGGCGTCGGCGCGCAGACGCAGGTAGCGGCGGAAGCCTTCGTCGCTGGCCACTTCGGCGGCCTGGTTGAGCAGGTCCGCGGCCTCCGAGAGCGCGTCGTTCCACTGCACGTGGTAGGGCACGACGATCAGCTCGCCGGCCTGGTTGCGGCGGATCAGCGTGTACAGGCCGTCCTTGCCGGGCAGGTCGGCGGCGGCGAACTCCTCCTTGCTCATGTCGGCCGGGTAGAAGTTGGCGCCCGGCGGGCGCGGGCCGACGCCGGCGACGAAGGGCCTGTCGCCGTCGAGGCGGTCCCAGGGGCCGTAGTTGATCTCGACGAAGCGCAGGGTGGCTTCGTCGGTGATGCCGGCCAGCAGCGGCTCGCGGTCGCCGTAGACCTGCTCCCAGAACAGCGTGTCCATGATCCGGCCGGCGTGCAGCAGCAGCCGGATGGCCTCGCGGTCGCCCTCGGACAGGTGCGAAAGGTCCGCGCTGAGTTCGACCTCGGCGTAGGCCGCGACCTTGGCGGCGATGTCGCCGGCGGGCGCCGCGGCCTCGGGCGCGGCGGGCGCGACCGGCTCGGGCGTCGCGGCCGGCTGGCAGGCGGACAGGCCCGCGGCGAGCGCGAGGGCGAGGGCAGTGCGGCGGAAGGTCATGGCGGGGCTCCGTTCGGGCGGAAAGCCCCAATGCTAGAACATCGTGGCTAGCGCGGTCGCGGTGCGGTTGCGGCCGCTGTCCTTGGCCCGGTACAGGGCCCGGTCGGCGGCCTCCAGCCAGTCCCGCAGGTCGCCCTCGGGCTGCAGCGCAGCCAGGCCGATGCTCAGCGAGAAGCGCAGGCCCGGATGCGCAGGCAGGGTGAGGGCCTGCGCCGCCGCGCGCAGCGCGTCGGCGGCGTGGGCGGCTTGGTCGGGCGGGAGGGCAAGGAGTACGCCGAATTCGTCGCCGCCGAGCCGGCCCGACACCTGGTCCTCCGGCAGGCAGTCGCGCAGCAGCCCGGCCAGGGCGCGCAGCACGTCATCGCCCGCGGCATGGCCGAAGCGGTCGTTGATGGTCTTGAAGTGGTCGATGTCGAGCAGCAGCAACGTGGCCGGCGCCGGCTTCTGGCGCAGCTGCCCGATGCGGCTGGTGGCCTGGTTCCGCCAGTGGCCGCGGCTGTCGAGGCCGGTGAGTTCGTCGCGCTGGGTCAGGGCCTCGAGCTGGCGGTTCTGCACCTGCACGCGCCGCATCAGCCGGTACAGGTTGGCGCTGACGGCCAGGGTGTGGATGGTCATCAGCGGCAGGCAGGCCGCCACCACCAGGGTGCGGCTGGTCAGGTCCATGGCCCAGCCATGCAGGAAGCCCGACACCAGCAGGGCCAGCAGCATGCCCGGCATCGCCCGGCGCCAGAGCCCCGGGACGCCGGCGTTGACCTTGTCGGCGGTGGCCACCGTCAGCAGCACCGCCGAGGGCAGCAGGTTGAAGTGCATCATCGGCACGAAGCTGCCGGCGATGGCCGAATCGACCAGGAAGTTGCGCACCTCGGCGCGGTAGCTGTCGCGGCTGCGCGAGGACAGCCAGTACGCCAGGTGCGGCCAGACGAAGCAGCCGGCGATCATCCAGCCCCAGGCCAGCCAGCCGGCCTGCAGGTCGTGCAGCACCACCACCACCGGCAGCGCGGCCAGCCCCATGCCCAGCATGCGGAAGCGATAGGTCAGCCGGGGCAGGGAACGCGGACGGAACTCCATGCCCACATGAAAGCACATGTGGGGCCGCAGGCGTATGCTCCGGGTCGTGTGCGCAGCCGATTTCCGGGAGGCCACCCATGGATGCCGCGAACAGACCGGCCACCCCGGCCGGATCCCTGGCCCGACGCGTCGCCGGCCAACTGGCCGTTGCCGACGTGCGACGCGATGCTGGGCCCGGGCATGGTCTACAGCTGTGGCTACTGGCGCCAGGCCACCGACCTGGCCGCGGCCCAGGAGGCCAAGCTCGACCTTGCCTGCCGCAAGCTTGGCCTGTGCCCCGGACAGCGCCTGCTCGACGTCGGCTGTGGTTGGGGCGAGACGCTGCGCTTCGCGGCCCGGCGCTACGGCGTCAGCGGTGTCGGCGTGACGATCTCGCGCGAACAGGCCGAGCAGGCGCGCCGGCGCTGCGCCGGCCTGCCGGTGGAGATCCGCCTGTGCGACTACCGCGAGCTCGAAGAGCGGTTCGACCACGTGCTCTCGATCGGCATGTTCGAGCACGTGGGCGTGCGCAACTACCGCGGCTTCTTCGAGCGCATGCGGCGCCTGCTGGCCCCGTCCGGCCTGTTCCTGCTCCACAGCATCGGCGGCGAGCGATCCGGCGACCACACCGACCCCTGGATCAGCCGCTACATCTTCCCCAACTCCATGCTGCCCTCGGCGGCGCAGGTCGCGCGTGCCGTCGAGGGGCTGTTCGTGATCGAGGACTGGCACAACTTCGGCACCGACTATGACCTGACGCTGCAGGCCTGGCGCGAAAACATCGAGCGGGCCTGGGCGCGCCTGCCGCAGTACGACGAGCGGTTCCGGCGCATGTGGCGTTTCTACCTGGCCGCCTCGATGGCGCTGTTCCGCAGCCGGCGCGGCCAGCTGTGGCAGCTGGTGCTGTCGCCGGAGGGCGTGCCGGGCGGCTACGTCGCACCGCGTTGACCGGCCGGGTGGCGGGGCCGCCCGGCCGATGCCTCAGCGCGGGATCTTGCGGTGCATGTAGCGGTGGCCGTTGTTGGGCTGGAACTTCGAACCGTGCGGGCCGGGCAGGTTCCGCTGCAGCGGGACGTGTGCCTTCGCGGAGCGCTCCATGTGCGGCCCCTTCGCCGCCTCGGGCGCCGGCGCGGGCAGCGGCAGCGAAGGCTGCATGGGCGGCGAGGGCATGCGCGCGGTGTCTGCCGCGGCTCGGGCTGCCGCCGGCCGCGGCGGGGCCTTGGGCAGGACCGCGCGCTTGGGCGCCGCCTTCTTCGGCGCCGGCCGGGCCGCTGCCTTCGCGGGCCTTGCCTTGCGTGCGACCGACTTCTTCGGTGCGCTCTTCTTCGCGACGGACTTTTTCGGGGCACTCTTCTTCGCGACGGACTTCTTTGCCGCCGACTTCCTGGCGGCGGACTTCTTCGGCGCTGGTTTCTTCGTGACCGATTTCTTCGTGACCGATTTCTTCGGGGCCGCCTTCTTCGCCACCGACTTCTTCGCGACTGCCTTCTTCGCGACGGACTTCCTGGCGGCTGCCTTCTTCGCGACCGATTTCTTCGGGGCCGGTTTCTTGCCAGTCGTGGACTTCCGGGCCGCGGCTTTCTTCGCCGGGGCTTTTTTCTTCGCCGCGACCTTGCGTGCGGCGGTCTTGCGGGCGGTGCTGGTCATTCCAACCTCCTTGCTGCGGGGAAGCGGATGGCGCCAGTCTATGCCAATTCCGCCTGCCCGGAGGCCGGCTTGCCGGCGCCCCGGCGTGGCCTATCATCAGGGTCCCAGACCACGGAATCATGCGATGCGAGCCACGACGCCCCTGATCCTGTCCTTGCTGGCCGCCGGCGCGGCGGCCCCGGCCAGCGCCGATGTGTACAAGTGCACCATCAACGGCGAAATCCGCTACCAGGACGCACCCTGTCCGGGTCAGCAGGACCAGAAGCCGCACCTGGAGATCAGGGAGCCGGTGAAACCCTCGCCGTCATCGGCCGGGCAGCCGGTCGGCGGGGTCGCGGTGGTTGCGCTGCCTTCGGAATCGGCGTCCTCGGCCGGGGACTCGCCCGCTGACCCGAACCTGGGTTCGGAAGGCGGCGAGGCCACCCCCGCCCAGCTGCGGGCGGCCTTCGAGGCCCAGGCCGCGGCCCGCGCGGCCCGCGCGGCCGCGCCACCGGCGGCTCCGGCCGAGCAGGGGCCGCCCGACCGGCTGACGCAACTGCAGGGCCTGATCGTCCAGGCGCAGGAAGCGCATCGCGGCCTGATCGACCAGCAGCGCCAGGCCATGCTGGCCCTGGCGGAGAAACACGCCGGCCGCGAGGATTCCGAAGCCGCCATCGCCGAACGGCGGGAAGTGGAATACGAATGGCGCCAGCGCCGGCTCCGGGCCGCGGATGAGGAACGTGCCCTGCAGGCCGAGATCAGCCGCCTGTGCCCGAACGGCACGCTGAGCACCCGGGGGCGGCTGGAGTGTCGTTGAGCCTCCCGCGCCGCTGGCTGCTCACGCTCGCCCTGGTGGCGTCGGGGGCCGTGGCGGCGCAGGACCCGGTCCGGGTCGGGGGCGACCCGCACTATCCGCCGCACCATTTCCTGGGGGTCGACGGTCGTCCCCAGGGCTTCGACATCGCGGTGATCGAGGAAATCGCCGGCGAGCAGTCGCTGGCGATTTCCGTGGAGTTCGGCGAATGGTCGGCCACGCTGGCGGCGCTCGAGCGCGGCGAACTGGACGTGGTGCCGATGTTCATCTCCGACGACCGGCGCCAGCGATTCCTGTTCAGCAAGCCCTTCCTGCGCCGGCACCACGTGCTCTACGGCCGTCCCGGCGACCGGGTGGAATCGCTGGAGGAACTGGCCGGGCGCCGGGTGGCCGTGCAGTTCGGCGGCACGGCCTGGGAGTGGCTGGTCAATGCCGGTACCGATGCCGTGCTGCGGCCGGTGAACGAGGAGTCGCTGGTGCTCGTGGAGGTGGTGCGCGGCGACGCCGACTTCGCCCTGTTGCCCGAGGACATCGGCCGCCACACGCTGGCCGTCCAGGGGCTGGAGGGCATCGAAGTGGTGGGCCCGCGCTGGCTGGAAAGCGACTACGCGTTGGGCGTGAACCCGGCCCGCCCGGAACTGGTGGCCAGGCTCGACGCCGGCCTGGCCGCGATCGAAGCAAACGGGCGGCTCGAAGCCCTGCGCCAGCAATGGCTCCAGCCCCCGGCGGCCCCGGCGCGCCGCGAGCGCTGGTCGGCCTGGTGGCTGCTGCCGGCGGGCCTGGTGCTCTCGGCCGCACTGGCCTTCCTGGTGCTCGAGCGCCGCTCCCGGCGCCAGGCGCGCTGAGGGCGGTCGTGGCCGCCCGCCGGGCGGCCATGCGTAGAAACCCGGTAAGGCGCCTTCCCGAGGGGCCGGGAGACGCATCCGATGTCCTTCCCACGCTGGCTGGTCCTGGTCCTTGCGGCGCTGCTGTCCGGCTGCGCTGCGCAGGGCGCCGGCGGCGGTGCCGACGGTCCGCCGGCCCCTGCTGCCGATACGGCCGGGCCCGGCACGGGCGGCAACCGCGTGAGTTTCACCGTCGACGGCCAGTCGTTCACTTTCCGCACGCCGCAGGTCCGCCACGGCCGGGCCAGGGCCGGCACGGAGGTGGTGGCGGCCAGCTTCGAGCTCTCCAGCGCCGACGAGAGCCTTTACGCCCGGCTCGTGCTCCACGTCGAGCCCGGGCGCACCGACCTGTCGGGTACCTATCCGCTGGTCTCGCCCGACCGGGACGGGGTCCGCGCCGGGGTGGCGGAACTGCTGCTGGCCGAAGAGACCGATCCGTCGCGGGGGCGGCGCATGTTTCCCAGCGGCGGCGGGGAGGTCCGGGTGGACCACCGCGACGGCCACTACACCGTGCGCTTCACCAGCACCGGCGACGACCTGTTCCGGGCGGCCAACGCGCCCCCGGTCACCGGCGAACTGGCTTTCCACGCACCGTCCTGAGGGCGGCATCCGGAAATGTGATCGGCCGCTTGGGCGCCGGTCCCCGCTTGGGTTAACTTGGCCCGGTCAGGGAGAAACGGGGTAGCGATGAGCAGCGAGCCGGCGGCCAAAGCACGCATCCTGGTGGTGGACGACTCCAAGCTGATGCGCAAGGCGGCGAGCAAGATGCTCGGCGACGAATTCGAGGTGATCACGGCCGACGACGGCGTGGACGCCTGGAACCAGCTTGGCAACGACGGGGCGATCCAGGTCGTTTTCACCGACCTCAACATGCCTCGCATGGACGGCTACCAGCTGCTGCGCCAGATCCGTGCCGCCGGCGACGCCGGCGTCCAGGGGCTGCCGGTGATCGTCGTCACCGGCGCCGAGAACGACGAAGCCGCGCGCATGAAGGCGCTGGACATGGGCGCCACCGATTTCATCGGCAAGCCCTTCACCACCTCCGACCTGGTGGCCCGCGCCCGCGCGCATTCCACCTACCAGCGCGTCACCCGCCAGCTGCAGTCGCAGGTCGCGACCGACGCGCTCACCGGCCTGGCCAACAAGGCCGGTTTCCTCGACCGGCTGCGCCAGGACATGGCCTATGCCGGCCGCCACCAGCAGCCGCTGTGCCTGGTGCGGCTGGACATCGAGGACTTCCATCGTTTCTTCCTGCACAACGGTCGCGACGTGGCCGAGGCGCTGGTGCTGCAGGTGGCGCGCCTGCTGCGCGGCCGCATCCGCAAGGAAGACACGGCCGGCCGCATCGGCCTGGGCAGCTTCGCCCTGTCGCTGCCGGGCGGCCAGCCCGACGGCATCGCGGGGATGGTCGCGAAGGTGCAGGCCGAGGTTGCCGCCAACCCGCCGCTGCACGAGGGCGAGCCGGTGCCGGTGAGCCTGCACGCCGCCGTGCTCAGCCCGCTCACCGACGGCATGCTCTCGCCCGACGAAGCCATGGACGCCTGCCAGGCGCGCCTGGACGTGGCCCGCGAAACGGGCGCCGCAGTGCTGCCGGCGCCGCCGGCGTCAGCGCCGGCACCGGTACCCGCGCCGGTTGTCCCGGCCGCTGCGGAAGCCGCGGCGCCGTTCGCGCCCGAGCCGCAGGTGGAGACCCCGGCGGCCCCGCCGGTCGCTGGCGCGCCGCCCAGCGTCGATGCGGCGCTGGAGCTGCTGCAGGCCGGTCGCGTGCAGGAGCTGGCGCCGCAGCTGCCGGCCTTGATCGGCCGCATTCTTCCGCTGCTGCGCCTGCTGGGCCCGAAGCAGCGGGCGCAGTTGCTGCAGTTCCTGCAGAAGTAGCGGCCGGGCAGGCGAGGCCCGCGCCGCTCAGTGCGCCGCGCTGGGATTCGGACGCAGCCTGGCCCAGGCCTTGAAGGCGAGCACCACCAGGATGCCGACGAGGATGCCGACCACGGCGTCGGCCAGTATCGACACCGGCATGGCCAGGCCACCGGCCGGCGAGATGGCTTCGATGGCGTGGTGCAGGGCCGGCAGGTTGTGGGTGAAGATGCCGCCGCCGACCAGGAACATGGCCGCGGTGCCGGCCACCGAAAGGAATTTCATCAGCCACGGCGCCGCGTACAGGATGCCGCGGCCGAAGGCGCGCAGGCCGCGGGCCAGTCCGCCCGGTCCGCGGCGGCGGCTCAGGTACAGGCCCGCGTCGTCGAGTTTGACGATGCCGGCGACCAGGCCGTAGACGCCCACGGTCATCAGCAGCGCGATCGCCACCAGCACGCCGACCTGGCGGCTGAAAGCCTGGCCGGCGACGGTGCCGAGCGTGAGCACGATGATTTCGGCCGAGAGGATGAAGTCGGTGCGGATCGCGCCCTTGATCTTGTCCTTCTCGAACGCGACCAGGTCCACCTTCTCGTCGGCGGCCGCCTCGAGCAGTTCGACGACGTGCGCTTCCTTCTCGTCCGGAGCGTGCAGGAACTTGTGCGCGAGTTTCTCGACGCCCTCGAAGCACAGGAAGGCGCCGCCGACCATCATCAGCGAGATGATGATCGGCAGGTCGATGCCCCGGCTGCGCAGCCAGGCCTCCAGGGCGGCAATGGCCAGGGCACCGGGCACCAGGATCGCCTTGTTCACCATCGAACCCCTGGCCACCGCCCACACCACCGGCAGCTCGCGATGCGGTTTGACGCCGGTGACCTGCTGGGCGTTGAGCGCCAGGTCGTCGCCCAGCACGCCGGCGGTTTTCTTGGTGGCGACCTTGGTCATCACCGACACGTCGTCGAGCAGGGTGGCGATGTCGTCGAGCAGTGCGAGCAGGCTGGAAGCCATGGGGCGGTCCTGAGGGAGCAGGGCGCGATTCTGGCACCTGCGGCCCGCCGAAGGGGAGCCTGCGGCCGCCGGGCGGCAGCCGGGCAGGCGCGGCCGGCCCTTAGACTGCAGGCAGTCCGGTTCCTGGAGTCCTTGCCGATGCGCCTGCCCCTTGCTGCCTGCCTGCTTGCCCTGGCCGTGGCCGCCTGTACGCCCGGCGGTTCGCCCGGCGAAGCCGCTGCGCCCGTGCTGACCGCCGCCGAGCAGGCCGAACTGGCCGGACTCGAGGCGCTAGCCGCGCAGGTGGAAGCCGATCGTGGCGTGGTGGCCGGCTTCGAGGTGCTGCAGGCGCGCTATGCCTTCGAGCCCGACCCGCGCACGGGCAACCTGCAGCCCGCCGTGCACCTGGCCCTGGCCAACGGCAGCGGCCTGGTCGTGGTGAAGCTCTCGGTGCAGGCCAGCTTCTCGCGCGTCGGCGAACCGGGTCCATGGCATTCGCAGGAATTCCACATGCCCCTGGCCGGTGGCCTGGCGCCGGGCGGCGGCACCGCCGTGCGCATGATCCCTGCATCCGACAGCGACTGGGCCCTGAAGGCGCCGCCTGCCGAGGTGGAGGTGCTCGCACGCGTGGTGCCGATTGCGCTGGAGACGGCCGACGGCCGCCGCCTGGTGACGCCGCACGCCCTGGGGCCGGACAAGCAGGCCCGGCTGGAACAGCTGCGAGGCGACCGGCCCTGAAGCCATCGCCTTGCGATGGCGAGGCAGCGGCGGCCTAATGGGGCCCTTCCGGAACCGGTGCCCGACATGAAGTTGCCCGCCTTCGTATTGCTTGCCGCCCTGGCCGCGCCGGTCGCGCACTCCGCCGTGCTCGACGCCTCGCCGTCCGGCTTCACGCTCGAAAACAGCGAGGTCGTACTCGTGGACGCCGACCGGGCCTGGGAGGCGCTGGTGGGGGAGGTCGACCGGTGGTGGCCACGCGACCATACCTGGTGGGGCAGCGAAGGCACCCTGAGCATCGAGCCCAAGGCCGGCGGCTGCTTCTGCGAAATCGACGACACCGGCCGCAGGCAGGCCCGGCACCTGGAAGTGCTGTTCGTCGATCCGGGCCGCACGCTGCGCATGGGCGGCGGGCTCGGGCCGCTGCAGGGCCTGGGGCTGCAGGGCGCGCTGGAGTTCCGGCTGGCGCCGGAGGCGTCGGGCGGCACCCGCATCACGCTGTGGTACCGCGTCGGCGGCTATTCGCCCGACGACCTGTCCGCCTTCGCGCCCGTCGTCGACCGCGTGCAGGGCATGCAGCTCGCTGCCCTGGCCGCGCACCTGCGCGCCGGCGGGGAGGGCTGAGCATGCCGGTGCTGCTGCTCAACCTGCGCGACGTGCCCGGCGACGAAGCCGAGGAAGTGCGCGCCCTGCTCGATGCCGAGGGCGTCGAGTGGTACGAGACCAAGCCCAGCCTCTGGGGCGTGTCCGGTGGCGGCATCTGGGCGGCGCACGACGAGCAGGCCGACCAGGCGCGCGAGCGCCTGGCGCGCTACCAGGCCGAGCGCGCCAGCCGGATGCGCGCCGAGCGCGCGCTCGAGATCGCCGAGGGTCGCGCGCCTTCGGCCTGGGCGGCCTTCCGCGAGCGGCCCCTCCAGGCCGCGGCCACCGTGCTGGGCATCCTGATGATGCTCGCCCTGGTGACGCTGCCCTTCCTGCTGCTGGGACGCTAGGGCAGGGCGCCGGCCGTTCCCGGTCGGGGCAGGCGGGCCGGAACGACCGCGCCGGCGGCGGCGCCGACCTGGCGCGGCGCGCGCCCGAGCAGCAGGCCGAGGTCGTCCCGGCAGGGGCGGTTGTCGCGCTGCAACAGCTCCCAGTGCCCGAACGAGAACGGCGTCAGGTGCAGCAGGTCGCAGGCGTGGCTGCCCAGCCGCACCAGCGCATCGGGCACGGGCAGGTACCGCGCCGGGGCGTCGTTCCCGAGCGCGCGCAGGCGCGCCACGTATTCGTGCAGCGTGAACTCCTCGCGGCCGCCGAGCTCGAATTCGCCCGGCCCCTCGGGACCGCGCAGACCGGGCCGCAGCGCCAGCAGCGCCAGCGCCTCGCCCAGGTCCCGCACGTCGAGCGCGGCGATGCGCCCGACCGCGCCGGCGGGCAGCGGATGCACGGGCCAGCGGGCGACGCGGCGCAGCCAGCTGGCGCCATACCCCCCGATTTCGGCGTCGAGCAGGGAAGGGCGGACGATGCAGGCGTTGGCGCCGCTGGCGCGGATCGCCCGCTCGCCGGCGCGCTTGGAGCGGATGAAGCGGCTGCGCGCGTCGTCCGACAGGCCCAGCGCCGAGACATGCACCAGCCGGACGCCGCGTTCGCGGCAGGCCGCGGCCAGCGCCGCGGGCCCGCGGTGGTGCACGCGATCATAGGTTTCATGGCCGCGCTGGCGCAGGATGCCGACGCAGTTCACCACCACGTCGACGTCCTCGAGCCGAGGCAGCCAGTCGGCGGCGTCGAGCAGGCGTTCGAGGTGGATCTCCCGTCGCGGGCAGTCCTGCGCGCAGGCCGGCAGGCGGGCCCCGGCCCGGGCCGGGCGACGGCTGCCGACGATGGGACGCAGGCCGCGTTCGAGCAGGGCGGCGACGGCGTGGCGGCCGATGAAGCCGGCGCCGCCGAGCACCAGTACGCGGGGTTCGGGGCCGGGAACGTTCGCCTTCATGGGATTCCCCTTCTGACAGAGATTTCTGTCTTGACAGAAATATATGGCGGAAATAACCTGTCCGCAAGCCACCCCGAACAGGCGCTCCCATGGACCCCGTCCACGCCCTTCCCGCCAGCGACCCGCTCAGCCCGATCAGCCGGCGATTCGTGCTGCACTGGGGCGAAATGGGCTCGCGCTGGGGCGTGAACCGCACGGTGGCGCAGGTGCATGCGCTGCTGTTCCTGTCCGGGCGCCCGATGGATGCCGAGGAGATCGCCTCGGTGCTGGTGGTGGCGCGCTCGAACGTCAGCAACAGCCTGCGCGAACTGATCAACCTCAAGCTCGTGCGCGTGGCCCATCTCGTCGGCGAACGCCGCGACCACTTCGAGACCTCGAAGGACGTCTGGGAGCTGTTCCGCACCGTGGTGCGCGAACGCAAGGCGCGCGAGTTCGACCCGACGGTGGCCATGCTCGCCGAACTGAGCGCCGACCCGGCCTTCGCCGACGAGGAGGCCGGCGCCCGCCAGCGCATCCGCGAGACCCTGCAGCTGATGACCGCGCTCTCGTCCTGGGGCGAGGAAATGCTGCGGCTCGAGCCGGCCACGCTGATGAAGGTGATGAAGCTCGGCAGCCGCATCCAGAAGCTGCTCCGCGAGGGATCGAAGAAATGAACGCCGTCGTCTGGCCGCTGCAGATCTACTACGACCGCTCCTGCCCGCTTTGCCGGGAGGAGATGCACGCGCTGCTCGCCCACGACCGCGAAGGCCGCCTGGTCCTGGTCGACGCCTCCGCGCCAGGCTTCAGCGACCCGGCCCTGGCCGGCGCCGGGCTGGACCAGGCCGCGCTGATGCGCCTGATCCATGCCCGCGACGCCGCCGGGCGCTGGTACCGCGGCGTCGAAGTGTTCGAGATCGCCTACGCGGCCGCCGGCCTGGTGTCGGTGGCGCGGCTCTGGGCCCATCCGCGGCTCCGGCCGCTCTGGGACCGCCTGTACCCCTGGGTGGCGCGGATGCGGCAGCCGCTGTCGAAGCTGCGGCTCAACCGCGCCTATGGCTGGCTGGTGCGTCGCGCGGCGGCACGGGCCCAGGCCCGGGCCGGGGCCTGCGCGGCGGGGCGCTGCGAACTGCCCTGAGGCGGCCGCCGGCGCTGGTAAACTGCGGTCCTCCCGAACGCCGGTTGCACGATGTCGTCGCCAGACAAATCCCTGCTCCTGTACCTGCCCGCGCCACTTCGGGTGCCCCTGGCGGCGGTGCTGTTCCTGCTCAACACCGCCTTCCACGGCCCGCTGCTCATCGTCGCCGCGCTGCTCAAGCTGGCCTTGCCGCTGCCGCCGCTGCGCCGCGGCTTCGATCGCCTGCTGCCGGCGATCGCCGAGAGCTGGATCGGCGTCAACAGCGCCATGACCGACCTGTTCACCCGCACCCGCTTCCTGGTCGAGGGCCTGGAGTCGCTGCGCGCCGATGGCCGCTACCTGGTGCTGGCCAACCACCGCAGCTGGGTGGACATCCCGGTGCTGCAGAAGGTGTTCAACCGGCGCATCCCGCTGCTGCGCTTTTTCCTCAAGCGTCAGCTGATCTGGGTGCCGGTGCTGGGCCTGTGCTGGTGGGCGCTGGATTTCCCCTTCATGCGCCGGGCCACCAAGAGCCAGCTGGCCAAACGCCCCGAGCTGGCCGGCCGCGACATGGCCGCCACCCGCAAGGCCTGCCAGAAGTTCCGGCAGGTGCCGGCCTCGGTGATGAACTTCGTCGAAGGCACGCGCTTCACGCCGGCCAAGCAGGCGGCGCAGGGCGGCGGTTACCAGCACCTGCTGCGGCCGCGCGCCGGCGGCGTGGCCTTCGTGTTCGGCGCCATGGGCGACGTGCTCGACGGCGTGCTGGACGTGACCCTGCATTACGACCGCAAGCAGCCCAGCCTGGCCGACCTGTTCGCCAACCGCATCCGCACCGTGCGCGTGTACGTGCGCGAGCTGCCGGTGCCGGAAGGCTTCGCCGGCGCCGACTACGAGGCCGACCGCGAATTCCGCAAGCGTTTCCAGGCCTGGCTCAATGAGCTCTGGGAGGCCAAGGATGCCCGCCTGTTCGCCTGGGAGCAGGCCGCGGGCTGACCGGCTTCAGCGCAGGCGCACGCGGCCGCCGTCCTCGAGCGCACGGTCGGGGTGCACCACGACCTGCTCGCCCTCGGCCAGGCCACCCGTGATTTCGGTGAAGCCGCCGCCCTGCAGGCCGGTCTCCACCGGCGCGCGTTCGACCCGGTCGCCCTGCACGCGGAACACCGCCCAGCCGCCCTGGTCGTCGCGGAACAGCGCGCTGCCGGGCACGCGCAGCACGCCGTCGCGCCGCGCCAGCTCGAAACGGGCGTTCACCCGGTAGGCATCGCCCAGCCTCAGCCAGTGCTCGCGTTCGCTGGTGATCTCGACGATCACCCATACGCGCTGCTCCTCGACGCCCAGCGCCGAGACCTTGGTGAAGCCGGCCGGCTCGACCCGGCGCACGCGACCGAGCAGCGGCTCGGGGTCGCCCCAGCGGTGCAGCTGCACCGGCATGCCGTCGCGCAGGCGCACGGCGTCGGCCGAGAGGACGTCCACCTCGACCTCCATCGCCGCCGGGTCGCCGATCTCCAGCAGGGGCTCGCCGGCGACCACCGGGCGGCTGCTTTCGAAGTGGCGGCGCAGCACCACGCCGGCCACCGGCGCCTGCAGCTCCATCGCCGGTTCGTCGCTGCGGGCGCGGCTGCCCAGGGCCAGGGCGGCGCCCGCCGCCTCGAGCTCGTGCGCGGCGGTGGCGCGCCGGAAGCGGGCGCTGGCGGCTTCGCGCACCGCCCGCTCGTGCTGGGTGCGGGCGCGGTCGGCGGCGTCGCGGGCCACCAGCTCGCGCTGCGCCAGTGATTCGGCCCGTTCGAGGTCGAGCGCGGCCTGCTCGGCCGCGGCCAGCGCCGACTGCAGGTCTTCGCTGGCGCCGCGCAGGCGGCTTTCGGCGGCCTCGGCGCGGGCCTGGGCCTCGGCCCGGGAGCGGGGGTCGAGCGCGGGCGCCGGCAGCGGGTCGAGCACCACCAGCACCTGGTCCACTTGCACCGGGTCACCGACCTCGAGCTGCTGGCGACGCGCCTGCGCGGTGATCGGCGCGGTGATCAGGTAGCGGTCCACCAGGCGCGTGCGACCCTCCGCCTCGACGCTGTCGACCACGGTGCCGCGTTCGACCGGCACCGCGTCCACCGGCACCGGCACCGGGCGCAGCGCCAGCCAGGCCAGCGCGGCCAGCACCAGGACGATCAGGCTGTAGCGGAGGATGCGGGCTCGGGTCATGGTTCAGTCCTTGGTCTTGAGTACCGCAATCAGGTCCAGCCCGTCCACCCGGCGCCGCACCGCCAGCACCGAGGCGGCGGTGGCCGCCAGCACCACCAGGCCGGCGGTGCCCAGGCCGGCGGGCGAGAGCGCGAGTGGAATGCGGTAGAGCTCGGATTCGAAGCCCCACACCAGCAGGCCGCAGAGGGCATAGCCGAGCGCGAAGCCGGGCAGCAGCGCCAAGCCGGCGAGGGTGAACAGCTCGCCGGAGACCAGGGCCCGGACCTCGGCGCGGGTGTAGCCGAGCACGCGCAGGCTGGCCAGCTCGCGGCTGCGTTCGGACAGCGAGATGCGCGCGCTGTTGTAGACCACGCCGATGGCGATGGCAGCGGCCATGGCGGTGGCGATCAGGGTGAAGGTGAGCACCACCTCGGCCATGGTGTCGCGGAAGCCTTCGATCATGGCCGCGCGGTCGGTAGCGGCGGCGACGCCGGGGCGGGCCCGCAGCGCCCGGATCACCTGCTCGCGGGCGCCGGGCTCGAGCCGCAGCCAAGCGCCGGAAAGGCTGTCCTGTTCGCCGCGCAGCCGCTGCAGGGCCGACAGTTCGAGGTAGGCGCCGACGCCCAGGTACTCGTGCGACAGCGAGCGCACCGTCAGCGAGACGGTTTCGCGGCGGCCGTCGAGGAACTCCATTTCGACGGCATCACCCGGCTGCAGTGCCAGCATGCCGGCCAGGTAGTCGGTGAGCACCAGGCCGTCGGCGGGCAGCGGCAGCGGCGCCAGCGAAGGTCCCAGCAGGCGGCGCAGGTCGCCCCGTGCCGGCAGGCCCAGCACGGCGAGGCGGTGCTCGCGGTGGCCGTTGCGCAGCACCACCGGCGCCTGCCGGAACGGCTCGACCGCGGCGACGCCGGGCAGGGCGGCCAGTTCGAGCGCGGCGCGCGCCGGGCGCGGTTCGACGAAGGTGACGGCCAGGTCGTCGCGCTGGGCGAATCCCAGCTGCAGCTCGATCATCTGGTCGATGGCCGTCTCCGAGAAGCGCGACATGAGCAGGATGCCGCAGGCCAGGCCGATGCCGAACACAGTGAGGCTCGTGCGCAGCGGGCGGCGAACCAGCGTGCGCAGGACCATGCGCGCCGCGGGATCGACCAGGTGCTGCACCAGCGGGCCCTCGAGCCGGCCGCGGCGGAACACCGGCGGCGCCTCGGGGCGCATGCCCTCGGCCGGCGAGAGCGCGAAGGCGCGGTGCAGGCCGGTGGCGGTGCCCAGCGCCGCCACCGCCGCGGCGAAGGCAACGGCCAGGGCCAGCACGCCGGCGTCGAGGCTCCAGTCCAGGGACGGGAAGCGGAAGAAGTCGGCGTACAGGTCGGCCATGCCGCGGCCCAGCCAGGCGCCGACGAGCACGCCCGGCACCAGGCCGGCGCCCACCATCAGCCCCACCAGCGCCGCATAGTGCCGGCCCACTTCCCAGCGGCTGTAGCCGAAGGCCTTGAGCACGGCGATCTGCTCGCGCTGGGTGTTCACCAGCCGGCCGATGACGATGTTCAGCAGGAAGGCGGCCACGGCCAGGAACACCGTCGAGAACATCCGCACCATCACCCGCAGCTGCACCAGTTCCTCGTCGAGGAAGCGATGCGAGGTCTGCAGCTCGCGCCCGTGCGCGCCCAGGCCGCCGTAGGGCGCCAGCAGCGCGTCCAGCGCATCGATGACGTCGGCTTCGCGGGCGCCGCGGCGCAAGGCCAGCACCACGTCGTTGAAGGCGCCGTCGAGGTCGAGCGCGGCCGCCAGCGGCTCGCGCTGCATCCACAGCACGCCGTAGCGGCGATAGTCCGGGAAGGCATCGCCGGGGCGGATCTGGTAGACGAACTCCGGCGACAGGCCGATGCCGGCCACCTGCAGCACCTGCCGGCGCCCGTTGATGATCGCCGCCAGCGAGTCGCCGGGCCGCAGCCCGTGCGCCTCGGCGAAGGCCTCGCCGAGGACCACTTCGTTGGCGCGCAGCGGGTCGGGCAGGCGGCCGGCGCGCAGGAAGAGCGCGTTCAGCCCGCCCTGCCCGGGGTCGGGCAGCGATACGATCAGGCCATTGGCGGCATCGTCGAAACCTTCGATCTCGAGGTTTACGTTGGCCAGCACGCGGCCCTCGGCGGCCTGCACGCCCTCGAGCCCGCGCAGTTCCTCCAGCAGTGGCCAGGGCGCGCGCACCACCGGCGCGAACACGTCGGCGAAGCGGTAGCCGGCATAGAAGCGTTCACGGGTGTCGTGCAGGGCGCGGTACGCCGTGAGCGACATCACCACGGTGGCGATGCCGGCCACCAGCACCAGGGCGATGGCGATGGTCTGCCCGCGCAGCTGGCGCAGTTCGCGCCACAGCTTGCGGTCGAGCGCCTTCACCAGCTCAGCTCCGAGGGCTCGGCGCGGTGGGCGTTGCGATGCTCGCCGGCGATGCGGCCGTCGCTGAGCTGGATGACGCGGTCGGCCATGTTCGCGATCACCGCGTTGTGGGTGATGATCACGGTCAGCGCGCCGGTCTCGCGGTGCGTGCGCGCCAGCGCCTCGAGCACGGTGATGCCGGTCTTCGAGTCGAGCGCGCCGGTGGGTTCGTCGCAGAGCATCACCGCCGGCCGCTTGGCGATGGCGCGGGCGATGGCGACGCGCTGCTGCTCGCCGCCGGAGAGCTGGGACGGGAAGTGGTCCATGCGTCCTTCCAGCCCGACCATCGCCAGCGCGACCTCCGGCGTCATCGGCTCGGCCGCGATCTCGGTCACCAGGGCGACGTTCTCGCGCGCGGTGAGGCTGGGGATGAGGTTGTAGAACTGGAAGACGAAGCCCACGTGCTCGCGCCGGAAGCGCGTGAGCGCGGCCTCGCCGGCGCCGGTGAGTGGGTGGCCCTGGCAGATCACCTCGCCGGCGCTGGGTGCGTCCAGGCCGCCGAGGATGTTGAGCAGGGTGGACTTGCCGCTGCCCGAGGCGCCGAGCAGCACCACGAACTCGCCCGGCCACAGGTCCAGGTCGATGCCGCGCAGGGCCGCGACCTCGACCTCGCCCATGCGATAGGTCTTGGCCAGACCGCGCGCCCGGAACACCGGTTCGCGGTTTCCGGGGGCCTCGTCCCTGGCCACGGGCTCAGAGCCGGGCGGCGGCGAAGGTGTCGCAGCGGCCGGCGTCGCCGCTCTCGAAGCCGATCCGGAACCAGCGCACGCGCTGCTCGGCGCTGCCGTGGGTGAAGGAGTCGGGCACCACCTGGCCCTGCGACTGCCGCTGCAGGGTGTCGTCGCCGATGGCGGTGGCGGTGTTGAGCGCTTCCTCCAGGTCGCCGGCCTCGAGCCAGGCGTGGCGCCGCTGCGCGTGGTGCGCCCACAGGCCGGCGTAGCAGTCGGCCTGCAGTTCCTGGCGCACCAGTGGGCCGTCCGCGCCCTCGACGTTGCCGCCGCGGCGGCGCACGTCGTTCACCTTCTGGCTGATGCCGGTGAGCGTCTGCACGTGGTGGCCGACTTCGTGCGCGATCACGTAGGCCTCGGCGAAGTCGCCGCCGCCGCCCAGGCGGCGCTCCATCTGCTCGAAGAAGCTCAGGTCGATGTAGACCTGCTTGTCGGCCGGGCAGTAGAACGGGCCCACCGCGGCGCTGGCGCCGCCGCAGGCCGACTGCACCTGGCCGCTGAACAGCACCAGGGTGGCCGGCGTGTAGCGGCTGCCGCTGGCTTCGAACACCGCGCTCCATACGTCCTCGGTCTCGCCGAGGATGGCGGCCACGAACTGCGAGGCTTCGTCGTCCACCGGCGGCGCCTGGGCCGGGCCGCTGGAGCCGGCGGGCATTTGTTGCTGCACCTGGGCCACCATGCCCAGCAGTTCCATCGGGTTCTTGCCCATCAGCAGGCCGATCACCACGACGATGGCCACGCCACCGAGGCCGAGTTTCATTCCGCCGCCGCCGCCACCGCGGCGGTCGTCGACGTTGCTGGAACGACGTGCACTGCGCCATTTCATGGGCCGGACTCCGCGGGGGGACCAAGCCCGATTGTTGCCTAATCGGCCGGCGGGGGCGAGGGGGCGTCTTCGCGCAGCGCGGCGAGGATGCGCTGGCCGGCGCGGCCATCCACGGCCCAGCCCAGCCGGCGCTGCTCGGCGGCGATGGCCTCGCGGCTGAGCCGGCCGATCATGCCGTCCACGGTACCGATGGCATGGCCCCGGGCCAGCAGCAGCGTCTGCAGCTCGCGGCGTTCGGCCCGCGACAGGCCCGGGTCGTCGGTGGGCCAGGCGGCGCGCAGGCCGCCGTCGCCGCGCAGGCGGTCGGCCAGCAGGGCGATGGCCAGGGCGTAACTTTCGGCGGCGTTGTAGCTGTAGATCGCGTCGTAGTTCCTGAACACCAGAAAGGCCGGGCCGTCGCGGCCGGCGGGCAGCAGCAGGGCGGTGTTGCGGTCGTCGGCCGGCAGGGTGCCGCCGTCGGCGCGCCGCAGGCCGCGGGCGCGCCAGTGCGGGAGCGGGCGTCGCTGCGTGCGGCCGCTCACCGGGGCGTCGGAATCCGCGGGCAGCACCACCTCGTAGCCCCAGGGCTGGCCGGTGCGCCAGCCCGCCTTGCGCAGGTAGTGGGCGGTCGAGGCGAGCGCGTCGGGGATCGAACCCACGAGGTCGCGGCGGCCGTCGCCGTCGCCGTCCACGGCGATGCGCGCGTAGGTCGAGGGCATGAACTGGGTGTGGCCGAAGGCGCCGGCCCAGGAGCCCACCAGCCCGTCGGCGCGCAGGTCGCCGGCCTGGATGAGCCTGAGCAGGGCGAACAGCTCGCCGCGGAAGAAGGGCTGGCGGCGTCCGGCGCAGGACAGCGTGGCCAGCGAGCCGAGCAGCGGCTTGCTGCCGAAGGTGCGTCCGTAGTCGCTCTCCACGCCCCAGACCGCGACCACCGTCGCCGGATCGACGCCGTGCGTGCGTTCGATCTGCGCCAGCAGGGCGGCGTGTTCGGCCAGGCGGGCCTGGCCGTCGGCCACGCGCTGCTCGTCGACCAGGCCGGCCAGGTAGTCCCAGATCGGCGTGCGGAACTCGGGCTGGTGGTCGAGCGCTTCGAGCACCGACGGGTCCCAGGCCAGGTCGCGGGTGTTCGCCCGGAACACCTCGGCCGGCACGCCGGCGGCGCGGGCCTGGGGTTCGAGCCGGGCAAGGCAGGCGGCCATGTCGTCGGCGAGGGCGGCGGGGCTGGCCAGGGCCAGCAGCAGGACCTGGAGGGCGAGGGGGCGCATCCCGGCACTTTGCCATCGCCGGACTGAATCGTCGCTGGCGGCAGGCGGTATGCTGCGCCGGACGCAGAGGAAGGGACGCCCATGGAATTGAGCCTGACCATCGCCATCATCATCGTCACCGTGCTGGTGTCGTGGGCTGGCTTCAACAACGACAAGCTGCTGCAGCGGCTGCTGCTGTGGCCGCCGGCGGTGTCGCGTGGCCGCCAGTACGACCGCTTCATCGGCTATGGCCTGGTGCACGGCGACTTCATGCACCTGCTGTTCAACATGTTCACCCTGTACTTCTTCGGCCGGCTGATGGAGCAGTTCTACGGCCAGTACCTCGGGCCGTGGGGGTTCCTGGGCTTCTACGCCTCGGCCCTGGTGGTCTCGGCGCTGCCGAGCTACCTGCGCCACCGGCACGACCCCAACTACGCCACGCTCGGCGCCTCGGGCGCGGTGTCGGCGGTGCTGTTCGCCTTCGTGCTGCTCCAGCCCTGGGCGACGATCTACGTGTACGTGATCCCGGTGCCGGCGATCATCTTCGCCGTGCTCTACACCGGCTATTCGGTGTACATGAACCACCGCAAGGCCGACCAGGTGAACCACAGCGCCCACCTGGCCGGCGCCGCCTACGGCGTGCTGTTCACGGTGCTGATGGAGCCACGCGTGCTCGGGCACTTCATGGCGAGCCTGCTCAGCCCCTGAGCCGCGGCTCGAATGCGGCGTGCGAGAATGCCGCATGACCGACTTCGCCCAGCTTCCCCTTTCGCCGGCCCTGCTCCAGGCCCTGGCCTCGCTCGACTACACCGCCATGACCCCGGTCCAGGCTGCCAGCCTGCCGCCGATGCTGGCCGGCCGCGACGTGACCGCCCAGGCCCGCACCGGCAGCGGCAAGACCGCCGCCTTCGGCCTGGCGCTGCTCTCGCGCGTGGACCCGGCCGCCGCCGGCGTGCAGTCGCTGGTGCTGTGCCCGACCCGGGAGCTGGCCGACCAGGTCGCGCGCGAGCTGCGCCGGCTCGGCCGGCTGATGCCCAACCTGAAGGTCTCGGTGTTCTGCGGCGGCGTGCCGCTGCGCCCGCACCTGGCCTCGCTGGTGCACCCGCCGGCGGTGGTGGTGGGCACGCCCGGGCGCATCCAGGAGCTGATGGACGAGGGCGCGCTCAGACTCGACGCACTGCGCGTGGCCGTGCTCGACGAGGCCGACCGCATGCTCGACATGGGCTTCGCCGACGCCATCGCCGGCATCCTCGGCCAGGCGCCGGCCGACCGCCAGACGCTGCTGTTCTCGGCCACCTTCCCCGAGGGCATCGCGGCCCTGGGCGCGCGCTTCCAGCGCGAGCCCGAGCGCATCGTGGTGGAGGACGAAGCCGCGGCGATCGAGCAGCGCTTCTACGAGGTCGAGCCGCCCCGCAAGGCCGACGCCATCGCGCTGCTGCTCGGCGACCTGGCGCCGCCGTCGGCGCTGGTGTTCTGCAACACCCGCCGCGACGTGCAGCAGCTGTGCGACGCCCTGCAGGACCGGGGGTTCGCCGCGCTGGCCCTGCACGGCGACCTCGACCAGCGCGACCGCGACGAAGTGCTGGTGCGTTTCGCCAACGGCAGCTGCAGCGTGCTGGTGGCCACCGACGTGGCCGCGCGCGGCATCGACATCGCCGGGCTGCCGGTGGTGGTCAGCCATGGCCTGGCCAGCGATGCCGACATCCACACCCATCGCATCGGCCGCACCGGCCGCGCCGGCCAGCCCGGCCTGGCGCTGGCCCTGGTGGCGAACGAGGAGCGGCGCCGGATCATCCCCATCGAGGAGCGCCTGGGGCAGGCGGCGCGGTTCGAGCGCATCGACCTGTCGCGCAAGCCGGCGCGGCCGCGGCCGCCGGCCATGCAGACCCTGGTGATCGATGCCGGGCGCACCGACAAGCTGCGCCCCGGCGACGTGGTGGGTGCGCTGACCGGGCCCGGCGGGCTGGAGGTCGGCGCGATCGGCAAGATCGCCGGTTACCCGACCCGCACCTACGTGGCCATCGAGCGCAGCCAGGCCCAGAAGGCCATGGACAGGCTGCGCACGGGCAAGGTCAAGGGCCGCAGCGTGCGGGTACGGAAGCTGGGCTGACGGCGATGGCGCGGGCGGGCGCGGCTGCGCCCGGCCCAGCGGGTCCCGGTGAGGGTGGCCACGGGCATCAGCGCCGGGGACCCGCCGCGCCTGCAACGGCGGCCGGCTCGCGCAGTTCGCGGCGGCGGCGGATCTCGGCGTCGAGGCGACGGAACTCGGGCGTGCCGATCTCGCCGGCCATCACCAACTCCCAGAGCTGGACGGCCAGCTCGTCGTCGATGACCTGCTTGCGCGGAAAAGGGATAACGATGCCCATGGCTGGCTCCTGGCGGCGGGGGACGTTGGCTTGCAGGCGTAGTGCTGCAGGTTCCGTGCCAGCGCCCGGGCGCGCCCGGCCACCGCGGCGTCCAGCGCGGGCAAAGTGTGAGGCGGTTCACGGATTGCCCCCGGTCGAACCCAAGATGTGCGAACGCCGGCATGCCCGGCACACAAGCGCCGGCTTCGGGCCGGCGGGTGACTTGCCGGCGCCGCCATGCCAGCATGCGCGCCACTTCTGACGCAGCGCGGCACCCCATGCGAGTCAACAAGCACATCGCCGAGACCGGCCACTGCTCCCGCCGCGAGGCCGACCGCCTGGTCGCCGAGGGGCGGGTGAGCGTGAACGGCCAGCGCGCCGGCATCGGCACCCAGGTGGCCGAAGGCGACGTGGTGGAAGTCGATGGCCAGCCCCTGCGCCGTCGCGAGGCCAAACCCGGCGCCCGCCGCCATGTCTACATCGTGCTCAACAAGCCGGTGGGCATCACCTGCACCACCGACACCTCGGTGGCCGGGAACATCGTCGACTTCGTCGGGCACGAGCAGCGCATCTTCCCGATCGGCCGGCTCGACAAGGATTCGGAAGGGCTGATCCTGCTCACCAGCAACGGCGACATCGTCAACCGGATCCTGCGCTCCGAGGAAAAGAAGGAAAAGGAATACCTGGTGGGCGTGAACAAGCCCGTCACCGAGGAGTTCCTGCGCGGCATGGCCCGCGGCGTGCGCATCCACAACCAGATGACCTTGCCCTGCCGCACCCGGCGCATCGCCAAGTTCGGCTTCGGCATCGTGCTCACCCAGGGCCTGAACCGGCAGATCCGCCTGATGGCCGCGGCCTTTGGCTACCGCGTCACCCAGCTGCGGCGCATCCGCATCGCCAACGTGCGCCTGGGCGAGCTCAAGCCCGGCCGCTGGCGCAACCTCACCGAGGCCGAACTGCGCGGGCTGCTGCCGGAACACAGCGACTGGTGAGCCGGGCCTGCTAACCTTCGCGGCCAGCAACCACACCGCGAGTCGTTCCGATGCCACGCCTGCCGCTGTTCGTCCTCCTGCTCCTGATGGCCGGCCTGGCCGGCGCCCAGGTGGCGCCCCTGCCGGCGCCCCGGCCGCTCGACGCGCCGCCGGCCGATGCCGAAGCCGGCGCCAGCGGCATGGCCTTCAAGGTGATCAAGCGCGGTCCCGACGCCTCCGCCTACGTGCGCGACCCGGTGCTCGAGTACCGCATCGACGGCTGGAGCGCCGATGGCCGCACCCGTTTCAACAGCCGCCAGCAGGGCGTGAGCCGCCGCTGGGTCCGCGACCTGGCGCGCGAGCAGCCGGGCCTGGCGCGGGCGCTGCTGACCACGCCGGCGGGCGAGACCCGGCGCTGGTGGATCTCGGCCGCGGCCATGGGGCCGGGTTACCCGGGCATGCCGGCGCTGCCGCATGTCTTCGACGTGACGGTGCTCGGCGGCGACGACCCGACCCGCGCGCCGGCCGACCTGCTGACGCCGCCCGCCGACGCCGTGGCCACCGACAGCGGCCTGGTCTACCGGGTGCTCGCGCGCGGCAAGGGCGGAAACCGCCCGGGCCCGGGCGACATGGTGCTGGTGCACTACACCGGCTGGACCACGGACGGGCGCGTGTTCGACAGCTCGCTCATGCGCGGCCAGCGCGCCTCCTTCCCGCTGTCCCAGGTGGTGTCGGGCTGGCGCGAGGGCGTGCAGCTGATGGCGCGCGGCGATCGTTTCCGGTTCTGGATCCCCGCGGCCCTGGCCTACGGCGAGAACCCGCCTCCGGGCGCGCCGGCGGGCCGGCTGGTGTTCGATGTCACGCTCTACGGGTTCGTCGCGCCGGGCGCGGCGCCCGGCGGCGATGTCGCCTCAGCCGACCCCGAGGCGCTGCCCGCCGACTGAGCCGTCACCGCCCCGCGCCAGCCAGCGCGCCGCGGCGCGCCCGGCCAGCAGGCCGCTGGCGTGGCAGGCGGTGAGCAGGTAACCACCGGTCGGCGCTTCCCAGTCGAGCATCTCGCCGGCGGCGAACAGGCCCGGGTGGTCGCGGACCATCAGGTCGTCGTCGAGTGCCTCCAGCCGCAGGCCGCCGGCGCTGGAGATGGCTTCGGCGATGGGCCGCGCCGCCGTGAGCCGGATCGGCAGGGCCTTGATCGCGGCCGCGAGCCCGGCCGGCTCGCCGTTGAGCACTTCGGCGGGCAGGCATTCGCGCAGCAGCCCGGCCTTGGCGCCCGACAGCCCGGCCTGTCGGCGCAGGTGCTCGCTGAGGCTGCGGCCGTTGCGCGGGCGGGCAAGGTCGCGGGCCAGGCGGGCGACGTCGCGGCCGGGCACCAGGTCGGCCAGCAGCAGGGCCTCGCCGTGCTGCGTGATGCGCTCGCGCAGCGCCGCCGACAGCGCATACACCAGGCTGCCCTCGAGGCCGGTGGCAGTGGCCACGCACTCGCCCTGGCGCCAGCGCAGCGGTGACTCCCAGCCCAGGGCCAGGCGCACCGGCTTGAGCGGGGCGCCGGCGTGCCGGCTGGCGAAGTGCTCGCTCCAGCCGGCGTCGAAGCCGCAGTTGGCCGGCTGCAGCGGCGCGACGTCGAAGCCGGCGTCGGCCAGCATCGGGGCCCAGGCGCCGTCGGAGCCCAGCTGCGGCCAGCTGCCGCCGCCCAGCGCCAGCACCGTCGCGCCGGCGCGGAAGCTGCGAGGGCCCTCGGGCGTATCGAAGCGCAGCGCGCCGCCTTCGCCGAAGCCGGTCCAGCGGTGGCGAAGGTGGAAGCGCACGCCCTGTTCGCGCAGGCGCCGCACCCAGCCGCGCAGCAGGGGCGCGGCCTTGAGGTCGGAGGGAAAGACCCGGCCGGAACTGCCGACGAAGGTCTCGATGCCCAGGCCGCGGGCCCATTGACGAAGGTCGTCGGCGCCGAAGGCCTCGAGCCAGCGGCGCACGCTGGCGCTGCGCCCGCCGTAGCGGCCGACGAAGGATTCGAAACCTTCCGAGTGGGTGAGGTTGAGGCCGCCCTTGCCGGCGATCAGCACCTTGCGGCCCACCGAGCCCATGGCATCGAACAGGTCCACGTCGACGCCTTCGGCGCGGGCGGCTTCGGCGGCCATCAGGCCGGCGGGGCCGCCGCCGACGATGGCGAGGCCGGGCAGGGGAGTCACGTGCATGGGGCGATTATGCTTGGCCTTTGCCCTTCAAGCCGAGACCCGCCGTGCCGTATACCCCAATCGTCGCCACCCTGGGCTATGTGCTCTCGCCCGACCGCCGCCGCTGCCTGATGGTCCACCGCAACGCCCGTCCCGGCGACAACCACCTGGGCAAGTACAACGGCCTGGGCGGCAAGCTCGAGGCCGACGAGGACGTGATGGCGGGAATGCGCCGCGAAATCCACGAAGAAGCGGGCATCGAGTGCGAGTCGCTGCAGCTGCGCGGCACGATCAGCTGGCCCGGCTTCGGCAAGCAGGGCGAGGACTGGCTGGGTTTCATCTTCCTCATCGACCGCTTCCGCGGCGAGCCCCCCGCGAGCAATGCCGAGGGCGACCTGCACTGGGTCGACCTGGACCGGCTGGGGGAGCTGCCGCTGTGGGAAGGCGACCGGCATTTCCTGCCCCTGGTCTTCGATGGCGACCCCCGGCCCTTCCACGGGGTGATGCCCTACCGGCAGGGGCGGATGCTGTCATGGTCCTATTCGCGTTGAATGTCTGCTAACGTGCAGTCATCGTCCGTGAAGCGGTTTCTTTCATGCGTTTGAAACGGCGATGGCCATCCGGATAACCTAATTTTTACGGCCCGGGGCGTATCCTTAACGCGTTCCAAACCGACCCATGGTCCGGCGGAACGCCTGCAAGAGCTTTCCTTCGTGATCGCCTGGCCCTGCTTCCCGGGGCATTCCGTCGCCTGGTCTGGGTGGCGGGACGATCGCGCTGTCCTTTCATCACGCCAAGGAGCGCCGCATGACCGACACCAGCAGCAGCATTTCCGACCTGATCGACATCAGCGAGGATGGCACCGCGTTCTACGAAGAAGCGGCCCAGAAGGTGAAAGACAAAAAGGTCAGCGCCTTGTTCGCGAAACTGGCCAAGGCCAAGTCGGAACTGGCGGCGGAGCTCTCGGGTGAAGTGAAGCCGGCCCCGAAGGCCAAGGCGAAGAAGACCACCGCCAAGAAGCCGGCGAGCGCGCTGGGCGAGCTGAGCAAGGTCTACGCCGGCATGCGCAAGCAGTGGCCGGAGTCGCCGGCCGAGCGCTTCACCCGCATGGCCGAGATCGAAGGCCAGCTGCAGACGACTTTCCAGAAGGTCGTGCTCGACCGCGAGCACAGCTTCGTGGTGCGCGTGCTGGCCAAGCAGTACGTCTCCAAGGCCGAGGTGCTCAACAAGGAGCTGCGCGCCTGCCAGCGCAACGCCTGAGCCCCGCGCCCGGCCCAAAAGAAAACCGCCCGGAGCGATCCGGGCGGTTTTTTTGTGCCACGAAGCGGGGGCTTACTCGTCGCCGATCGCCTCGTCCAGGCCGCGGCGGACCAGCAGCGGGCGGACTTCCGGGTCGCGGCCGCGGAAGTCGCGGAACAGCTGCATGGCGTCCTTGCTGCCGCCCTGCGAGAGCAGGGTGCGGCGGAAGTGGTCGCCGTTCTCGCGCTTGAGGCCGCCGTTCTCCTTGAACCACTCCACCGACTCGGCGTCGAGCACCTCAGACCACAGGTAGGCGTAGTAGCCCGCCGAATAGCCGCCCATGATGTGCGAGAAGTAGGCGCTGCGGTAACGCGGCGGCACCGGCGCGTAGTCCAGGCCGGCCGCCTTGAGCGCCTGCGCCTCGAAGGCCAGGGCGTCGGTGGCCACATTGCCGGCGGTCTGCTGGTGGATGGCCTGGTCGAGCATGGCCGCGGCCAGGTACTCGGTGGTGGCGTGGCCCTGGCCGTACTGCTCGGCCGCCAGCACCTTGTCCAGCAGGGCCTGCGGGATCGGCTCGCCGGTCTGGTGGTGCTTGGCGTAGTTGGCCAGGATCGAGGGCCAGGTGGCCCACATCTCGTTGACCTGCGACGGGTACTCGACGAAGTCGCGCGGCACCGAGGTGCCGGCGAACTGCGGGTACTTCACGTCCGAGAACAGGCCGTGCAGCGCGTGGCCGAACTCGTGGAACATGGTGGTGACCTCGTCGAAGGTCATCAGGGTCGGCTGGCCCTCGGACGGCTTGGGAATGTTCTGGTGGTTGGCCACCACCGGGCGGGTGCCGGTGAGGCCGTTCTGCGGCACGTAGGCGTTCATCCAGGCGCCGCCACGCTTGGTCGGGCGGGCGTAGAAGTCGCCGTAGAACAGGCCCAGCGGGCTGCCGTCGGCCTCGAACACCTCCCAGACGCGCACGTCGGGGTGGTAGACCGGGATGTCCTTGCGCTCCTTGAACTGCAGGCCGAAGAGCTGGCCGGCGGCGTAGAACACGCCCTTCTCGAGCACGTTGTTGATCTCGAAATAGGGGCGCAGCTGCGATTCGTCGAAGGCGTACTTCTGCTGGCGCACCTTCTCGGCATAGAAGGCCCAGTCGGCGGCGCCGAGCTCGAAGCCGCCGCCCTCGGCGTCGATGATCGCCTGCATCTCGGCGGCTTCCTTGCGGGCGTTGGCCACCGCGGCCGGGGCCAGGTCGGAGAGCAGCTTGTTGACGGCCGCCACGGTGCCGGCGGTTTCGTCCTCGAGCACATAGTGGGCGTGGTTGTCGTAACCCAGCAGCCTGGCGCGATCGGCGCGCAGCTGCGCGACCTTGGCGACGATGGCGGTGTTGTCGTACTCGTTGCCGCGCGTGCCGCGCGTCAGCGAGGCTTCCATGATGCGCTGGCGCAGGGCGCGGTTGGTGAGGTTGGTCAGCGGCGGCTGGCCGGAAGTGTTCTGCAGGGCGATCAGCCACTTGCCCTCGTGGCCGGCGGCCTTGGCGGCCTCGGCGGCGGCGGTGACCGCTTCCGCGGGCAGGCCGTCGAGTTCGGCCACGTCCTCGACCAGCACGCCCGAGGTGTTCACTTCCTTGAGCACGTTCTGGCTGAAGGTGGTGGCCAGGCTGGCCAGCTCGGCGTTCATCGCCTTGAGCGTTTCCTTGTCGGCGTCGGACAGGTTGGCGCCGGCGCGCACGAAGTCGATGTAGTAGCGCTCGAGCAGGCGCTTGGACTGGTCGTCCAGGCCCAGGGCGTCACGCTGGTCGTGCAGCGACTTGACGCGGGCGAACAGCGTGCCGTCGAGCAGGATGGCGTCCTGGTGGGCGGCGAACTTCGGCGCCAGCGCCGCCTGCACCTTCTGGATCTCGGGGTTGGTGTGGGCGCCGGCCAGGTTGCCGAACACCGCGGCGGTGCGGTTGAGCAGGGCGCCGGTCTTCTCCATGGCGACGATGGTGTTCTCGAAGGTCGGCGCGTCCGGATTGGCGGCGATCGCGTCGATTTCGGCGCGCTGCTCGGCCATGCCGCGCTCGAGCGCCGGCTGGTAGTGCTCGTTCCTGATCAGGTCGAAGCGCGGCGCCTGGTAGGGCAGGCTGGAAACCGTGAAGAAGGGGTTGGCCGACACCGGCTCGGCGGCCTGGGCGGGGGCGGGCGCGTCTGCGGCATGCAGCAGGCCGGGGGTGGCGGTGGCCAGGGCGGCGGCCAGCGCGAGGGACAGCTTGGACTTCATCGGGATTCCTCGAGGGACGGGTAACCTCCGAAGCGTAACCGATGACCCGCCGGCCCGACCGTGACGAAAGGCATGCGACACCGGGCGGACGTAAAGGCCATGTGAAACCTGCGCCGCGGGCGGGCGCCTTGCGCTAGTCTGGCCGCCCGCCACCGGAGACCGCCATGACCACCGCCTTCGATTTCAAAGCCACCACGCTCGACGGCCAGGAGCGGTCGCTCGACGAACTGCGCGGCAAGGTGCTGCTGGTGGTCAACACCGCCTCCAAGTGCGGCTTCACGCCCCAGTACGAGGGCCTGGAGCAGCTCTGGCGCGACTACCGCGACCGCGGCCTGGTGGTGCTGGGCTTCCCCTGCGACCAGTTCGGGCACCAGGAGCCGGGCGACGCCGAGGAGATCCGCAACTTCTGTTCGCTCACCTACGACGTCAGCTTCCCGATGTACGGCAAGGTCGAGGTCAACGGCGGCAACGCCCACCCGCTGTGGAAGTGGCTCAAGTCGGAAAAGGCCGGGCTGCTGGGCCTGGAGGCGATCAAGTGGAACTTCACCAAGTTCCTGGTCGGCCGCGACGGCAAGGTGCTCAAGCGCTACGCGCCGACGGACAAGCCCGAGTCGATCCGCAAGGACATCGAAAAGGCGCTGTAAGGCCTTACTTCTCGACGAAGGCGCGCTCGAAGACGTACTGGCCGGGCGTGCCGATGCGCGGCGCGGCGTTGAAGCCGCGGGCGTCGAGCAGGGTGCGGAAGTCGGCCAGCATCTGCGGGCTGCCGCAGATCATGGCGCGGTCCTTCTCGCCGTCGAGCGGCTCGATGCCGAGGTCGCGCATCATCTGGCCCGATTCCATCAGGGTCGTCAGCCGGCCCGGGTGGCGGAAGGGCTCGCGGCTGACGGCCGGGTAGTACAGCAGCTTCTGGCTGATCACCTCGCCCAGGTACTCGTGCCGCGGCAGCTCCCGGGTGATGTAGTCGTGGTAGGCCAGGTCGGCCACGTTGCGCACGCCGTGCGTCAGGATGACCCGGTCGAAGCGCTCGTAGGTCTCCGGGTCCTTGATCACGCCCAGGAAGGGCGCCAGGCCCGTGCCGGTGGCCAGCAGGTAGAGGTTGCGGCCCGGGTGCAGGTCGGAGATGAGCAGGGTGCCGGTGGGCTTGCGGCTCACCAGCAGGTCGTCGCCCGGCTGGATGTGCTGCAGGCGCGAGGTGAGCGGGCCGTCGGGCACCTTGATCGAGAAGAATTCCAGGTGCTCTTCCCAGTTGGCGCTGGCGATCGAATAGGCGCGCATCAGCGGCCGGCCGTTGACCTCCAGGCCGATCATCACGAACTGGCCGTTGTCGAAGCGCAGCCCGTCGTCCCGGGTGGTGGTGAAGCTGAAATACGCGTCGGTCCAGTGCCGTACGGTCAGGACCCGCTCGGTGGCGAAGGCGGACATCGGAATCCCGTGGGGAAGTGGGGGATCGGCGGGCGGCGGCGGGCGATCCGGCAGTCCACTATTCTAAAGCATTCGCTTTCCCCGTCGTAAGCGGGTAGGGTGGGCGCACTGCGGTTGCCGGGTAGCCTGGCTGATCGTGGGTACCCAACCTTAATTGTTACAAGGAATGAGATATGTCTGACCGTCAGACCGGCACCGTGAAGTGGTTCAACGACGCCAAGGGCTTTGGTTTCATCACCCCCGAGAACGGCGAGGACGTGTTCGTCCACTTCCGTTCCATCCAGGGCACCGGCTTCAAGTCCCTGCAGGAAGGCCAGAAGGTCACCTTCAAGCTCGTCAAGGGCCAGAAGGGCATGCAGGCGGACGAAGTGCAGCCGCTGTAAGGCGCCTTCCCGCGGCATATCGGGGCCCCGGTCGGCGACGACCGGGGCCTCGCTTTTGAGGGCGGCAAATTTGCGCCCGCGGGGGCCATGGCCTAGCCTATGCCCCCGATTGTTCTCCGCCGCCGGGTTCCCGGCCGGCTCTCCCCCTCGTTCCCCAAGGATCCTCAATGCAGATCGCCGAGCGCACCGTCGCGACCTTCCACTACACCCTCACCGATGACGCCGGCAAGGTGATCGATTCGTCCGCCGGTGCCCAGCCGCTGGCCTACCTGCATGGCGCCGGCAACATCGTCCCGGGCCTGGAGAAGGCGCTCGAGGGCCGCAGCGCCGGCGACAAGTTCGACGTGGTCGTCTCGCCCGAGGAGGGCTATGGCACCCCGAACGAGATGCTGATCCAGACCGTGCCGCGC
This sequence comes from Arenimonas caeni, assembly GCF_003024235.1. Classification (GTDB taxonomy): domain Bacteria; phylum Pseudomonadota; class Gammaproteobacteria; order Xanthomonadales; family Xanthomonadaceae; genus Arenimonas; species Arenimonas caeni. Next base: position 248,323 of record NZ_KZ679085.1, on the reverse strand, counting down.
GAGGCCTTCCAGGGCGTGGACGAACTCGAGGTGGGCATGGCCTTCCAGGCGCAGACCCCGCAGGGCGCGATCTCGGTGGTCATCGCCAAGATCGAGGACGGCATGGTCACCGTCGACGGCAACCACCCGCTGGCCGGCCAGAACCTGCACTTCGCCATCGAGGTGGTGGAAGTGCGCGACGCCAGCGTCGAGGAACTGGCCCACGGCCACGTGCACGGCGCCGGCGGCCACCACCACTGACATGGCCACGCCCGGCAAGCTCATCGACGACGACGCCGGGCTCAAGGCCCTGCTCCTGCGGGCACGGCGCATCGCCGTGCTCGGCATCAAAACCGAGGCCCAGCGCGGCCAGCCGTCCATCGACGTGCCGCGCTACATGGAGCGCGCCGGCTACGAGATCGTGCCGGTGCCGGTGTACTACCCCGAGGTCGAGCGCATCCTCGGCCAGCCGGTGTATCGCCGGCTGGCCGACATTCCCGGCGACATCGACCTGGTGAACGTCTTCCGGCGCCCGAAGGACCTGGCGCCGCACCTGGACGACATCCTGGCCAAGCGCCCGCCGGCCGTCTGGCTGCAGCTGGGCATCCGCGACGACGCCTTCGCGGCGGCACTGCTGGCCGCCGGCATCGACGTGGTGCAGGACCGCTGCATCCTGGTCGACCACCAGCGCCTGCTCGGCCTGGACTGAGTCCGGCCTCAGCCGTCCCGCCGGGGCAGGAACGGCGCCAGGTGCTGGCGCCAGAAGCCCGCCGGCACCGAGCCGGCCTCCATCACGCCGTATTCCTCCGGCCAGCTGCCGTCGCGGGGCAGCCGGAAGGTGCCCATCAGCATGTCCACCAGCGGCAGGTGGATGGCGTAGTTGGCGTCGGTGTAGTCGGCGCGGCGCGCGTGGTGCCAGTGGTGGTAGCGCGGCAGCACCAGCACGTACTCGAGCCAGCCGAAGCGCAGGCCGAGGTTGGCGTGCGCCAGCACCGCCTGCAGGCCCACCAGGATCACGTAGGCGTTGACCACGCCCGGCGAGAAGCCCAGCAGCACCAGCGGCAGCAGCACCAGCCCGCGGGTGAGCAGGATCTCGAGCAGGTGCATGCGCGAGCCGGCCAGCCAGTCCAGGTGCCGGCTGCTGTGGTGCACCGCGTGCACGCGCCAGAGCCAGGCCTGGCGGTGGTAGGTCCGATGCGCGAGCGCCTGGGCGAGGTCGGCGCACAGTACCGCCAGCAGGAACTGCAGCCAGGCCGGCAGCGACTGGATCGCCGCCGACAGCGCCGGGAAGGCCACCAGGGCCGCCACCCCGCTGGTCCAGGCCGTGACCATGAGCAGGATGAACTGCACGCCGACGTGGCTGGCGAAGAAGTAGGCCAGGTCGGTGCGCCACTCGGGCCGCAGCGGCAAAAGCGGCACGCGTCCGAGCAGGCGCTCGATCGGCACGAACACCAGGGCCGAGAAGAACAGCGACACCACGAACCAGTCCAGGCCCAGCGACCAGGGGGTCTGGCCGATGCTGCCCAGCTCGATGTGCACGCCTCCCAGCAGCACCGCCAGCGTGGCGGCGCCGACGCCGGTCAGTGCCACCCGGCGGTCGCGCCCCCGCAGGATGGCCAGCGTGCCCAGCGCGAAGGCGGACACCAGCCCGCCCAGCAGCAGGCTGCGGGCGAACCCCTCGGTATAAACCTGCCGGAAGGCCTGGCTGGTGAGCAGTTCGGGGAAATGGAAACACAGCACGCCTGCCAGGCAGGACAGCCCCAGCAGGGCGGAGATGTGCGCGGTCCAGGAGCGGGCGTGGGCCATGGCCGCCACCTTCGCGCCCGAGCCGCCCCGGCGCAAGCCGGCCCGAGCGGTTAGAATGTGCGACCCCCCGCGCAGATGGCTTCCGTGTCCCAGCTTCCCCCCGATATCAGCATCCGCTACGAAGATCGCCCCGGTTACCTGCATGCGCTGGTCACCGGCCCCCGGGACAGCCGGGCCATCTCCATCGCCTACTGGTCCGAAGTCGCGGCGGAATGCCGGCGCCGCAAGGCCGCCAAGCTGATGGTGGTCGAGAAGCTCGGCGAATTCGAGGGCGAGCGCGACATCGAGATGACCATCGACGTCCTGTTCTCCCTGGGCCTGGACAAGCTGCAGGTGGCCTTCGTGGTCGGCCGGGTCGAGCTGATGGGCCACGTCGAGCACGGCGAGATCCTGGCGCGCGAGCGCGGCGCCGTCGGGCGGGTGTTCATTTCCGAGGCGATGGCCGACCACTGGCTAAAGCACGGCAGCGCCTGAAGCCGCCGGCGGCCCCCCGCCCGCGATAGAATGGCCGCATGTCCCTGATCACCCTGCAAGGCGTCGACTACGGCGTCGGCGGACCGCTGCTGCTCGAAGCCGTGAACCTCACGATCGAGCCGAACGAGCGCGTCTGCATCGTCGGCCGCAACGGCGCCGGAAAATCCACCCTGCTGCGCCTGCTGGCCGGCCAGATCGTGCCCGACGACGGCGTGCTGCGCCGCGATGGCCGCGTGGCCGGCCTGGCGCAAGAGGTGCCCCAGGGCGTGGCGGGAACCGTCTTCGACGTGGTGGCCATGGGGCTGGGCGGGCTGGGCGCCGACCTGGCGCGCTACCACCACCTGCTGCATGACGGCGCCGACATCGACATGGACGAGCTCGGCGAGGTGCAGGCGCGCATCGACGCCGGCAACGGCTGGCAGATCGAGCAGCGCGTCGAGCAGGTGATCAGCAAGCTCGACCTGCCCGAGGACGCCGATTTCGCCGCGCTTTCGGGCGGCCTCAAGCGCCGCGTGCTGCTGGCCCAGGCCCTGGTCGCGGCGCCCGACGTGCTCCTGCTCGACGAACCCACCAACCATCTGGACATCGAATCGATCGCCTGGCTCGAGGAGTTCCTGAAGAACTTCGCCGGCTCGGTGGTCTTCGTCACCCACGACCGCCAGTTCCTGCGCAACCTGGCCACCCGCATCGTCGAGATCGACCGCGGCCAGGTGAGCAGCTGGCCCGGCGACTACGCCAACTACCTGCGCCGGCGCGAGGAACGGCTGCACGCCGAGGCCCAGGCCAATGCGCTGTTCGACAAGAAGCTGGCGCAGGAAGAGGTCTGGATCCGCCAGGGCATCAAGGCCCGCCGGACCCGCAACGAGGGCCGGGTGACGGCGCTCAAGGCCATGCGCCGCGAGCGCGCCGAGCGACGCGAGCAGCAGGGCAACGTGCGCATGGCGGCGGCCGCCGCCGACAAGTCCGGCAAGCGCGTGTTCGAGGCCCGTGGCGTGGACTTCGCCTTCGGGGACAAGGTGATCGTTCGCGGGCTCGACACCGTCATCCAGCGCGGCGACAAGGTCGGCCTGATCGGCCCCAACGGCTCGGGCAAGACCACCCTGCTCAAGCTCCTGCTCGGCCAGCTGCAGCCCACCGCCGGCGAGATCCGCGTGGGCACCAACCTCGAGATCGCGTTCTTCGACCAGCTGCGCGGCGCCCTGCGCGAGGACTGGAACGCGCTCGACAACGTCTCCGAGGGCCGCGAGTTCATCGAGATCAACGGCGCCCGCAAGCACGTGATGGGCTACCTGCAGGACTTCCTGTTCAGCCCCGAGCGCGCGCTTTCGCCCATCACCAAGCTCTCCGGCGGCGAGCGCAACCGGCTGCTGCTGGCCAAGCTGTTCGCGCGGCCTTCGAACGTGCTGGTGATGGACGAACCGACCAACGACCTCGACGTCGAGACGCTGGAGCTGCTCGAGGAGCTGCTGATCGACTACCCGGGCACGCTGATCCTGGTCTCGCACGACCGCGAGTTCATCGACAACGTGGTCACCAGCTCGCTGGTGATGGAAGGCAATGGCCGGGTCGGCGACTACGTCGGCGGCTACAGCGACTGGCTGCGCCAGCGGCCGATGTCGGCCCGCATCGCCGCCGCGCAGGCCGCCGAGGCGGGCAGGGCGGCCGCGCGCCCGGCGACGACGCCCGCGGCGGTGGCGAAACCGGCCCCCGCGCCCGCGCCCGCGCCATCGGCCGCGGCTGCCACGCCCAGGCGCAAGCTCAGTTACAAGGACCAGCGCGAGCTCGACGAGTTGCCCGTCCGCATCGAGCGGCTGGAGGCCGAGCTCGCCGAAGCCACCACCGCGGTCCAGGACCCGGGCCTGTACCAGCAGGGCCCCGACGCCGTCGCCGCCGCCAATGCCCGGCTGTCGGCGCTGCAGGCCGATCTAGAGCAGGCCTACGCCCGCTGGTCCGAGCTCGAATAGGCAAGACCCCGCGCGATTCTGCTAGCTTCCCGGGGGCCGCCACCGTTGCGGCCGACACAACACCAGGGGATCCAAGCATGTTCAACGCCCGTTTCCTGCGCCAGCTCGGCGCCGTACTCCTCCTTGCCGGCCTTTCGACCGCCGTGGTCGCCAAGGAAGACATCAAGGCTTCGTCGGCCACCAATCCCGCGCCGTCCGAGGCCTTGTCCGGCTTCGACCGCTTCGAGGTGGCGAAGATCACCATGGGCGCGCCCTGGGCCGGCCAGAGGCCCAACGAGGCTGCCCTGGTGAACCTGCAGGCGAACCTCGACGAGCGCATCGGGCCGTGGCTGGCCGAGGTCAATGCCCGCCCGGCGGCGAACGAGCCCGAGCGGGTGCTGAGGATCGAGCCCTACGTGGCCGGCATCCGCTACATCTCGGGCGGCAAGCGGGTTTTCGCCGGCGCCTTCGCCGGCAAGTCGCGCGTCCTGCTCCGGGTGCGGCTGGTCGATGCCGCCAGTGGCGAGCTCGTTGCCGAACCCGAGTTCTACCAGCACGCCGCCGGCATGGCCGGCGCCTACAGCTTCGGCGGCGCCGACAAGGCCATGCTCGAGCGGGTGACCGGCCTGGTCGTCGAGTACCTGCGCGGCAACTGGGACAGCGCCGTGGGCGGCCCGACCGGCGGCGAGTGAGACCTGCTGGCGGCGGCCCGGCCGCCGCCAGCCCCCGCCCGGCCCTGGCGGGGTAAAATGGTGGTTTCCCCGCCAGCCCGTGCCCGCCGTGAGCCAGATCAAGCAGGAAGACTTCATCCAGTCCGTCGCCGACGCGCTGCAGTACATCTCGTACTACCACCCGGTCGACTACATCCGGAACCTCGCCGCCGCCTATGAGCGCGAGCAGTCGCCGGCCGCGAAGGACGCCATCGCCCAGATCCTGATCAACTCGCGCATGTGCGCCGAGGGCCACCGGCCGATCTGCCAGGACACCGGCATCGTCACCGTCTTCCTCGAGATCGGCATGGACGTGCGCTGGTCCGACGCCAGCATGGGCGTCGAGGACATGGTCAACGAGGGCGTGCGCCGCGCCTACAACCACCCTGACAACAAGCTGCGCGCCTCGGTGCTGGCCGACCCGGCCGGCAAGCGCCAGAACACGAAGGACAACACCCCGGCGGTGGTCAACGTGAAGCTGGTGCCGGGCGGCAAGGTGGACGTGATCGTCGCCGCCAAGGGTGGCGGCAGCGAGGCCAAGTCCAAGTTCGCCATGCTCAACCCCTCCGACTCGGTCGTCGACTGGGTGCTCCGGACCGTGCCGACCATGGGCGCCGGCTGGTGCCCGCCGGGCATGCTGGGCATCGGCATCGGCGGCACGGCCGAAAAGGCCATGCTGCTGGCCAAGGAAGCGCTGATGGAGCCCATCGACATCACCGACCTGCAGGCCCGCGGCCCGTCCAACCGCGCCGAGGAGCTGCGGCTGGAGCTGTACGAGAAGGTCAACGCGCTCGGCATCGGTGCCCAGGGCCTGGGCGGCCTGACCACGGTGCTCGACATCAAGGTCAAGGACTACCCGACCCACGCCGCCAACCTACCGGTGGCGATGATCCCCAACTGCGCCGCCACCCGCCACGCGCATTTCACGCTCGACGGCAGCGGCCCGGTGCAGCTCGATCCGCCCTCGCTGGAAGACTGGCCGAAGCTCACCTACGACGCTTCCAAGGGCCGCCGGGTGAACCTCGACACGCTCACCCGCGACGAAGTCGCCAGCTGGAAGCCCGGCGAAGTGCTGCTGCTCAACGGCAAGCTGCTCACCGGGCGCGACGCCGCGCACAAGCGCATGGTGGACATGCTCAACAAGGGCGAGCCGCTGCCGGTGGACCTGCGCGGCCGCTTCATCTACTACGTCGGCCCGGTCGACCCGGTGCGCGACGAGGTCGTCGGCCCGGCCGGCCCGACCACCGCCACCCGCATGGACAAGTTCACCGAGCAGGTGCTCGAGCAGACCGGCCTGCTGGGCATGGTGGGCAAGGCCGAGCGCGGGCCGGCCGCCATCGAGGCCATCCGCAAGCACCGCTCGGCCTACCTGATGGCCGTGGGCGGCGCGGCCTACCTGGTGTCGAAGGCCATCAAGTCCGCCCGCGTGGTGGGCTTCGCCGACCTGGGCATGGAGGCCATCTACGAATTCGAGGTCAGCGACATGCCGGTGACGGTGGCCGTGGATGCGGCCGGCGAATCCGTGCACCGCACCGGGCCGCGCGAGTGGCAGTCGCGGATCGGCAAGATCCCGGTCGTTCTGGACTGAACCCCCGAAACTGAACGGGTTGCCCCCGGTTTGGCCGCGATGCCGGCCAAACCGCCGAAATCGTTGGCTTTCCGTCCTGGAAAGGTGTAGGGTGCGCCCGACTGTGTTTGCGAAGGGTCACTGTGAATCGTGGCCTGATGCGGTAGATCCACCGATCCGCTACATCTTTTCACCTCGCTCCTCCTTGCAACCCCAGTCGCGCGGCGGGATGTCCCCGTCAGCGATATCCATTTATTTGTTCCAAGGAGTTAGCAAATGTCGGATCGTCAGATCGGTACCGTTAAGTGGTTCAACGACGCCAAGGGCTTCGGCTTCATCAGCCGCGAGAACGGCGAGGACGTGTTCGTCCACTTCCGTTCCATCCAGGGCACCGGCTTCAAGTCCCTGCAGGAAGGCCAGAAGGTCTCCTTCAAGCTCGTCAAGGGCCAGAAGGGCATGCAGGCTGACGAAGTGCAGCCGATGTAATCCAGTCCCCCAAGGACTGAGCAAGGCCCCGGGTGGAAACGCCCGGGGCTTTTCTTTTGTGCCACCGGCCGTCGTATGCTTCGGGCCGACCCCAAGCACGGAAGCCGGCATGTACACCCTGTACTACTCCCCCGGCGCGGCCAGCCTGGTCGTGCACTGGTTGCTGATCGAGAGCGGCGCACGCCATGAACTCCGCCGCCTGGACCTGGCCGCCGGCGACCACAAGCGCCCCGAGTACCTGGCGCTCAACCCGGCCGGCCTGGTGCCGACGCTCCTGATCCACGGCGAACCGGTGACCGAGGCCGCCGGCCTGCTGCTGCACCTGGCCGACGCCCATCCGAATTTCGGCCTGGCGCCCGAACCGGGCAGCGTCGAGCGTGCGAAGTACTACCAGTGGGTGCTGCACCTGGCCAACACGCTGCAGCCGGCCTTCCGTGCCTGGTTCTATCCGCAGGAAGCGGCCGGCGAGGCCCATGCCGAGGCCGCCAGGACCCGGGCGCGCGAGCGCATCGAGGCCTGCTGGGACCAGATCGAGGCGCACCTGGCCAGGCGCGGTCCCTACCTGCTGGGGCCCTCGGTCAGCGCCGCTGATTTCCTGCTGACGATGCTGATGCGCTGGTCGCGCAACATGCCGCGCCCGGCCACCGATTGGCCGCAGCTGGGCGCGTTGGCGCAGCGCATGAAGGCGCGCCCGTCCTTCCGCGTGCTCTACGAGCGCGAGGGCCTGAGCGATTGGGCCTGAACCGGTGACGGCCCGCCGCGCCGTGCTGCTGGCCGGGGCGACCGGCCTGGTCGGCAGCCGCGTGCTTGCGCGCTGGCTCGACGCCGCGGACGGGCCGGTGGTGATCGCCCCGGTCCGGCGCCCACTGGTGATTACGCATCCGCGCCTGAAACCCCTGGTGGGGCAGTGGGACGCCGCGGCCGTGCAATCCGCCCTCGCGGCGGCGGGCGTCCCGCTCGAGGCGTATGCCTGCTGCCTCGGCACGACGATCCGCCAGGCGGGCTCTCGCGAGGCCTTCCTGGCGGTCGATCGCGACCTGGTGCTGGCGCTTGCGGAAATCGCGCACGGGCTTGGTGCCCGGCAGGCCCTGCTGGTCTCGTCGGTGGGCGCCAGCGCCCAGTCCGGCAATTTCTACCTGCGGGTCAAGGGCGAGGCCGAACGGGGCCTCGCGGCCCTGGGCTTCGAGCGGGTCGATTGCCTGCGCCCGGGCCTGCTGCTGGGCGAACGCAGCGAGCGGCGCCGCGCCGAAGGCTGGGGGCAGCGGCTGGCACCGTTCACCAACCCGCTGCTGGTCGGTCCGCTGCGCCGCTACCGGGCCATCCGCGCCGACACCGTGGCCGCGGCGATGGCCTCACTGGCCGGCCGTGGACCGGCCGGCCGCTTCATCCACGAATACGACGAACTGAGCCGGGCGGGCTGAGCCCGCCTCAGTCGGCCTGCAGGCCGACGCGCAGGATGCGGCCCTTGGCGTCGTCGGTGAGCAGGTAGAGGTAGCCGTCCGGGCCCTGGCGCACGTCGCGGATGCGCTCGCCCAGGTCGACCAGCAGCGGCTCCTCGGCCACCACCTTGTCGCCCTCGAGTTCCAGGCGCACCACGCGCTGGAAGGCGAGGGCGCCCACGAACAGGTTGCCCTGCCAGGCCGGGAAACGCTCGTGGGTGTAGAAGGCCAGGCCGCTGGGCGCGATCGACGGCGTCCACTGGTGGATGGGCTGCTCCATGCCCGGCATTTCCTTCTTGCCCGAGCCGATCGGCGCGCCGCTGTAGTTCACGCCCAGGGTGATCACCGGCCAGCCGTAGTTCTTGCCGGGCTCCGGGATGTTGAGTTCGTCGCCGCCGCGGGCGCCGTGTTCGGTCTGCCAGAGCTTGCCGGTTCCGGGATGCAGCGCGGCGCCCTGCACGTTGCGGTGGCCGTAGGACCAGATCGCCGGGTCGGCGCCCTCGCGGTCCACGAACGGGTTGTCGGCCGGGATGCCGCCGTCCGCCTGGATGCGGAAGATCTTGCCCTGGCCCTTGTCCAGCGCCTGCGGGTGGTCCCAGTTGCCGCGGTCGCCGGTGGTCACGTACAGCAGGCCGTCGCGGTCGAACACCAGGCGCGAGCCGAAGTGCTGGCCGGCCTCGAGCTTGGGCGACTGGCGCAGGATCACCTTCACGCCCTCCAGCGCCTCGCCCACCAGCTTGCCGCGCGCGACCGCGGTGCCGGCGCCGCCTTCGCCCGGCTCGGCATAGCTCAGGTAGACCAGGCCGTTGCCGGCGAAGCCGGGATCGAGGGCGACGTCGAGCAGGCCACCCTGGCCACGCGCCCAGACCTCGGGTACGCCGGACAGGGGCGCCGAGAGCGTGCCGTCAGCGGCCACCAGGCGCAGCCGGCCGGGGCGTTCGGTCACCAGCATGCGGCCGTCGGGCAGGAACGCCAGGCCCCACGGGTGTTCGAGGCCGGTGGCGACGGTGCTGACCTGCACGCTCCCGTGTTCGCTCGGGAAGCTGCGCACGTCGGCGTCCGGGCCACTGGCGGCGCAGGCGCCGACGGCGAGCATCAGGGCGAGGGCGAAGGGCGTCTTCATGCGGGGTGTTCCTTGTTCGGTTCGATGTCAGTCCAGCAGCGGCAGCAGGGCCGGCCAGACATGGTCGCGCAGCTTCGGCTGGGCCTCGGCCACGGGGTGCAGGTTGTCGGCCTGGAAGGCGTCGCGATCCAGGGCGATCGGCTCGAGCAGGAAGGGCAGCAGGGCGGCCTGGTGCGCCTGCGCGAGCTCGACGAAATTGCGTTCGAAGCCCTCGGTGTACTGCGGGCCGTAGTTCGGCGGCAGGCGCATGCCCACCAGCAGCACGCGCGCGCCGGCCTCGTTCGAGGCGCGGATCATGCGCTCGAGGTTGCCGTGGGTCTGGGCCAGGTCGAGGCCGCGCAGGCCGTCGTTGGCGCCCAGCTCGATCACCACCACCTCGGGCGAGTGCCGGGCCAGCTCGCTGGCGATGCGGCTGGCGCCGCCGGCGGTGGTCTCGCCGCTGATGCTTGCATTGGCGACGCTCCAGCCCGGGCGCTCGCTGCGCAGCTTCTCGGCCAGCAGCGCCACCCAGCCCTCGCGCGGGGCGAGGCCGTAGGCGGCCGAAAGCGAGTCGCCCATCACCAGCACGGTGCGCTCGCCGGTGTCTGCCGCAAGCACCGGCAGGCCGGCAAGTGCCAACAGCAGGGCCATGACTCCCCGTTGAACCCGCGTGCGCCATGCTCCATATCCTGCTTTGATTGCCTTCATCATTTTCCTGTCCACTGAGGATCCCATGGCCGACTCCCGACACCTCCCGGAAACCCGCGATGCGCTCCGCGTCGAGCGCCTCGGCAAGCGGGTGCCGCTGCCGTCGGGCGAGCTGACCATTCTCGAAGGCCTTGGTTTTACCATCCCCAGGGGTGAAGCGGTCGCGATCATCGGCGCCTCCGGTTCAGGAAAGAGCACGCTGCTGTCGCTGCTGGCCGGGCTGGACATCCCCAGCGAGGGCGAAGTGCAGCTCGATGGCGAACCGCTGTCGGGCCTGGACGAGGACGGCCGGGCGCGGGTGCGCGGCGAGAAGGTCGGCTTCGTCTTCCAGAGCTTCCAGCTGCTGCCCTCGCTGACCGCGCTCGAGAACGTGATGCTGCCGCTGGAACTGCGCGGCGACGACGATGCCGAGGGCCCGGCCCGCGCGATCCTGGGCCAGGTGGGCCTGGCGGGGCGCCTGGGCCACTACCCGCGCCAGCTGTCGGGCGGCGAGCAGCAGCGCGTCGCGCTGGCCCGCGCCTTCGTCACCCGGCCGGCGGTGCTGTTCGCCGACGAGCCGACCGGCAACCTCGACACCCGCACCGGCCAGGCCATCATCGAACTGCTGTTCCGGCTCAACCGCGAGGCCGGCACCACCCTGGTGCTGGTGACCCACGACGAGGCTTTGGCTGAACGCTGCAACCGCGTGCTGCGGCTCGATTCCGGCCGCCTGGTGTCGGCATGAGCTGGCTGCCGCTGGCCTGGCGCCAGCTTCGTCGCGACCTCGCCTCGGGCGACGTGCGCATCCTGCTGGCCGCGCTGGTGCTGGCGGTCACGGCCGTGTGTTCGGTCGGCTTCGTCACCGACCGCGCCGAGCGCGCGCTGGCGCTGGAGGCCAACCGCCTGCTCGGCGGCGACGTGGTGGTGCGCGCCGATGCACCGATCGAAGGCACGCTGCGCGAACTCGCCGACGCGCCCGGCCTGGACCGCACCGAAACCTGGTCGTTCCCGAGCATGGTGCGCGTGGGCGAGGCGCTGCGGCTGGGCGACCTCAAGGCCATGGCCGAGGGCTTCCCGCTGCGCGGCAGCTTCCTCGTCCAGACCCGGGCCGGCGGGCCCGAGACCGTGGCCGATGGCGTGCCCGAGCCAGGCACGGTGTGGATCAGCCGCGCCGGCGCCGACGCGCTCGATGCCCGGGTCGGCGACCTGGTCGGCATCGGCAACAGCCAGCTGCGGCTGGCCGCGCTGGTGGTGCAGGAGCCCGATGCCGCGCTCGACTACTTCAACACCGCGCCGCGGGTCTTCCTCAACCTCGACGACGTGCCGGCCACCGGCCTGGTGCAGCCGGGCAGCCGCATCGCCTACCGGCTGGTGATCGCGGGCGAGGCCGCCGCGGTCGATCGTTTCGCCGCCGCCGCGCGCGACCAGCTCGGCCGCGGCCAGCGGCTGGAGACGGCCGCCGAGGCGCGCCCGGAAATCCGCCGCGCCCTCGACCGCGCCGACCGGTTCCTCGGCCTGGCCGCGCTGGTGTCGGTGGTGCTGGCGGCGGTGGCGGTGGCCATGGCCGCGCGCCGGCACAGTGCCCGCCACCTGCAGGGTGCGGCGGTGATGCGCTGCCTCGGCGCCCGCCAGTCCACCCTGGTGGGCATCCACGTGGGTGAACTGGCCCTGCTCGGCCTGCTGGGCAGCGGCATGGGCGTCGCCATTGCCTACGGCCTGCAGTGGTTCGTGGCCGACTGGCTCTCGTCTGCGCTCAAGCTCGACCTGCCGGCGGCGGGCCTGGTGCCGGCGCTCGAAGGCCTCGGCGTCGGCCTGGCGGTCCTGCTGGCCTTCGGCGTGCCGCCGGTGCTGGCGCTGCGTCGCGTGCCGGCGCTGCGGGTGCTGCGCCGCGACCTCGACCCGACCGAGCCGGCGGCCTGGGTGGTGGGCCTGGCCGGACTGGCCGGGCTGTCGACGCTGCTGTGGTGGAAGGCCGGTTCGGCCGCGCTCGGCACGGCGATGCTGGTCGGCATCCTGGCCACGGTCGCGGTGCTGGCGCTGCTGGCCTGGGCGCTGATCGTGCTGGTGCGCCGCCTGCGCACCCGCCTGCGCGGGCCGTGGCGCTACGGCCTGGCCAACGTCAGCCGGCGCGCCGGGGCGTCGATCGCCCAGGTCAGTGCGCTGGGCCTGGGCCTGATGGCGCTGCTGCTGCTCACCTTCGTGCGCACCGACCTGCTCGATCGCTGGCGCGATGCGATGCCGGCCGATGCGCCCAACCGCTTCATCATCAACGTACAGCCCGACCAGGTGGCCTCGGTGCGCGGGTTCCTGGCGGAGCAGGGCGTGTCGGAGCCCGAGCTCTACCCGATGATCCGGGCGCGCCTGACCGAGTACAACGGCCAGCCCGCCAGCGGCGAAATGTACCCGGAGAACAGCCGCGGCCGGCGCATGGCCGAGCGCGAGTTCAACCTCTCGGAAATGGCGGCGCTGCGCGAGGACAACGTGGTCACCGCCGGCACGTTCTGGACCGGCGTGCCGGCTTCGCCGGAGCTGTCGGTGGAGGAGGAGTTCGCCGAGTCGCTGGGCTGGAAGATCGGCGACGAGGTGGCCTTCGACATCGCCGGCGCGCGCTACGCCGGCCGCATCACCAGCCTGCGCCGGGTGGACTGGGAGAGCTTCCGCCCGAACTTCTTCGTGCTCGGCTCGCCGGGTTCGCTGGAGGGTTACTCGGGCAGCTTCATCACCGCCGTCAAGGTGCCGCCGGAGCGCACGCGCTTCACCGCCGAGCTGGTCTCGGCCTATCCGAACCTGTCGGTGGTCGACATCGACGCGGTGCTGGCGCAGGTGCGCAGCACGGTCGACCAGGTCTCGCTGGTGGTGGAGGCGGTGTTCGGCTTCTCGCTGCTGGCCGGCGTGCTGGTGCTGCTGGCGGCGGTGAGCGCCAGCCAGGACGAGCGCCTGCTCGAGGGCGGCGTGATGCGCGTGCTCGGCGGCTCGAGCCGGCAGCTGCGGCTGGCCCAGGCCTCCGAGTTCGCCGCGATCGGCCTGCTTTCCGGCGTGGTCGCGGCCATCGCGGCCTCGGTGCTCGCCGGCGTGGTGGCCAGCCAGGTCTTCGAACTGCCCTGGCGCGTGGACGTGGGCCTGGCCGCGACCGGCGCGGCGGCCGGACTGCTCGCCGCCCTGGTCGCGGGCCTCTGGGCCACGCGCCGCATCATCAGCGCGCCGCCCTCCGTCACCCTGCGCGAGCTCTAGGAACCCGCCGCGAGAAAGGGCGTCAGTCGACGAGGAGGGCGAGGGCGAAGAGGCCGAGCATGGCGAAGGCGAGGGCGAGCTTGAGGATGGCGCCCAGCAGCAGGCCCACCCAGGTGCCGACGCCGATCCGCGAGGCCTGCTGCCAGTCGCGCCCGTGCGCCATTTCGCCGGCGGCGGCGCCCAGCAGCGGGCCGGCGATCAGTCCGGGCAGGCCGAAGAACAGGCCCACCACGCCGCCCAGCCCGGCTCCGAACAGGCCCTTGCCCGACGCCCCGGCGCGCTTGGCGCCGACGATGCTGGAAAGCAGGTCGACGCCGATCGACGCGAGCACCAGCAGGCCGAGCACGGCCAGCGTCGTGAACGTGATGTGCTCGTAGCCATCGACCCAGGCCGCCAGCCACATGCCGGCGAACATCACCGGCAGGCCGGGCAGCACCGGCAGGATGGTGCCCAGCAGGCCGATGATGATCAGCGTCGCGGCGAGGAGGTACCAGAGCGTCTGCAGTTCCATCGGCCGAGCATAACAACGAAGAAGGGGTGGCCCCCGGCGCTCCGGCACGCACGCGCGCCGGGAACACCGCGGGCCACCCCCGTTGCCGGCGGGATCAGTCCGGCAGGATGACCGTGTCGATGACGTGGATGACGCCGTTGCTGGCCTTGACGTCGGTGGCGATGACGTTGGCGCCGTCGACCTTCACCGAACCGCCCTCGACGCTGATGTCGGCCGCCTGGCCATTGACCGTGGCAGCGCTGTCGAGCTTGACCACGTCGGCCGCATACACCTTTCCGGGCACCACGTGGTAGGTGAGGATCGCGACCAGCTGGTCCTTGTTCTCGGGCAGCAGCAGCGACTCGAGCGTGCCGGCCGGCAGCTTGGCGAAGGCCTCGTCGGTCGGCGCGAAGACGGTGAACGGACCGGTGCCCGACAGGGTCTCGACCAGGCCGGCGGCCTGGACCGCGGCGACCAGGGTTTCGAAATCGGCGTTGGCGGCGGCGACGTCGACGATGGTGCCGGCGGCCTTGCCGCCCTTGTGGTGGTCGGCCAGCGCCGGGGTGGCGGCCAGGCCGGCGAGGGCGAGCGCGAGCAGGGACTTGCGAAGCAGGTTCATGGACGACTCCTTGGTGGGGAAATGCCCGGTGCGGGCACGCTACGAAGGCTCGCAGGCCGGCCGTGTGGGCGAGGTCGCGGCGGCGTCATCGGCGCGTCGCTGACACGTGGCCGCCGCGTGAGGAGGCCTCCCGCCGACGCAGCGGGCTGGCTATGCTTCAGGGCCCTTCCCGACGGACGCCAGGATGCACGTCGAAGAATTGCCGCTGCAGGCCCGCGATGGACATGCCTTCACCCTGCGCCGGGTTCGCCCGCCCGCGCCGCGCGCCGGGCTGCTGTTCCTGCCGGCCCTGGGCGTGCCGGCGCGCAAGTACGACACCTTTGCGCTGGCGCTGGCCGCCCACGGTTTCGCCGTGGCCGTGCCCGAATGGCGCGGCATCGGATCGAGCGCACTGCGCGCTACGCGCACGCACGACTGGGGCTACGCCGAACTGCTGGGCCAGGACCTGCCGGCCAGCGAGGCCGTGCTCGATTCCTCGCTGCCGTGGTGCTACGGCGGCCACAGTCTCGGCGGCCAGTTCGCCGCCATGGCGGCGGCGCTCTCACCCGCGCGCTGCGCCGGGCTCGTGCTGCTGGCCACCGGGGTGCCCGACCGGCGCACCTTCACCGGCATGAAGCGCCTGGCGATCAGCGCCTTCGCCCGCGCGCTGCCGCCGCTGACGCGACTGGTCGGGCACTACCCGGGCGAGCGCCTGGGCTTCGCCGGACGCGAGGCCGGTGGCCTGATGCGCGACTGGGCCGCCACGGTACTCGGCGGCCGCTACCAGGCCTACGGCCAGGGCGAGACGCTGGACGGGCGACTGGCGCGCCTGCGCGCGCCGGCTCTGGCGCTGCACCTGGCCCACGACTGGTTCGTGCCGGAAGCGTCGCTGCAGGGCCTGCTCGACAAGCTGGGCGACGGGCCGAAGTTGATCGAGCGCTTCGACGACGCGCGCCTGGGCGCGCGCGCCGATCATTTCCGCTGGATGCGTTCGCCCGACGCCGTGGCCGGGGCGATCGGGGAATGGTGGGGCCAGCTCAGCCCTTGAAGTCGCGGTGGCAGGCCTGGCAGCCGTTCTTGATGCGGTCCAGGGCCACGTTGGCGGCGGCGCAATCGCTGGGCGGCGTGGCCAGGGCGGCGTCGAGCGCGGCGCGGAACTCGGTCGAGTGCGCGATGAAGCGTTCGTCGTCCTCGGTCGGCAGGAAGGCCGGTTCGAGGTCGTTGCCCAGGTGGCGCAGGGTCTGCAGGCGCGGGGTCAGGTCGGTGGCGGCGCAGCGGTTCTGCTTCACGCTCTCGTTGAGCGCGCCCATCTGGGCCGACATCACCGCCATCACGCCGTTGGGGTAGGCGGTTCCCTGGCGCAGGGCGCTCATGGCGATGAGGGTGCAGGCGGCGCCGACGAACAGGCCGATCAGGACGAGGATCAGGGAACGCATGCAGGCAACTCCGGGCAGGATGGGACCGCCGGCAATTTAGCACGGCGGTCCGGCCCGGAAGGCCTGCTCAGCGCAGCGGGATGATGCGTGCGCCCTCGAGGCGGACGTAGGCACCCTCGCGGACGCCGCTGCCCAGGGAGTTGCGGTTGACCACGACCAGGCGGCCGTCGTCCATGCGCACGTGCACGTCGTAGGTCTGTTCGTTGACCTTGTTCTCGATGGCGTTGCCGGCCACCGCGCCAGCGACCGCGCCCGCCACCGTGGCGGTGTTCTTCTTGCCCTGGCTGCCGTGGTCGGCGAGCTCGCGGGCGGCCACGGCGCCGACCAGGCCGCCGAGCACGGCGCCGGCGCGGCTGTTGGTGCGGGCGCCATACACCGGCTCGATGCGTTCGACCCGCCCGCAGTCTTGGCAGCGCTGCGAGTAGCCGCGGTCGTAGGGGTCGTAACCCGCGCCGCGGTCGTAACCGTAGCGCGGCTGGCTGCTGGCACAGGCGGCCAGCGTGATCGACAGGGTGGCGATCGCAAGGATGCGGGTCTTCATGGTCGGCTCCTTCCGGGGCATCGTGGTCACGGCCCGAACCTAGGCAAGTCCGCCTGAACCGGTGCCGACCGCGGCTAGAATACGTCCATGTCTGATCCCCGATTCGCCGGCATCGACCGGCTCTACGGCCGCGGTGCGGCCCGGCGCCTGGGCCAGGCCCAGGTCTGCGTGGTGGGCCTGGGCGGCGTCGGCTCGTGGGTGGTCGAGGCGCTGGCGCGCAGCGGCGTCGGGCGCCTGGTGCTGGTGGACGCCGACGAGGTCTGCGTCTCGAACACCAACCGCCAGCTGCACGCGCTCGAGGGCCAGTTCGGCCGCGGCAAGGGCGAGGTGCTGGCCGAGCGCTGCCGCGCCATCCACCCGGGCATCGAGGTCGAGGTGGTGCCGCAGTTCCTGCTGCCCTCCAACCTCGAGGCGCTGCTCGACCGCGGCCACGACCTGGTGCTCGACGCCTGCGACAGCTTCCGCAGCAAGCTCGAGATGATCGCCTGGTGCCGGCGCCGCAAGCTGCCGATCATCGCCTGCGGCTCGGCCGGCGGCCGCACCGACCCGACCCTGGTGCGCGTGCGCGACCTCTCGCGCACCGAGCACGACGCCATGCTCGCGTTGATCCGCAAGAAGCTGCGCGCCGACTTCGGTTTCCCGCGCAACCCCGACCGCTACTTCGGCGTGCCGGCAGTGTATTCGCTGGAAAACGTGAAATACCCGCAGGCCGACGGCAGCGTCTGCGGCGTGCGGCCCAAGCTGGGCGCCGATGCCGCCCTCAAGCTCGACTGCGGCGCCGGCCTGGGCGCGGCCTCGCACATCACGGGAACCTTTGGCTTCGCGATGGCGGGCAAGGCCATCGAACTATTGCTCAAGCCCCGGCCCGCCGCCTGAGCCGCCTCAGCCGAACAGGCGCAGGGCGTTGGCGGTGGTGGTTTCGGCCACACGTTCCACCGGCTCGCCGCGCAGGGCCGCGACCGTTTCCAGCACGGTCGGCAGGAAGCCCGGTTCGTTGCGCTGGCCGCGACGGCCGGCGTCGGGCTGGTCGGGAGCGTCGGTTTCCAGCAGCAGGCAGTCGGCCGGCATCGCCGCCACGGTGCGGCGCAGACGCCGGGCGCGCTCGTAGGTGACCGGTCCGCCGATGCCCAGGCAAAAACCGAGCGCGAACAGCTGCCGCGCCTGCTCCTCGCTGCCCGACCAGCTGTGCACCACGCCGCGCAGGCCGCCGACCCGGCGCAGCGCCGCGATCACCTCGTCCACGGCCCGCCGGGCGTGCAGGACCACCGGCAGGTCGAATTCCCGGGCCAGTTCGAGCTGGCGCCGGAAGTAGAGTCGCTGCGCTTCCGGGTCCAGGCCTTCGACGAAGTAATCCAGGCCGAACTCGCCCACGGCGGCGGGGCGGCGGCTGGCCAGCCAGTCGGCCAGTTCGTCCAGGTGCGCGGGTTGGTGGCGCGCGAGGTACATCGGATGCAGGCCCCAGGCCGGGCGCAGGCCGGGGTCCGCGGCGCAGAGGGCGGCGATGGTGTCCCAGCTGGCGCGATCCACGGCCGGCACCAGCTGGCGGGTGACGCCGGCGGCACGGGCGCGGGCCAGCACCTGCCCGCGGTCGGCGTCGAAGGCCTCCGCGTCCAGGTGGCAGTGGCTGTCGTAGAGCGGGCTCATTCGCGTCGGGCCTGGCCCTCGAGGGTGCCGCCCTTGCCGTCGGGCCCCGGGGGCGGCTCCCGGCGCCGCCAGCTCGCCAGCACCAGGGCGACCAGGGGCGTCAGGATCTCGTCCAGGAACGGGATCGGATCGGGCAACAGCCAGCTCAGCAGCATCAGCACCAGGGTGATCTTGAGCAGGGTGGGGAAGCGCAGCTTCGAGGCGTAACCCACCAGCGGCGCGGTCAGTGGATTGGGCATCTTGGTTTCCCGGGTTCGACGCCCGGAAATTAACACGCCGTGATGGCGCCGCCCCGGTTTTTCGGGCTCCGTTCAGGGAGGCTGTCACAGTCTGCGCTGGCGACGGCGGACCACCGCCGCGAATGGAGGACTGACCATGAACAAGACCATCCTGGCCGTGCTGGCCGGCATGCTGGCTGGTGGCGGCGCGATCGCCGCGTACCAGGCTTATTCCACGCCTTATGCCGAGGTGGTGTCGGCCACGCCGATCACCGAGAAGGAGCCGATCTACGGCGACGTGGTGGCTTCGAACGCGATCACCGAAATGCGCACCGGCGAGCGCCAGGTGTGCACGGAGCGCGAAGTCGAGAAGCGCCGGGCCGAACGTTTCGGCGACAAGGACGGCATGGTCGTCGGCGCCGTCGTCGGCGGACTGCTCGGCAACCAGGTCGGCAAGGGCGACGGCCGCAAGCTGGCCACCGTCGCCGGTGCGGTCGGCGGTGCCTACGCGGGCCGCGAGATCGACCGTCGCCACCAGGGCGGCCAGAAGTACACCGAGGTCGAGCAGGTCTGCGAAACCGTGACCGAGCCGCGCGAAGAAATCGTCGGTTACGACGTGACCTATCGCAGCGAGGGCGAGCTGGGCAGCATGCGCGTCGACCGCAAGCCGGGCGCGCAGGTGCTGCTGGGCGAGCGCGACCGGATCGTCGGCTATGACGTCACCTGGCGCTACGAGGGCCAGACCGGCCAGCTGGTGATGGACGAGGACCCGGGCGACCGGCTGCCGGTCGCGGATGGCGTGATCGCCGTGGCCGGCAAGGATACGCCGCCGAAGGGTTGAGCCACGCCAGCCCGCATCACCCCCGAAGGGCCGGCCATGCCGGCCCTTCGCCTTTCCGGCCGGGCCCCGCCGCTGCCGGCGGGGGTGGGAACCGGCTAGAATCACCGGCTTTCCCCACTCGTGGATCCCCGCAGCCATGGCCCTGAATCCGACCGATCTGTTCGACGTCCGTTCCCTGCTCAGCGAAGAGGAGCGGATGATCCAGGACAGCGTCGCCCGCTTCACCGACGAGAAGGTGCTGCCGATCATCGGCGACTGCTTCGACCAGGGGCGCTTCCCGAAGGAGCTGGTGCCCGAAATCGCCTCGATGGGCCTGCTCGGTTCCTCGCTGCCCGAGGAGTACGGCTGCGCCGGCCTCAACGCCGTCAGCTACGGCCTGATCTGCCAGGAGCTCGAGCGCGGCGACAGCGGCATCCGCAGCTTCGTGTCGGTGCAGAGCTCGCTGTGCATGTACCCGATCTACGCCTACGGCTCCGAGGAGCAGCGCCGCAAGTACCTGCCCGGCATGGCCCGCGGCGAGATCATCGGCTGCTTCGGCCTGACCGAGCCGCACGGCGGCTCCGACCCGGCCAACATGAAGACCGTGGCGAAGAAGGACGGCGGCGACTGGGTGATCAACGGCGCCAAGATGTGGATCACCAACGGCAACCTGGCCGACATCGCCATCGTCTGGGCGCAGACCGAGGACGGCATCCAGGGCTTCATCGTCGAGAAGGGCACCAAGGGCTTCGAGGCCCATGAGGTGCACAAGAAGATGAGCCTGCGCGCCTCGGTCACCTCGGCGCTTTATTTCGACTCGGTGCGCGTGCCCGACAGCCAGCGCCTACCGAACGTCAAGGGCCTCAAGGGCCCGCTGGGCTGCCTCACGCAGGCGCGCTACGGCATCACCTGGGGCCCGATCGGCGCCGCCATCGCCGCCTACACCTCGGCGCTGGAGTATTCCAAGGAGCGCACCCTGTTCAACCGCCCGGTGGCGGCCACGCAGTCGGCCCAGATCAAGCTGGCCGAGATGGCCCGCCGCATCACCCTGGCGCAGCTGCTGAGCCTGCAGCTGGGCCGCCTCAAGGACGCGGGCACCATGCAGCCGGCCCAGGTGTCGCTGGCCAAGTGGAACAACTGCCGCATGGCGATCGACATCTGCCGCGAGGCCCGCGACCTGCTCGGCGGCGCCGGCATCACCACCGAGCACCCGCCGATCCGGCACGCGCTCAACCTCGAGTCGGTGATCACCTACGAGGGTACCGAGACCGTGCACCAGCTGGTGATCGGCCGCGAAGTCACCGGCATCAACGCGTTCTGACCGGGGCCGCCGCGGCGCCATGGCCATCGACGGACTCGAACTCCTGACCGACCGGCTGCGCCTGCGGCCGGTGCGGGGCGAGGACTTCGAGGCCTGGGCGGCGTTCAGCGCCGACCCCGTGGCCATGCACCACCTCGGCGGCGTGCAGCCGCGCGCCGTGGCTTGGCGCGGCCTGCTCACCGTGGTCGGTGCCTGGCACGTCCAGGGCTTCTCGTTCTTCTCGGTGTTCGAGCGCGACACCGGCCGCTGGGTCGGCCGCGCCGGCCCGTGGCAGCCCGAGGGCTGGCCCGGCACCGAGGTCGGCTACTCGCTGGCCCGGGACGCCTGGGGCAGGGGATACGCCACCGAAGCGGCCGCGGCCTGCATCGACTGGGCCGTCGACCACCTGGGCTGGACCGAAATCATCCAGACCATCGCGCCCGACAACCTTCCGTCCCAGGCGGTCGCCCGCCGGCTCGGGGCCACGCTGCGCGGCCCGTGCCGGCTGCCGCCACCCTACGAAAACCAACCCGCCCAACTCTGGGGCCAGACGCGCGGGCAATGGCGGCAAAACCGCCTTGCGCTGCGCGCCTGATCCCTTCCAGCGAGCCAATCATGTCCGTCGCCAAACCCATCCCCGCCCGCCACAAAGACGTCAACCGCGCCAAGGTCTGCGACGACAACTTCATCGAGTTCGTGCAGGGCTGGTCCGGCAAGGCGATGCACCGGCCGGCGCCGAACGAGCCCGTGCTCGACGGCAGCGCCTGCACCGCGGCCGACTTCCTGGCCCTGTTCGAGTCGCAGCTGGTCTCGCGCCACCTCGACCTGATGGCGCGCGTGCTGCGCGTGCAGCAGAAGGTGTTCTACACCATCGGTTCGAGCGGCCACGAAGGCAATGCGATGGTGGCGCGCCTCACCCGCCACACCGATCCGGCGTTCCTGCACTACCGCTCGGGTGGCTTCATG
This sequence comes from Arenimonas caeni, assembly GCF_003024235.1. Lineage (GTDB taxonomy): Bacteria > Pseudomonadota > Gammaproteobacteria > Xanthomonadales > Xanthomonadaceae > Arenimonas > Arenimonas caeni. The sequence goes on along the minus strand of NZ_KZ679085.1, from coordinate 226,886 downwards.
GCCGAGCGTTTCCGCAAGCTGCCCGGCATGGACCCGGTGATGGACTCGGCGCTGAGCTTCGCCGCCAGCAAGGACGACCCGGCTTCGGGCGGCCGGCACAAGGTCTGGGGCAGCAAGCCGCTGTGGGTGCTGCCGCAGACCTCGACCATCGCCTCGCACCTGCCCAAGGCCCTGGGCACGGCGATTGCCATCGAGCAGGCCCGCCGGATCGGCCACGCGCTGCCGATCCCCGATGACTCGATCACGATCTGCAGCTTCGGCGACGCCTCGAGCAACCACGCCACCGCGCAGACGGCCTTCAACACCGCGCAGTGGACGGCCTACCAGCGCCTGCCGGCGCCGGTGCTGTTCGTCTGCGAGGACAACGGCATCGGCATCTCGGTCAAGACGCCGGGCGGCTGGATCGGCAATGCCTTCCGCCACCGCGAGGGCCTGGACTACTTCTTCGCCGACGGCCTGGACATCGCCGGCGGCTACGGCCAGGTGCAGGCCGCCGTCGAGCACTGCCGCCGCACCCGCCGGCCGACCTTCCTGCACCTCAAGACCACCCGCATCATGGGCCACGCCGGCACCGACTTCGAGATCGAGTGGCGCAGCATCGAGGAGCTGATGGGGGTCGAGGCCACCGACCCGCTGCTGCGCTCGGCCGAGATCGCCCTGGTTTCGGGCCTGATGTCGAAGGACGAGCTGCTGGCGAAGTACGAGGCCATGCGCGCACGCTGCTTCGCCGCCGCCGAGGAGGCCGACCGCCGCCCGAAGCTGACCGAGCTGGCCGACGTGGTCGCGCCGCTTGCGCCCTACACCCCGGACAAGGTGGCCGCCGAGGCCGCGCGAAGCGACTTCGCCGACAGGCGCCTGGCGGTGTTCGGCAGCGAGGCGAAGCTGCCCGAGAACCAGCCGCCGAAGCACCTGGCGATCCAGATCAACCAGGCCCTGCACGACCTGTTCTGCAAGTACCCCGAGGCGCTGCTGTTCGGCGAGGACGTGGCGCAGAAGGGTGGCGTGTACACGGTCACCAAGGGCCTGCACAAGGCGTTCAAGAACGCCCGCGTGTTCAACACGCTGCTCGACGAGACCATGATCCTGGGCCTGGCCCAGGGTTATGCCAACGTCGGCATGCTGCCGATGCCGGAGATCCAGTACCTGGCGTACTTCCATAACGCCTGCGACCAGATCCGCGGCGAGGCCTGCTCGCTGCAGTTCTTCTCCAATGGCCAGTACCGCAACCCGATGGTGATGCGCATCGCCTCGCTGGGCTACCAGCGCGGCTTCGGCGGCCACTTCCACAACGACAACTCGATCACCGCCCTGCGCGACATCCCGGGCCTGGTGGTCGGCTGCCCCAGCCGCGGCGACGACGCCGCGACCATGCTGCGCACGATGATGGCGCTGGCCAGGGTCGATGGCCGCGTCTGCGCCTTCCTCGAGCCGATCGCGCTGTACATGACCAAGGACCTGTACGAGGCGGGCGACGGCCAGTGGCTCACCAGCTACCCGCCGACCGACGAGGCCATGGTCCTGGGCCAGGAGCGGGTCTACGCGCCGGAAGCGACCGACCTGGTCGTCTTCACCTTCGGCAACGGCGTGCCGATGAGCCTGCGCGCCGCCCGCCGCATCGAGGCCTCGAAGGGCTGGAAGGTGCGCGTGGTGGACCTGCGCTGGCTCCAGCCGCTCAACGCGGAGGCCATTGCCCGGCATGCCGGCGAGTGTGCGCGCATCCTGGTGGTCGACGAGGGCCGGCGCTCGGCCGGCGTGGGCGAGGGCGTGATCACGGCGGTGGTCGAGGCCGGCCACGGCGCCAAGCCGCTGCGCCGCGTGGTCGGCGAGGACACCTATACGCCGCTGGCGGGCGCGGCCTTCCTGGTCATCCCGTCCGACGACGACATCGTGGCGATGGCCGAGGGCATGGCCTGAACTCGTTGTGCCCAACATGACCGCCCTGTCCCGGCCCCAGACGATCCTGTTCGCCGACGTCAGCGGCAGCACGCGTCTGTTCGAGACGAGGGGCGACGTCGAGGCCCGGCGCCTGATCGCCCTGGTCCTCGATGCGCTGTCGGAAGTTTGCCGCCAGCATGGCGGCCGGGTCATCAAGACCATCGGCGACGAGGTGATGTGCACCTTCCCGAAGGCGATCAACGGCGTGCTGGCCGCCTGCGACATGCAGCGGCGCATGGCCCGCGACATCAATTTCGTGCGCGAAAGCCTGGCGGTGCGCATCGGCCTGCACCATGGCGATGCGCTCGAGGAGGGCGACGGCGACGTCTACGGCGACGCCGTCAACACCGCCGCGCGCATGGCATCGCTGGCCAAGCGCGAGCAGGTGGTCACCACCGCGGCCACCTACGACGGGCTGTCGGGCAAGGTTCCGGAGGCGCGCAGCCTGGGCAAGGCGCGGGTCAGCGGCAAGCTGCTGCCGATCGCCATCGTCGACCTGGTCTGGCAGGAGGACACCTCGGGCATGACCCTGGTGCAGAGCTCCACCCGCGCAGGCGCCGGCATCGACGATGCCGCGGCACCGGGCGTGCTGCGCCTGCGCCACCGCGGCGAAGTGGTGGAACTGCGGCCCGATTCCGAACCCTTCCTGATGGGTCGCGAGCACGGCAACCATCTCGTGGTGGAGGCCGACTGGGTGAGCCGCACGCACGCCATGGTCGAGTACAAGCGCGGCCACTTCATGATCACCGACCGCTCGACCAACGGCACCTACGTGCGCATCGGCGAGGACGACGAGCTCAAGCTCCATCGCGACGAACTGCACCTGCGCAAGTCGGGCACGATCAGCCTGGGCCAGAGCTTCGGCGTCAACACCGGCGACATCATCCACTTCGAGGCCGGCTGAGGCCGGCGGCCGGGCTCAGTCCCCGGCCGTGACCTCGATGCCGCCCAAGTTCTCGTCGTCCAGGTCGATGGTGGCCTGCTCGAGCTCCTCGGGCGCGGCCTGCGACGGGCGCGGCTTGTAGCCGAACACGCCGGACAGCAGCTTCTCGCTCTCGGCATAGTCGGCGGCGTTGGCCGGGACGAACTGCGCCGTGCCCAGCTCGACCAGCACCTCGTAGGTGGCCTGGTCCTCGTGCAGCTTGAGCATGGCTTCGGCGACGGCCTCGCGGACGTCGGAGGGCACGGTGCCGGCGGCGCTCAGGGTGCGGCCGGTGAACTCGCGCGATTCGGACACCACCACCAGGTTCGGGTACAGCTGCGCGATGTAGTTGGGCACCATCGCCGCATCGGTCTCCTGCGAGAAGATCATCTCCACGCCGTCGCGCCAGCCCGAGGCCACCGACTTGATATCCGGCGAGGCGATCGGGTTGCGGTAGAGCTCGCCCAGCAGCAGGTTGCCCATGCTCGGCGCCGGCATGCTCACCACCGGACGGCCGATCAGGCCCGGGACGCCTTCCTCGGCGATCATGGCGTCGGCGAGCAGGGAATAGCGCGTCGGCTCGGCGGTTCGCACCAGCGGGGTGAAGCCCAGGCGGCCCATGCGGTAGCCGGTGAAGTGCTCCTCCTCGAAGGCGAAGTCCACCTTCATGCCGGCGCGCAGGTCGCGCCAGTACACGTGGTAGTTGGCCGAGGTCTTGAGCTTGAAGTTGTGGCCGGTGGCGGCCGAGAGGTAGTCGAGCAGGGGCTGGTAGATCTGCTGCGCCTGCGCGGGTCGGTAGTTTGGTTCCACCACGAGCGTGTAGTCGGCTGCCGAGGCGGTGGTCCCCGCCATCGCCAGCGCCAATGCCATCAGGCCTGTCTTGAGCTTCATTCGGTGTTCCTCCCTGTGTCGCGGGTATAACAGACAACGGGCCGGCGGCCAAGGACGTGGCGGGCAGTTCCGCGATCCTGCGTGGATCCGGAATCAACCAGGGGGTGCGGATGAGGCTTTTGGCAGGGGCGGGGCTGGCGATCAGCCTGGCGGTGGCCACGACGGCGTCGGCACTGGCGGCCGCCCCGCGGTGGCCGACCCTGGCGTTCGAGGTCCACGAAGGCAGCGGCAGCGCCGTGCCCGACGCGGCCGCGGACCTGGCCCGGCTCGCCGGCCGCGGCCTCGAGCCGCTGTCTCCGCAGCTCAAAGCCGAGATGGACGCCTACCTCACCGAAGTCGCCACCGAGTACCAGCGCATGGGCTTCCCGCCCCCCGCGCTCGAGCCCATCGTCACCCGTGCGGACGGCAGCCGCGCCTACCGGGTCCACTGGTATGCCTTCGGGGATCCTGGGCACTCCGGGCGAAACCCCGAGGACGTGGCGATCATGGGCTACCGCTGCCAGGGTGAGGGCGGGCGCCGGGAAATGCATTTGAACGCCCGGACCGAGGGGCCGAGAGGTCTGCGCAACCGCCTGGCCATCGCCACCGGCAACTCGCCGGGCATGCTCGACCAGCTCACCGACAAGGGCTATGCGGACCTGGCGCACGAGTTGTTCCATGCCGTGCAGCGCGGGACGGCCTACTTCGAGGCCAACTGCGAGCCCCCGATGTGGCTGTACGAGGGCACTGCCGAGGCGATCGGCCACGACATGGCCTGGCGCCTCAGGCGCGTGCGTACGCACCACGATCCGTTCAATCGGTGGGGTCTGCGCGCCTACCACGAGGCCTTCCACACCGGCCCGGACGCCAAGGCGGAGACGAGGACGCGGCTGGGCTACGGAAGCAGTTCGTTCTGGCGTTACCTGGCGGAGCTCGAGCGGGCCATGCAGTCGCCCGCCAGTCCGCCGCCGCGGCCCGGGCCCGGGCGCGTGGTCCGGAGGGATGCCTTCGACTACGGCTATCTGGTGCGCATGTTTTCCCAGGCGCCACGGCTCCGGGACGGCGGGCAGACGCTCGATTGGATCGACGGCTGGCTGCGCGCCGATCCGCGGCTGGCCACCCGTTTCGATCGTGTCTACGCCGACCTGGTGACCGTGATCGCCGAGTTCGGCCGGCATCGCGTCGACGGGGTGCTGCCGATCCCGCAGAGGCACGAGAACGTGCTGAAGGTGCTGTTCCAGGACTGTCCCGACGTCAGCCTGGCGGCGGCGCTGGGCGTGGACGTGAAGGTGGCGCTGGACCTGCCCGAAATCAGCGCCCGGTGCCTGCGCCTGCACCGCGACGACAGCCTGGCCGGCGTGCTGGCGGTGGACCTGCGTGCCGAGGTGAGTGCCGCGCAGGCCCGCGCGCTCTGGCTGGGCGAGGTCGGCCAGACCAGCGCGGTGGCGGCCACGGTGCACGACCATCCCAGCCACTCGGTGGCCAGCTGGGTGGTCCTGCTCGAGCCCGGGCAAAGCCGGGAAGTGGTCATCGCCAACGTCGCCCGGACGCCCTCGCAGTCGGGGCGCTCGAAGCCCACGATCCATGTCTCGGTGCCGGGCTGGCAGTGGACCGGCCCCGTGCCGCAGCCGGCCGGCATGCCGGCCCCGGCGCGCCGGCGCCCCCTGCCGGCGCCGGGTGGCGAGGACAGCGAAGCCGTCACGCACGGCCCCGGGACGGCGCAGCTGGTCCGCGAGACCGACCCCGGCGTGGACGCCGGCTGTCGCTGGCCGCACGCCGATGCCCGTACCCAATGCGGGCCGGTGATGAGCCTGGTGCTGCGCCGCCTGCCGCGCTGGCTGGCCCACCAGGCTCCCGGCCTGTCCGAGGCGCCGGCGGAGCAGGCCGGCCGCCTGGAATCCTTCGTCGCCTCCCGCGCCACCGACGCCCTGCGCAGCCTCGACGAGCAGGCGGTCCGGATCCGCATGCCGCAGCTCGAGCATGGTTTTACGGGCACGGTCGAGAACGTGCTGATCAGCGTGGCCGGCGAGGGCAGCGAGGCGGTGAGCCGCGGCCCGCACGACGTCGAGTCCGGCCGGCTGGCCTATTTCCCCGCCAGCGGCCGGGTGCACGTGGAGCAATACGATGCCCTCGTATTCCGCGGGCGTTTCGAGGGAGAGCTGGTGCAGCTGCCGCTGCCCAATGCCCATAGCGAGGACCGGCCCCGGCTGCCGGTGGTCGGGAAGGTCGAGGGGCGCTTCCTGGTGGGCCAGCCCTGGGCGGGCGACGACCGCTACACCGCCGTCGCGCCGGAGGCCGACGATGTGGCGATGGCCATCTCGGACCGGATGCCCGGCCCGCTTCGCGCCGGCCCGCAGCCGGGCGGCGCCGGGAGCCCGGGCGAGGCGGCCGCCGGTGCCTCGACAGGGGGCGGCCAGTGCGACTGCAGCTGCGCCGGCCACGCCCGGCTCATGCAGGAGCTGGGCGAGCTCGACCGCCAGCCGCCGGGGGGTGGCACGGACCCGGCGGTGGTGGCCAGGGCGATGTGTCTGCTGGAGTGCCAGGCGGCGTGGACCGCCTGCGCCGCGGACTGATCAGCGCGCCAGGCCGCCGAGCAGGGGTAGCCGGGACAGGGGCGTGGAGGCCACCAGCGTCTCTTCCGCCGGCAGTTCGGCGGGCAGCACTGCCAGCGCCTCCACGCGGCCATCGCCCGCGTCGGCGACGCAGACCAAGCGGCCGAGCTCGCGCCCGCCGTCGCCCAGCACCGGGGTGGACTCCGCCAGCGTTCCGGTGCCGGCCAGGCGCTGCAGCGTGCGCTTGGCCTGGCCCAGGTAATGGGTGCGCGCCACGATCTCCTGGCCGGGGTAGCAGCCCTTCTTCAGGCTGAAGGCGCCCAGGCGTTCGAGCGAAAGCATCTGCGGCGTCCAGGCCTCGCGCTGGCCGGGCGAAAGCCGGGGCAAGCCGTGGGCAAGGTCGGCCAGGCGCCAGGCGGCCGTGGTGGCCGGGTCGGCTGCGGCCAGCGACGGATGGCCGGCCGGCAGCAGCCAGAGCGTGCGCTGGCCGCCTTCGCCGGAAACGTCGAGCGCCAGCGCGCCGTCGTCGGCGCGGATGATGCGCGAGACATCATCGGTTTGCGCAAACGGGCCAGCGGCGGCGGCCAGGCCGGCGTCATCGCGCAGCACGAGCTTGCTGCGGAACAAGAATCGTTGCAGGTGCGCCTTCACCTCCGCGGCGTCCGCGTCGGGCGACACGAGCAGGAATGATTCCGGCCCGGTGCGAAGCAGTGCGAACAGGAAGATCACGCGTCCTTTCGGCGTCAGCAGGCCATTCCAGTGCCATCGGCCATCGTCGAGCGCGGCGACGTCGTTCATCGATTGCGACTGCAGGAATGCCGCCGCGTCGCGGCCTTCGACGGCAAGCAGGCCCACGCCGGGCAGGGCAGGGCAAGGGGCATTCACGCGGTTCGGCTTGAACGACATTGGCTGCGGGACTTAACATTGCCTGATGGCTAGCGAGCCTCGAATGATAGGCCAACCCACGGCTTCCCCCGAAGCGCCGCCCGGCGAGCCGGCGACGGCCCCGCCGGAAGCGCCGGCGGAAATCGGTGGCCGCGATGGCCCCGACCCCACGCGCTACGGCGACTGGGAAAAGAACGGCCGCTGCATCGACTTCTGAACATTCCGCCGACACCACTCCCGGCATCCTCCCAACCACATCGAGACGAGCGCAGCTCATGGCGACGCCAAAACGACCGCTGTCCCCCTTCATGCTGGGAAGCTACTACCGCATCCAGCTCACCAGCTTCGGCTCCCTGCTGCATCGCGCCACCGGCGTCGCGCTGGCCATCGGTTCGCTGGTGTTCGCCGGCTGGCTGGTGGCCGCGGCCTCGGGCGAGGCGGCCTTCGCGGCCTACAGCGCCGCGTTGGCTTCGCTGCCGGGCAAGGTGGCGCTGTTCGGCTTCTCGGCCTGTCTGGTCTACCACCTGCTCAACGGCATCCGCCATCTGGTCTGGGACGCCGGCCACGGCTACGAGATCCCCAAGGCCTATGCCAGCGGCTATGCCGTCATCACGCTGGCGATCATCTTCACCGCCGTGCTCTGGTACGTCGGCCTGACCGCCGGAGGTGCGGCATGAGCCTGCGCAATCCGCTCGCCCGCGCCAAGGGCCTGGGCTCGGCCAAGGACGGCACCACGCACTGGTGGCACCAGCGCCTGAGCGCCATCGCGCTGCTGCTGCTGACGCCCTGGTTCGTGATCCTGATGGTGGGCCTGATCGGCGACGACCTGGCCACCGTGCGCGCGACGCTGTCGCAGCCGCTCACCGCCATCCTGATGACCGCCTTCGTGCTGTCGCTGTTCTGGCACGCCCGCCTGGGCCTGCAGGTGGTCATCGAGGACTATCTGCATGGCGGCACCGAGCTGCTGATGCAGGTCATCGTCAAGTTCGCCTACGCCCTGGCCGCCATCGCCTCCCTGCTGGCCATCGGCCGGCTCTTCTTCCTTGCCTGAGAACGCCATGACGTCCGCCTACAAGATCCACGAGCACAAGTACGACATGGTCGTCGTCGGCGCCGGCGGCGCCGGCCTGCGCGCCACCTTCGGCCTGGCCCAGAAGGGCCTGCGCACCGCCTGCATCAGCAAGGTCTTCCCGACCCGCAGTCACACCGTTGCGGCGCAGGGCGGCATCTCGGCCGCGCTGGGCAACATGGGCGAGGACGACTGGCGCTTCCACTTCTACGACACCATCAAGGGCTCGGACTGGCTGGGCGACCAGGACGCCATCGAATACATGTGCCGCGAGGCCATCCCGGCCATCATCGAGCTCGAGCACCAAGGCGTGCCGTTCTCGCGCACCGAAGACGGCAAGATCTACCAGCGTCCCTTCGGCGGCATGACCACGCACTACGGCAAGGGCACCGCGCAGCGCACCTGCGCCGCCGCCGACCGCACCGGCCACGCCATCCTGCACACGCTCTACCAGCAGTCGCTGGCGCACTCGGCCGAGTTCTTCATCGAGTACTTCGCGCTCGACCTGATCATGGACGAAGAGGGCGCCTGCCGTGGCGTGCTCGCGCTCGACATGGCCAGCGGCGAGCTGCACCTGTTCCGCGCCCAGGGCACCGTGCTGGCCACCGGCGGCTACGGCCGCGCCTACTTCTCCGCCACCTCGGCCCACACCTGCACCGGCGACGGCGGCGGCATGGCGCTGCGTGCCGGCCTGCCGCTGCAGGACATGGAGTTCGTGCAGTTCCACCCGACCGGCATCTACGGCGCCGGCTGCCTGATCACCGAGGGCGTGCGCGGCGAAGGCGGCATCCTGCGCAACTCCAAGGGCGAGCGCTTCATGGAGCGCTATGCCCCGAACGCCAAGGACCTGGCCTCGCGCGACGTGGTGTCGCGCTCGATGACCATCGAGATCCGCGAAGGCCGCGGCGTGGGCCCGAAGGGCGACCACATCCACCTCGACCTGACCCACCTCAACCCGGCCGACATCCACGAGAAGCTGCCGGGCATCGCCGAGTCCGCCAAGATCTTCGCCGGCGTCGACGTCACCAAGCAGCCGATCCCGGTGCTGCCGACCGTGCACTACAACATGGGCGGCCTGCAGACCAACTACCACGGCGAAGTGGTCACGCTCAGGAACGGCAACCCCGACACCGTGGTGCCGGGCCTGTACGCCATCGGCGAGGCGGCCTGCGTGTCGGTGCACGGCGCCAACCGCCTGGGCTCGAACTCGCTGCTCGACCTGGTGGTGTTCGGCCGCGCCGTGGCCAACCGCTGCGCCGAGACCATCAAGCCGGGCGCGCCGCACAAGTCGCTGCCGGCCTCGGTCTGCGACAAGTCGCTGGCCAACCTCGACAAGCTCCGCCATGCCAGCGGCGGCACGCCGACGGCCCAGATCCGCGAGAACATGCAGCTGGTGATGCAGAACAACGCCGCGGTCTTCCGCACCGGCGAGACCCTGCTCGAGGGCGTGGGCAAGATCACCGAAGTGCACAAGAGCTTCGCCGACGTGCGCGTGTCCGACCGTTCGCTGGTCTGGAACTCCGACCTGATCGAGACGCTCGAGCTGCAGAACCTGCTCGGCCAGGCCGTGGCCACCATGGTCTCGGCCGAGAACCGCAAGGAGTCGCGCGGCGCCCATGCCCGCGAGGACTACGCCGAGCGCGACGACGTGAACTGGCACAAGCACACCCTGTGCTGGGTGGACGAGCAGGGCAACACCCGCATCGACTATCGCCCGGTCCACATGTACACGCTGAGCAACGACGTCGAAGTCGTCCCGCCCAAGGCCCGCACCTACTGAACCCTGGAACCCAGAACAATGGCTGAGTTCACCCTCCCGAAGAATTCCAAGGTCACCAAGGGCAAGCACTTCGCAGCCCCGGGCGCGAAGAACGTGCGCGTCTTCAAGGTCTACCGCTGGAACCCGGACGACAGCGCCAACCCCCGCACCGACACCTACGAGGTGGACATGGATGCGTGCGGGCCGATGGTTCTCGACGCGCTCATCAAGATCAAGAACGAGATCGACCCGACGCTCACCTTCCGCCGCTCCTGCCGCGAGGGCATCTGCGGTTCGTGCGCGATGAACATCGACGGCACCAACACGCTGGCCTGCACCAAGGCCATCGAGGACTGCGGCAAGAAGGAAGTGCCGATCTATCCGCTGCCGCACATGCCGGTCATCAAGGACCTGGTGCCGGACCTGACGCACTTCTACGCCCAGTACGCCTCGATCAAGCCCTGGCTGCGCACCCAGAGCGCGGCCCCGGCCAAGGAGCGCCTGCAGTCCAAGGAAGACCGCGCCAAGCTCGATGGCCTGTACGAGTGCATCCTGTGCGCCTGCTGCTCGACTTCCTGCCCGAGCTACTGGTGGAACGGCGACCGCTACCTGGGCCCCGCGATCCTGCTGCAGGCCTATCGCTGGATCATCGACAGCCGCGACGAGGACACCGGTGCGCGCCTGGACGACCTCGAGGATCCGTTCAAGCTCTACCGCTGCCACACCATCATGAACTGCGCCCGCACCTGCCCGAAGGGCCTGAACCCGGCGCGGGCGATCGGCGAGATCAAGAAGCTGATGCTGCAGCGTCGCGGCGCCTGAGCATGGGCGCCCGCGACCTGCTGCTGCCGGCCTTCGCGATGGCGGCGCTGACCCTCGTGGTCATGCTGCGCATGGGCTTCGAGCGGCTGGGCCAGCTGGCGCGCGGGCGCATCCATCCGCAGGCGGTGGCCACCTCGGCGCAGATGGCCGCGCAGGTGAAGGACACCCGCGCGGCCGACAATTTCCGTAACCTGTTCGAGCTGCCGGTGCTGTTCTACATGGCGCTGGTGGTGGGCGTGCTCACCGACCAGGCGGGCGCGCTGACCGTGGGCCTGGCCTGGGCCTTCGTCGTCCTGCGCGTGCTGCACAGCGCCATCCACTGCGGCTACAACAAGGTCCGGCACCGCTTCCTGGTTTACCTGCTGGGCGCGCTGGTGCTGTGGGTTCTCTGGGGCGTGCTGCTGGCGGGCCTGTGGTGAGCGACGACGCCGAAGTCAAGCGGCTGCGCTGGCGCTGCCGGCGCGGCATGCGCGAGTTGGACCAGCTGATGCTGCGTTATCTCGACGGCCGCTGGCCGGCGGCGGACGAGGCCGAACGCGCACAATTCCTAAGGCTGCTCGACACCGAGGACGATAAGCTCTGGCGCTGGTTCATGGGCCACGAGCGCCCGGAGGACAGCGACCTTGCCTCGATCGTCCGCGTCATCCTCGACCTGCCGGTTTGACTGGCGTCCCTCTCGCTGGCAGCTCGCCGCGCTGTGTGCGCTGGCGCCGCTGGCGGCCGGCTCGGTGATGGCCAGCGGCCTGCCCGCGGGCTGGCGCCTGCTGCTGGCCGCGGTCGCCCTGCTGGCGGGGCTGACCCAGGCCTGGCGCGAGTGGCGCCGGCCGCCGCTGCAGCTGGCCTGGGCGCACGACGGCCTGTGGCTGGCCGACGGGCAGGGCAGGGTGCGGCACGTGGCCCGCCCGCTGTTGCGCGAGCAGGGCCCGCTGCTGGTCCTTTCCGGTCGCGACGCCGCCGGCCGCCACTGGCGTGCGGCATGGTGGCCCGATACCCTGCCGCGTCCGCTTCGCCGCCAGCTGCGCCTGCGTTCCGCCGTCAGCCCGCGTTCGGCCATCCACCTTCCTTCCATGGCAGCCTAGGGGCCCATGCTCGCCAACCTTCCCATCGCCATCGGCCTGCGCTACCTGCGCGCAAAGCGCCGCAACGGCTTCATCTCCTTCCTCTCGCTGGCCTCAATCCTGGGCATTTCGCTGGGCGTGCTGGTGCTCATCACCACCATCTCGGTCATGAGTGGTTTCCAGCACGAGCTGCGCGAGCGCATCCTGGGCATGGTGGCGCACGCCACCGTCTCGGGCATCGGCGGTCCGCTGCGCGACTGGCCGACGGCGGTGGCCGCGGCCGACGCCGACCCGCGCGTACTCGGCGCCGCGCCCTATACCGAGACCGAGTCGCTGCTGCAGGGCCGCGCCCGCCGCGGCGCCATCGTGCGCGGCGTGCTGCCGGCGCTCGAGCCCCGGGTGTCGGAGCTCGCCGACAAGATGGTGCAGGGCTCGCTCGACGACCTGCAGGCCGGCGAGTACCGGATCATCCTCGGGCGCGAGCTCTCGCTGGTGCTCGGCTCCGGCGTGGGCGACTCGGTCAACGTCTACATCTCCGAATCCTCGGTCACCCCGCTCGGGGCGATGCCGCGCGCGCGGCGCTTCGAGGTGGTCGGCATCTTCGAGGCCGGCGCCCAGGAATACGACCTGGGCATGGCCCTGGTGCACCTGGAGGACGCCCAGCGCCTGGGGCGCATGGGCGACGGCGTCACCGGCGTGCGCCTGAAGCTCGAGGATCTCTGGGAGGCCTACCCGGTGGCCCGCGACCTGTCCGACCAGCTCGGCGGCGGCTACCGCGTGCGCGACTGGATGCGCGACAACGCCAACTTCTTCCGCGCGCTGAAGATGGAAAAGACGGTGATGTTCATCCTGCTCTCGCTGGTGATCGCCATCGCCGCCTTCGGCCTGGTGTCCTCGCTGGTGATGCTGGTGCAGGACAAGCAGTCGGACATCGCGGTGCTGCGCACCCTGGGCATGTCGCCCGGCGCCGTGATGCGGGTGTTCGTGGTGCAGGGCCTGGTGATCGGCGTGGTCGGCATCGCGGTGGGCGTGGGCGTCGGCGTGCCGCTGGCCGCCAACCTGTCCCATGTCGTGCACTTCATCGAGCGCCTGGCCGGCGCCGAACTCATGCCGGCCGACGTCTATTACATCTCGGGCGTGCCAACCCTGGTGGACCCGTCCGACGTGGCCATGGTGGCCGCGGTGGCCTTCGTGATGTGCCTGCTGGCCACCCTCTACCCGGCCTGGCGCGCCTCGCGCGTCGATCCCGCCACGGCGCTGCGCTATGAGTGAGCCCATGCAAGACGACGTCGTCATCCGCTGCACCGACCTGGGCAAGACCTATGTCGAGGGCAAGCTGCGCACGCCGGTGTTCGACGGCCTGCAACTGGCCGTGCGGCGCGGCGAGACCGTGGCCATCGTCGGTGCCTCGGGCACCGGCAAGAGCACGCTGCTGCACCTGCTCGGCGGCCTCGACCACGCCACCCACGGCGAAGTGGAGGTCGCGGGGCAGCGGCTGTCGGCGCTGGGCGAGCGCGCCCGGGGCGAGCTGCGCAACCGGGCCCTGGGCTTCGTCTATCAGTTCCACCACCTGCTGCCCGAGTTCACCGCGCTCGAGAACGTGATGATGCCGCTGCTGGTGCGCGGCGAGCGCCCGGCGGCGGCGGCGGTGCCCGCGCGCGAGCTGCTCGAGCGCGTGGGCCTGGGCCATCGCCTGGGCCACAAGCCCGGCGAACTGTCCGGCGGCGAGCGCCAGCGCGCGGCGGTGGCAAGGGCGCTGGTGACGCGCCCGGCCTGCGTGCTGGGCGACGAACCGACCGGCAACCTCGATGAAAAGACCGCCGCCAGCGTCTTCGACCTGCTGCTCGAGCTCAACCGCAGCCTCGGTACCGCGCTGGTGATGGTGACCCACGATCGCCGCCTGGCGCGGCGACTGGATCGGACCCTGGAACTGACGCAGGGACAACTCCGGCCGCTTACCGGGGACTGAGTGCCGCGCCGGCCGGCGCCGGACCCCTTCGGTCCCGCGGTGGCCGCCTCGCTGCTGGCCGGCTGCCTGTGGGCGCAGGGGCTGGCCAGCCTGCCCGGGCCGTCGGCCTGGCTGGGCTGGTGGCTCGCCGGCCTCGCACTGTGGTGGCCGGCGACGGCATGGCGCCCGCTGGGCGCCTTCCTTCTCGGGCTGGCGCTGGCCTGCGGGCATGGCGCGTACTCGCTCTCGCGGCAGCTGCCGCCGGCGCTTTCCGGCAGCGTGCTGCTCGTCGAGGGCCGTGTGTCCGGCCTGCCGGTGCGCACGGAGGACCGCCAGCGTTTCGAGTTCCGCGTCGAGCGCGGCGAGGGTCCGGCCGCTGTCCTTGCCGGCCGGCGCCTGCAGCTGGCCTGGTTCGATACGCCCGGGCAGGCGGCACCCGACCTCGCGCCCGGCAGCCGCTGGCGCCTGCCGGTGAAACTGCGCCCGCCCCGGGGCGTGGTGAATCCCGGCGGCTTCGACTTCGAACGCCGTGCGCTGGAGCGCCGCCTCGCCGCCACCGGCCACGTCGCCGACCCGGCCGGCGCCCGGGCGCTGGCGGGCGCCGCCGGCCTGGATGCGCTCCGCGGGCGCCTGTCGGATGCGATCGGGGCGGCCGTGCCCGGGCCGGGCGCGCGCTTCGTGCAGGCCCTGGCCCTGGGCGACACCCGCGGGCTCGACGACCGCGACTGGGAGATCCTGCGCGCCACCGGCCTGACCCACCTGATCGCCATCTCGGGCTTCCATGTCGGCCTGGTGGCCGGCTTCGGCACGCTGCTCGCCCGGCTGGCCTGGCGGGTGCTGCCCGGGCTGGGCCGGCGCTGGCCCCGGCCGCTGGGCGTGGCCGCCATGGCCCTGCTGGCGGCGCTGGCCTATACCGCGCTGGCCGGGTTCGCGCTGCCCACGGTGCGCACCGCGCTGATGATCGGCGCGGTGGCGCTGGCCCGGCTGCTGCGCCGCCCGCAGGGCACGGCCACGTCCCTGGCCCTGGCCACGATCGCCGTGCTGCTGGTCGATCCACTGTCGGTGCTGGCGCCGGGCTTCTGGCTCAGTTACCTGGGCGTGGCCTGGCTGCTGTGGTGCCTGCCCGCCGGCCCGGGGCAGGGCTGGCTGCGGCCCTACCTGGGCGCCCAGGGCGTGGCCATGCTGGGGCTGCTGCCGATCGGCGCCTGGTTCTTCGCCCAGGTTTCGCTGCCCGGGCCGCTGGTGAACCTGGTGGGCATCCCGTGGATCAGCCTGGGCGTGGTGCCGCTGGCCCTGCTCGGGCTGGGCCTGCATCCGGCCTGGCCGGAGGCGGCGGCCCTGGCCTGGCGCGCCGCGGCGACGCTGATGGACTGGCTCTGGCGCGGCCTGGAGGCGGTGGCGGCGTGGCCAGGCTCGCTGGCCTGGCTGCCCGAACCGACGCTGCCGGCGGTGGCGCTGGCCCTGGCGGGCGTGTTCTGGCTGCTGCTGCCCCGCGCCGTCGCGGGCAAGGCGCTGGCCTGCCTGTTGCTGCTGCCGCTGCTCTGGCCGGTCGGGCGACGCCCGGCCCAGGGCGAGGCGGAACTGTGGCTGCTGGACGTCGGCCAGGGCCTGTCGATGCTGGTGCTCACCGAGAACCACGCCCTGCTGTTCGACGCCGGGCCGGCGCCGCCGCGCGGCATGGATTTCGGCGAGGCGGCCGTGCTGCCGGCCCTGCGTGCGCTGGGCGTGGCGCGCCTGGACGGGCTGGTCGCCAGCCACGGTGACAACGACCACGCCGGCGGCGTGCCCGCCGTGCTGGCGGCGCTGCCGGCCGGCGAGCGCTGGGGTCCGCGCGGCTGGGCACCGCCAGGCTGGCGCGCGTGCGAAGCCGGGCAGGGCTGGCAGTGGGACGGTGTGCGCTTCACCTGGCTGCACCCGACGCCGTTCTTTCCCTACCTGCGCAACGACAGCAGCTGCGTACTGCGCATCGAGGCCGGCGGCGCCAGCGCGCTGCTGCCCGGCGACATCGGCCGCCACGTCGAGGCGCGGCTGGCGAAGTTGCCCGCGGCGCAGCTGCGCAGCGAACTGCTGGTGGTGCCGCACCACGGCTCCGACACGTCCTCGAGCCTGGACTTCCTGGCCGCCGTGCGGCCGCGCCTGGCCCTGCTGCCGGTCGGGCACGACAACCGCTTCGGGCTGCCCCGGCCGATCGTGCTGGCGCGCTACGAACGCTACGGCGCGCCGGTGCTCGACAGCGCCGGCAGCGGCGCCATCCGGCTGCGCCTGGGCGCCGGCGGCGTGCAGGTGCTCGAGCGCCTGCGCCCGGACCGCCCGCGCTACTGGCGCCATGCCCCCGTGGGCGTCACAGGCTATGCTATCGGCGGTCCCCCGACGACGAAGGTGATGCGTGCTGGAACTGATCAAGGCAGGCGGCTGGGTGATGGCGCCGATCGTGGCGCTGGCGATCCTGGCGCTGGCCATCATCCTGGAGCGGTTCTGGAGCCTGCGGCGCAAGGAAGTGCTGCCGCCGGGCCTGGGCGAGGAGGTCCGTGACTGGGCCCGCGGCCGCGAACTCGACCCCAAGCACATCGACATCCTGCGCCAGAACTCCCCGCTGGGCGAGCTGCTGGCCGCCGGCCTGGACGTGCGGCACCGCCCGCGAGAGATCATCAAGGAGCGCATCGAGGACATCGGCCGGCACGTGGCCCACCGGCTCGAGCGCTTCCTCAACACCCTGGGCACGATCGCCGCGGTGGCGCCGCTGCTGGGCCTGCTCGGCACCGTGTTCGGCATGATCGAAATGTTCCTCGACATCCTCACCGTCGGCGTCGGCGATGCCAACCGGCTGGCCGGCGGCATCGGCCAGGCCCTGATCACCACGGCGGCCGGCCTGTGCGTGGCGATCCCGGCGGTGATGTTCCATCGCTACCTGCGCGGCCGCGTCACCGAGTACGTGGTGGACATGGAAAAGCAGGCCATCGCCCTGCTCGACGCGCTCGACGAGGCGCCTTCGGCGACGCCGGGCAAGCCGCCGCGCGCCACCAAGCGGAGCGCCACGTGAGGCTGAGTTCGGGTCGGGTGCCGGACGAGCCGGAGATCAGCCTCGTCTCGCTGATCGACGTGGTGTTCTGCCTGATCATCTTCCTGGTCGTCACCACCACCTTCGAGCACCGATCGGCGCTGCGCATCGTGCTGCCGGCCACCGACAGCCGCGCCGAGGTCCAGCTCGAGCAGCCGATGACGGTGCTGATCGACGCCGACGGCCGCGTCTACATCGGCGAGAACGAAGTGCTCAAGACCGACCCGGCCTCGCTGCGCGCGGCCCTTTCCCAGGCGGCCGGCGGCAACCGCGAGCGCCAGGTGGTGGTGCGGGCCGACGCCCGTTCGCGCACCCAGAGCCTGGTGACGGTGATGGACTCCCTGGGCCAGCTCGGCTTCACCCGCATCCACCTCGCCACCGCGCCCGAGGCCAGGCCTTGAGCACCGAAACCGCGGCCTGGACCGTCTACCGGCGGCTGCTGGCGCGTGCCCGGCGCTACTGGGTGCTGCTCACGGCGGCCGCCCTGGGCATGGTCTTCGAGGCCGGGGCGGCGGCGGCCTTCACCTGGATGATGAAGCCGATGGTCGACGAGACCTTCGTCGCCCAGAACGCCGACATGCGCCTGTCCATCCCGCTGGCGATCATCGCGCTGTTCGTGCTGCGCGGCGTGGCCACGTTCGCCACCGACTTCGGCATGGCCCGCACCGGCCGCAGCGTCGTGCGCGACCTGCGCCAGGACATCCTGTCCAAGTACCTGCGCCTGCCGAGCGCGCGCTTCGACCGCGAGGCCGTGCCGGCGATGGTTTCGCGCCTGAACTACGACACCGAGCAGGTCACCCAGGCCAGCTCGGACGCGCTCAAGGTCATCCTCACCGACACGCTGACGATCATCGCGCTGCTGGGCGTGATGCTCTGGTACAGCCCGCGCGTGACCCTGGTGATGCTGGTGCTGGCGCCGCTGATCGCCGGCATTTCCACGGTGGTGGGGCGGCGCTACCGCCGCATCAACCGCGGCATCCAGGACGGCGTGGCCTCGATGGCCCAGGTCGCCGAGCAGGCGCTGTCGGCCCAGCAGGAAGTGAAGATCTACGGCGCGCAGGACTCGGAGCAGGCGCGCTACCGCTCGCTGATCGACCGCAACCTCGGCCTGGGCGTGAAGGTCGAGGCCACCCGCGCGCTGGCTTCGTCGGTGGTGCAGGTGCTGGCGGCGACGGGCCTGGCGGTGATCCTGCTGGTGGCCGGCCACGAAGCCGCGCAGGGCCGCATGACCGCCGGCAGTTTCGTGGCCCTGCTCACCGCGATGATGGCCATGCTGCCTTCGCTCAAGCGCATCACCAACGTGCAGAGCCTGGTGCAGCGCGGCGTGGCCGCGGCCGACCGCCTGTTCGCCATCCTCGACGAGCCCGACGAAGCCGACACCGGCACGCGGCCGCTGCAGCGGGCCCGGGGCGAGATCGGCTTCCGCGACGTCTCGGTCACCTACCCGGGGCAGGAGCGCGCGGCGCTCGAGGGCATCAGCTTCACCGCCGCACCGGGCACCGTCACCGCCATCGTCGGCCGCTCCGGCAGCGGCAAGTCCACGCTCATCCGCCTGCTGCCGCGCTTCTACGAAGCCAGCGCCGGCCAGGTGCTGCTCGACGGCCACCCGGTGGGCGACTACCGGCTGGCGGACCTGCGCCAGCAGGTGGCCATGGTTGGCCAGCGGGTGATGCTGTTCGACGACACGGTCGAGGCCAACATCGCCTACGGCACCCAGGCCGGCGCCGACCCGGCGAGGGTGCGCGCCGCCGCGGCCGCCGCCAACGCGCTGGAGTTCATCGAGCGCCTTCCCGGCGGCATGCAGGCGCGCATCGGCGAGAACGGCGGCCTGCTCTCGGGTGGCCAGCGCCAGCGCCTGGCGATCGCCCGCGCCATCCTCAAGGACGCACCGATCCTGATCCTCGACGAAGCCACCGCCGCGCTCGATACCGAATCCGAACGGCTGGTGCAGGACGCGCTCGAGCGGCTGATCCCCGACCGCACCACCCTGGTGATCGCCCACCGCCTGTCCACCGTCGAGCACGCCGACCAGGTGCTGGTGCTCGACAACGGCCGGCTGGTGGAGCAGGGCACCCATGCCCAGCTGCTGGCGCGGGGCGGCCTGTACGCGCACCTGCACCGCATGCAGTTCCGCGAGCCGGAGGCCGGGTGAAGGCCGCGCTGGAAGCCTGGCTGCTGCGGCGCTGGTACGGCGGCGTGGCGCCGGGCCCCGGCCTGCGTGCGCTGTCGCTGCTCTACCGCGGCCTGCGCGCCGTGCACGGGCTGCCGTGGCGGTTGGGCCTGTGCCGCCCGCGGAGGGTGGGCGCGCCCGTGCTGGTGGTGGGCAACCTGGTGGCCGGCGGCACCGGCAAGACGCCGCTGGTGATCGCCCTGGCCACCGAGCTGGCGCGCCGCGGCTGGAAGCCCGGCATCGTCAGCCGCGGCTACGGCCGGGCCTCGCGCGACGACCTGGACGTATCGCCGGACACCCCGTGCGGGCAATGCGGCGACGAACCGTTGCTGATCGCCCGCCAGACCCGCCTGCCGGTGCGCGTGGCCCGCGACCGGGCCGCCGCCGCCGAAGCCCTGGTGGCCCGCGGCTGCGACCTGGTGATCGCCGACGACGGCCTGCAGCACCGGCGCCTGCACCGCGACCTCGAGCTTGAAGTGCTCGACGGCGAGCGCCGCCACGGCAACGGCCGGCTTCTGCCGGCCGGGCCGATGCGCGAGCCGGCCACGCGGACGGTCGATTTCCGCGTAGTCAACGGCGGCCAGGCCGGCGAGGGCGAATGGCCGATGCGGCTGGTGCCCGGCGACGCCGTGCCGCTGGGCCCGGGCGCGCCGCGCCCGCTCGGCGCTTTTGCGCCCGGCCCGGTGCATGCCATCGCCGGCATCGGCAACCCGGGCCGGTTCTTCGACACGCTGCGCGCCGCCGGGCTGCAGGTGCACGAACATCCGTTTCCGGACCACCATGGTTTCAGCCCGGCCGAGCTCGGGTTCACGCCGCCGCTGCCCCGGCTGATGACCAGCAAGGACGCCGTCAAATGCACCGGCTTCGACCTGGCCGATGCCTGGGAGGTGCCGGTGCGGGCCGGACTGCCCGACGCCTTCTTCGACGCCGTCGCCGACCGCCTTCGCCAAGGGACCCCCACGCCATGACCGCGCCCGAGTTCATCGTCGCCATTCCCGCCCGCTACGGCGCCTCGCGCCTGCCGGGCAAGCCGCTTCGCCTGATCGCCGGCGAGCCCATGGTCGTGCACGTGGCGCGGCGCGCCCTGGCCGCCGGCGCCCGCGAAGTGGTGGTGGCCACCGACGACGTGCGCATTGCCGACGCCCTGGCCGGCCAGCCGCTGCGCGTCTGCCTGACCCGCGCCGACCACGCCTCCGGCACCGACCGCCTGGCCGAATGCGCCGACCAGCTTGGCTGGGCCGACGATGCGATCGTGGTGAACCTGCAGGGCGACGAGCCCTTCGCGCCGCCCGAGGGCATCCGCGCCGTGGCCGCGCTGCTGGCCGACGGCCGCGCCGCCATGGCCACCCTGGCGACGCCGGTCGAGGATGCCGAGGCGCTGTTCGACCCGAACGTGGTCAAGCTGGTGCGCGACGCCACCGGCCTGGCCCTGTATTTCAGCCGCGCGCCGATACCCTGGCAGCGCGACCGTTTCGCCCGCGACCGCACCGGGCCGGTGGCGGGGCAGGCGCTGCGGCACATCGGCATCTATGCCTACCGTGCCGGCTTCCTGCGCGAGTTCACGCGGCTGCCACCGGGGCAGTTGGAACAGTGGGAAGCGCTCGAGCAGCTGCGCGTGCTCGAGGCCGGCCATCGCATCGCCGTGGGCCTGACGCCGGTGCCGTTCCCGCCGGGCGTGGACACCGAGGCCGACCTGGCCCGGGCGAATGTACGCGCCGAGCAAGATAATTAACTTCAAGAATACCGGTTAAATCATTGAATATATTGTTTGTTTGCATGGGAAACATCTGCCGCTCGCCGCTGCTGGAAGGGTGGGCGGCACACCGGCGCGCCGACTCCGCCGTGCCCTACCAGGTCGACTCCGCCGGCACCGGCGGCTGGCATGCCGGCCTGCCGCCGGATCCCCGCGCGATCGAAGTGGCGCGCCAGGCCGGCATCGACATCAGCGGCCAGCGCGCCCGGCAGGTCCAGTTCGCCGACTTCCAGCGCTTCGACCTGGTGCTCTGCGCCGACCGCGCCAACCTCGCCGAACTGCGCATGCTGGCGCCCGGTGCGGCGCGTGGCCGCATCGCGCTGGTGCTCGACTGGTGCGGGGTCAAGCGCAACGGCGAGCTGCCCGACCCCTACCATGGCGGCCCGCGCGATTTCGAACGGGTGTGCAGCCTGGCACGCGAGGCCGCCGACGGGCTGCTGCGGCGTCTGGCAACGCAGGCATAATCGAACCGGACCCCGCGGAACCGACGAATGAACAGCGCCCACGCCGCCGCCCCGGAACTGCAGGCGAACCTGCACTGGCTCAATGCCGACCCCCAGCGCATCGAGGCCCACCGCGGCCGCGTGCTGGCGCTGGTGTTCTGGAACGCCGCCTCGGCCTACTGCCACACCCTGCTCGAGGAACTGCAGCGGCTGCAGGCCCGCTATCCGGTCGGGCTGTCGATGCTGGGCATCCACCAGCCCAAGTTCGATGCCGAACTTGATGGCCGCGTGGTGCTCAAGGTCGCCAACCGCCTTGGCCTGTCGTTCCCGGTGGCCAACGACCCGGGCTGGACCACCTGGCAGCACTACGGCATCAATGCCTGGCCCTCGGTGGCGCTGGTGGACACCCGCGGCCGCCTGCGCGACGTGTTCACCGGCGACGACCAGGCCTCGCGCCTGGAAGCCTCCGTCCAGCGGCTGATCGACGAAGTCGGCGGCGCCGTGCAGCAGGCCGGCCCCGCGCGCCGCCTCGGCGCCGAACCGCGCCTGCCCCTGGCCTTTCCCTCCGGCCTGGCCGTGGGCGAGAACCACCTCTACGTGGCCGACACCGGCCACCACCGCATCCTCGAGTGCACGCATTCGGGGCGCGTGCTGCGCGAATTCGGCACCGGCCACGGCGACCTGGTCGACGGCGCGCCGGAGGATGCCGCCTTCCGCTCGCCGCGCGGCCTGTGCCTGGTGCGCGAATCGCTGTACGTGGCCGACACCGGCAACCACGCCCTGCGCCGGATCCGCCTGCTCGACGGCGTGGTCGAGACCCTGCTGGGCAACGGCCGCGCCGGTGCGCCGCGCGAAGGCGTCGGCCAGGCCGCCGAGCTGCCGCTGAACCAGCCCTGGGCCCTGGCCGGAACGCTCGAACGGCTCTACCTGGCGATGGCCGGCTCGAACCAGGTCTGGGAGTACGAACTGGGCCAGTCGCGCCTGAAGCTCTGCGCCGGTTCGGGCGAGCTGGGCATCGCCGACGGCCCGTCGCGCAGCGCCATGTTCGCCCAGCCCGCGGCCCTGGCCCTGGTGCAGCAGACGCTCTACGTGGCCGACGCCGCCAGTTCGGCCGTCCGCTCGATCCAACTCAGCCAGGGCCAGGTGCAGACCCTGGTGGGGCAGGGCCTGTACGAGTTCGGCGAGCAGGACGGGCAGCGGCGCGAGGCGCGCCTGCAGTACCCGCTGGCGATCGCCCTCGACCCCGCCAGCCCGGTGCTCTGGATCGCCGATGGCTACAACGGTTGCCTGCGCCGGCTGCGCCTGGGCGGTGGCGACGTCAGCACCCATCCGCTGCCGCAGGCGCTGGAGCAGCCCGCAGCCCTGGCCGCCGGTCCCGGCTCGCTGTGGATCGCCAACTCGGGCGCGCACGAAGTGCTGCGCTACGACCTGGGCAACGGCAAGCTCAGCCGCCTGCCGATCGGCGAATGACCGGCGGCGGCACCGACGGCCCGCCCTTCGACGGCAAGGCCTTCGTTCGCCAGCTGACGCCGGCGCCCGGCGTCTACCGCATGCTCGCCGCCGACGGCAGCGTGCTCTACGTCGGCAAGGCGGCGTCGCTGCGCAAGCGCGTGGCGAGCTACTTCCTCAAGGAACAGCCCTCGCGCCGCATTGCCCTGATGGTGGCGCAGATCGCCGGCATCGAGGTGACGGTGACGCGCACCGAGAGCGAGGCGCTGATCCTCGAGAACCAGCTGATCAAGTCGCTGCGGCCGCGCTACAACGTGCTGCTGCGCGACGACAAGAGCTACCCGCACATCCTGCTCACCGACGAAACCTGGCCGCGGCTGGCCTGGCACCGGGGCCCGCGCTCCGTGCCCGGGCGCTACTTCGGGCCCTACACCAGCTCGGCGGCGGTGCGCGAGACGCTGGACCTGATGGCCAAGCTGTTCAAGCTGCGCACCTGCGAGGACAGCGTCTTCCGCAACCGCAGCCGGCCCTGCCTGCAGCACCAGATCGGTCGCTGCAGCGCCCCCTGCGTCGGCCTGGTGGCCACCCGCGAGTACGACGCCACCGTGCGCCGCGCGGCCCTGTTCCTCGAGGGCCGCAGCGGCGAACTGGTGGACGAGCTGGGCAAGGCCATGGAGGCCGCCAGCGCGCGGCTGGAGTTCGAGCAGGCGGCGCAGTTGCGCGACCAGATCGCCGCCATCCGTCGCATCCAGGCCCGGCAGTACGTCGAGGGCGAGCAGGTCGAGATGGACGTGCTGGCCTGCGTGGTCCGGCAGGGCGCCGCCTGCGTGCTGCTGCTGTCGTTCCGCAACGGCTTCAACCAGGGCACCCGCAGCCACTTCCCGCGCACCAACGGCGCCGAAAGCCCCGAGGAAGTGCTTGGCGCCTTCGTGGCCCAGCACTACCTCGAGCAGCGGCCGCCGCGCGAGATCGTGCTCAGCCATGCCATCCCCGACCAGCAGCTGCTGCAGGACGTGTTCACGGCGCAGGCGGGGCGCAAGGTCGAGCTCAAGAGCGCGGTGCGCGGCGAGCGCGCGCGTTACCTGGAGCTGGCACAGCAGAATGCGGAGCTGGCCCTGGCCACGGAGCTCGCCTCCAGCGCCAGCCAGCGCGCCCGGCTCGCCTCGCTGCAGGAGCTGCTGGGCCTGGAGTCGGCGCCGGCGCGCATCGAGTGCTTCGACATCAGCCACACCATGGGCGAAGCCACCGTGGCCTCCTGCGTGGTCTTCGACGCCGAAGGGCCGGTGCGCGGCCAGTACCGGCGCTTCAACATCGCCGGCATCGAGCCGGGCGACGACTACGCGGCCATGCGCCAGGCGCTCGAGCGCCGCTTCCGGCGCGGCATGGACGAAGGCGTGCTGCCCGACCTGCTGCTGATCGACGGCGGCACCGGCCAGCTGGCGCAGGCGCGCGAAGTGCTGGCCGAGCTGGGCGTGACCGGCGTGGCGATGGTGGGCGTGGCCAAGGGCGAGGCCCGCCGTGCCGGCCACGAGGCCCTGGTGCTGCCCGACGGACGCGAGCTGCGCCCCGGCGCCGCCTCGCCCGGCCTGCAGCTGGTGCAGCAGGTGCGCGACGAGGCGCACCGCTTCGCCCTCACCGGCCACCGCGGCAAGCGCCAGAAGGCGCGTGAAACCAGCCGGCTCGAGGACATCCCGGGCATCGGCCCGCGCCGGCGCGCCGCCCTGCTCAAGCATTTCGGCGGCCTGGCCGGCCTGCGCGACGCCGGTGCCGAGGAAATCGCCCGGGTCGAGGGCGTCAGCAGCGCCCTGGCGCAGCGGATCCATGCCGCGCTGCACGGACTTGGGCCACAATCCCCTGGTAGCGAACCCCCGGACGCCTGATGACCCTGACCATCCCGACCCTGCTGACCCTTTTCCGGATCGTGCTGATCCCGGTGATGGTCGCCGTGTTCTACCTGCCTTACGGCTGGACCAACATCGCGGCCGCCGGCATCTTCATCCTCGGTGCCGTCACCGACTGGGCCGACGGCTGGATCGCCCGGCGCTACGGCATGTACTCGGCCTTCGGCGCCTTCCTCGACCCGGTGGCCGACAAGCTGACGGTGGCCTTCGCGCTGCTGCTGGTGGTCGAGCGCCACGACACGCCGGTGATGGCGATGCTGGCGGCGGTCATCATCGGCCGCGAAATCACCATTTCGGCGCTGCGCGAGTGGATGGCACAGATGGGCGCGCACGGCCTGGTGAAGGTCGCGGCGCTGGGCAAGCTCAAGACCATCGTGCAGATGGTGGCCATCAGCTGCCTGCTGTTCGAGGAAGATCTGCTGGGCCTGCCGGTGTTCCGCCTCGGCGAATGGCTGCTGGCCGTGGCCGCGGCGCTGACGCTCTGGTCGGGCTGGGACTACCTGCGCGCGGCCTGGCCGACGATGCGTCGGAAGGGCTGATGCAGATTTGGTGCGCGAAGGGTATTGACAGGTCGCCGGCGCATCCCCAAAATATGCGTCTCTTGCGGGAATAGCTCAGTTGGTAGAGCACGACCTTGCCAAGGTCGGGGTCGCGAGTTCGAGTCTCGTTTCCCGCTCCAGTTTTCGACAAAACCCCGTTCACCGGGGTTTTGTTTTTTCCGGGTCCCTCGCGCTAAGCTTGGCCTCGCGAACGCTTCCCGGCCGGGTGGCAGAGTGGTTATGCAGCGGACTGCAAATCCGCGTACGCCGGTTCAATTCCGACCTCGGCCTCCAGTTCGAAAGCCCCGCCCAACGGCGGGGCTTTTTGTTTGTGGCCAGCGCCCGGCGCTTTGCGGCACCATGGCCTGATGCCCGGGTGGCGAAACTGGTAGACGCATGGGACTTAAAATCCTCCGGCCGCAAGGCCATGCGGGTTCGACTCCCGCCCCGGGCACCAGCTGAGGAGCCCTGCATGCTGCCGTCCCGTTACTGGCCTTTCGCCACCTGCCTGCTGCTCACCG
Source organism: Arenimonas caeni (assembly GCF_003024235.1). Lineage (GTDB taxonomy): Bacteria > Pseudomonadota > Gammaproteobacteria > Xanthomonadales > Xanthomonadaceae > Arenimonas > Arenimonas caeni. The sequence continues at coordinate 201,232 of NZ_KZ679085.1, read as the reverse complement.
TCGCGGCGGGCGCCGCCGTCCCGTTCACGCCGCTCGCCTGGTGGGGGCTGGGGGTGTTCGGCGCGCTCTCCCTGGTAGGGATCTGGGACCTGGCCCAGCGCCGGCAGGCGCTGCGCCGCAACTACCCGCTGAGCTCGCATTTCCGCTACGGGCTCGAGTCGATCGGCCCCGAGATCCGCCAGTACTTCATCGAGCCCGACACGCTCGAGACCCCGTTCTCGCGCCAGCAGCGCGCCATCGTCTACCAGCGCGCCAAGGACGTTCTCGACAAGCGCCCCTTCGGCACCCAGCGCGATGTGTACGGCGACGACTACGAGTGGATCAACCACTCGCTGCAGCCGGCGAAGATCGAATCGCACGATTTCCGCATCGCCGTGGGCGAGGGGCGGGCCCAGCCCTACGCCGCCAGCGTGTTCAACATCTCGGCGATGAGCTTCGGCTCGCTCTCGGCCAACGCGGTGCGGGCGCTAAATGCCGGCGCGAAGCGCGGCGGCTTCTACCACGACACCGGCGAGGGCTCGATCTCGCGCTACCACCGCGAGAACGGCGGCGACCTGGTCTGGGAGATCGGTTCGGGCTATTTCGGCTGCCGCGACGGCGAGGGCAACTTCGACCGCGAGGCCTTCCGCCGCAACGCCGGCGACCCGCAGGTGAAGATGATCGAGCTCAAGCTCAGCCAGGGCGCCAAGCCGGGGCAGGGCGGCATCCTGCCGGCGGCCAAGGTCAGCCCGGAGATCGCCGAGGCGCGCGGCGTGCCGGTCGGCGTGGAGTGCCATTCGCCGGCGGCGCACGGCGCGTTCTCCACGCCGATCGGGCTGCTGGCGTTCATCGACGAACTGCGCACGCTCTCGGGTGGCAAGCCCACCGGCTTCAAGCTGGCCGTCGGCCACCCCTGGGAATGGTTCGCCATCGCCAAGGCCATGCGCGAAACCGGCATCACCCCCGACTTCATCGTCGTCGACGGCGCCGAGGGCGGCACCGGCGCGGCGCCGCTGGAGTTCACTGACCACGTCGGCGCGCCGATGCGCGAGGCGCTGATGCTGGTGCACAACACGCTGGTCGGGCTCGACCTGCGCTCGCGGGTGAAGGTGGCCGCCGCCGGCAAGATCGTCACCGCCTTCGACATCGCCCGGGCCATGGCCCTGGGCGCCGACTGGTGCAACGCCGCCCGCGGCTTCATGTTCGCGCTCGGCTGCATCCAGTCGCAGAGCTGCCACACCGACCGCTGCCCGACCGGCATCGCCACCCAGGACCGCAGCCGCCAGGCCGCGCTCGACCCGGCCGACAAGGCCACGCGGGTGTACAACTTCCACCGCAACACGGTGGTGGCGCTCAAGGAGCTGCTGGCGGCGGCGGGGCTCACGCACCCGAGCCAGCTGGGCCCGGAACACATCGTGCGGCGCGTGTCGTCCACCGAGGTGCGCTCGCTGGCCACGCTGCACCGGTTCGTGCCGCAGGGGCGCCTGCTCGAGGGCGTGCCCGACCACGCCGTGTTCCAGGTCTTCTGGGACAAGGCCCGCCCCGACAGTTTCGGCGCCCCGCCCGAGGCGGCGGCCATGATGGCCAGCAAGCTGCGCTGAGCCGGCGCAGCCTTGACCACTTCCGGGCCGCCGCGTAAGATTCGCGGCTCTTCGGGCGGTTAGCTCAGCGGTAGAGCACTGCTTTCACACGGCAGGGGTCACAGGTTCAAATCCTGTACCGCCCACCAGACCCCGAGAAAGGCCCGGCCATGCCGGGCCTTTCTTTTTGCCCCGGCTCAGGCCGGGGAACGGTCCTGGCGCCCCAGCAGGCGCTGCACCCGGGGCAGCGGCTTGGCCAGTTCCAGCACCAGGCCCGCGGCGGCGCTCAGGGCCACGGCCAGCGCGCCGTCGCGCGGCGAGGGCAGGGCGAAGTCGAACAGATCCCGCAGCGCCGGTAGGCCCAGGCAGGCCGCCAGCACGGCGGCGGCCCCCAGCGAGATCAGCACGTAGGCGCGGCCGGTGCCCTGGGTCCAGGCGCCGCGCCGGTGCGAGAGGCTGGCCACCAGCGCCAGGTTGCCGCCGGTGATCGCCAGCAGCGACAGGCTGCGCGCCTCGGCCACCGCCATGCCGCTGTCGAGGCCGCGCAGGTAGAGCCACAGGCAGGCCGCCAGCAGCACGCCACCGACCAGTACGCCGAGCAGCAGCTGGCCGGGACCCACCAGTCCCTCGTCCAGCGGCCGCGGCGGCTGCTGCATGAGGTCGGGTTCGGCAGGCTGGCTTTCGAAGGCGATCGAACACATCGGGTCGATCACCATCTCGATGAGCACCACGTGCGCCGGCAGCAGCAGCGGCGGCAGGCCCAGCAGCAGGGGCACTATGGCCAGGCCGGCGATCGGCACGTGGATGGCGACGATGTAGAGCATCACCTTGCGCAGGTTGTCGAAGATGCGCCGGCCCTGGCGCACGGCGGCCACGATCAGGCCGAAATCCTCCTGCACCAGCACCAGCGGCGCCGCCTCGCGCGCCACGTCGGTGCCGCGCTGGCCCATCGCGATGCCGATGTGCGCTGACTTGAGCGCGGGCGCGTCGTTGACCCCGTCGCCGGTCATCGCCACCACTTCGCCGCGCGCCTTGAGCGTCTCGACCAGGCGCAGCTTCTGTTCCGGGCGCATGCGCGCGAACACCGAGGTCCGCCCCGCCGTCGCGGCCAGCGCGGCATCGTCGAGCTCGGTGAGGTCCTGGCCCAGCATCACTTCCCCGGGCGCTTCCAGCCCGGCTTGGGCGGCGATGGCGCGGGCGGTGGGGGCGAAGTCGCCGGTCATCATCACCACGCGGATGCCGGCGCTCCTGGCCTCGGCGACGGCGGCCGGCACGGACTCGCGCAGCGGGTCCTCGAAGCCGACCAGGCCGAGCCAGCGCAGGGGCAACGCCCGCTGGTCCCCGGGAAGCGCACCATCGATCCGCGCCTCGGCCACGCCGAGCACGCGCAGCCCGTTCGCCGCCGCGTCGGCGGCACGCGCGTGCACGGCGTCCAGGGCCTCGCCGGACAGTCCGCACAGCGCCGCCACCACTTCGGGGGCACCCTTGGTGGCCACCCGCAGTCCGCCGCCGGGCAGGGCATGCGCCACGCTCATCGCCGGCAGCTCCGGCGAAAGCGGCAGATGGCCGGCCTCGGCCTGCGCCAGCGCGCCCGGCGCCAGCGACTGCAGGGCGCGGTCCATCGGGTCCATCGAGTGGGCGCGGCTGGCGAGGATGGCGGCTTCCAGCACCGGCTGCAGGGCCGGCAGCAGGGTGGTGGCGGCGTCGAAACGGGCCGGCATGCGGCCGTCGTCGAGCCAGGCCACGCGCATGCGGTTCTCGGTGAGCGTGCCGGTCTTGTCCACGCACAGCACCGTCGCGGCGCCCAGGGTTTCCACCACGGCGGCGCGCCGCACCAGCACGCCCACCCGCGCCATGCGCCAGGCGCCCAGGGCCAGGAACACCGCCAGCGCCAGCGGGAACTCTTCGGGCAGCATCGCCATCGCCACGGCGATCGCCGACAGCAGGCCCTGCACCCATTCGCCGCGGATCGCCCCATGCACCAGCAGCAGCAACAGGCTCACGCACAGGGCCAGCACGCCGAACAGGCGCACCAGGCGGGCGGTATTGCGCTGCAGGCGCGTGGACTCGATGTCGATGCCGGCCAGGGCCTGCCCGATCTGGCCGCTGCGGGTGGCGATGCCGGTGCGGGTGACCTCGGCCAGGCCGGTGCCGCCGACCACCAGGGTGCCCGCGAAAGCCTCGCCGGCTTCGTCGCCGGCGCCAGCCTGCTTGTCGACCGGCACGCTTTCGCCGGTGAGCAGGGATTCGTCCACCGCCAGCGAACGCGCCGAGAGCAGGCGTCCGTCGGCCGGTACGCGTGCGCCTTCCTCGAGCACCAGCAGGTCGCCGGGCACCACGCCGGCGGCCGGGATGCGCCGCGCCTGGCCTTCGCGCAGCACCACGGCGAGCGGCGCGCCCAGCGCCCGCAGCGCCTCGAGCGCGCGCTCGCTGCGCCGTTCCTGCACCACCACCAGGCCGATGGTGATGAAGGCGAAGCTGGCCAGCAGCGCGCCCTCGGCCGGTTCGCCCAGCACCAGGTAGGCACCGGCGGCGAGCGCCAGCAGCAGGAACATGGGCTCGGTCATCACCTGCGCGGCGATGCGGCCCAGGCCGCGTCGCGGCGGTGCCGGCAGTTCGTTCGGGCCCGATTCCGCCAGGCGGCGCGCCGCCTCGGCCTCGCTCAGGCCGCGCAGTTCACTCGATCTGGGCACGGGCGAATTCGGCGTCCAGGGCTTCCATGGCGTCGCGCGGCTTGAGCCTGGCGGCCTTCTCGAACGCGGCGGCGGCATCGTCCTCGCGCTTGTCGCCATGCAGCAGCAGGAGCAGGTTGGCGTGTTCGGCGTGGGCGATCGGCGAGGCGGGCGTGAGCTTGAGCGCCGTGGCGATGTGCTTGTCGGCTTCGGCGGCCTTGGCGCCGTAGGTCAGGCCGCCGATCATGGCACCGACCTTGTCGATGATCTCGGCGTGGTACAGGCCCAGCGCCGTGTGCGCCTCGGCGTGCCTGGGCGCCAGTTCCAGGGCCTGCTCGAGCGCCTTGCGCACCTTGGTGGCCAGGCCCATCTTGAGCGCCTTGGCGATCGAGATGCCCTGGCTGTAGCGCCCCATCGCGTGGGCGAAACGGTAGTGGCTGTTGGCCTCGCCGGGCAGGGCGGCGATGGCCGCCTCGGCCAGCTTGCCGGCCTGTTCGTAGCGCTTGAGCTGCTCGTCCTCGTCGTCCACGAGGTAGGAGGCGTGGATCGCCAGCGCCTTGCAGGCCACCGACGCGCCCACCGGGCCCAGGGCCTGGCCGGCCTCGAAGGCCTGCTGGAAATCGCCGCGATGGAAATCGCGCCAGGCGTCCTGCAGGGCTTCGGCCAGGGCGGCGGCATCCAGGCCCTTGGGCGCGGCCTTGCCGGCGGCCTTGATCAGCGCCGCGGCGCGCTTGTCGTCGGGGAAGGGCTCGGCATCGCCGGCATGCAGCGCGGCCCAGGCCTTGGCGAGCTTGTCGCCGGGGTAGTCGAAGGCCTTGGCGGAATGCGGAAACTTGGCCCAGGCGGACTTCTTCGCGGCCATCGTCAGGCTCCTTGGGGGACCCGGGCAGCATCGCCCGGCCACGCGCGGCCCGCAAGCCGTGAGTAGTGTGAAAACTCTGGCCGCGCCGCCGAGACTGCAAGGCGAAAAGGGCCGTCCGGCCCCGCCAGAGAGGCCTGCCATGACCCGCAAGTCCACCCCTCGTCGTCGCACCGCCACCGCCACCCCGGTCACCCCGCGCACCGTGCTGCTCGCCGGCCTCGGTGCCTTCGCGCTGACCCGCCGCGAGGCGGTTCGCCGCATCCGCTCCGCCGCCGATCGCGCCGCCGCCCTGCGTGGCCGCGCCGACACGGTGGCCAACGAGGCCGGCCGCCAGGTCGCCCGCCTGCGCGAGCAGGCCGAGGCCATCGCCGAGCGCGCCCAGGCCGAGTTCGAGTCCCGCTTCATCCAGGCCAGGCCGGCCGCCCGCAAGCCGCGCCGCGCCGCCCGGCCGGCCACCGGCCGGGCCGTCCGCAAGCGCGCCTGATCCGTCTCTCTCCTTCCCGTCAGTTGGGAATTGCACGCCCCGGCCCCTCGGCCGGGGCGTTTTTTATGGCCCGTGGCGGCGCCGGCTGGCTTCGAAGGCGGCCAACTGCTCCGGCGTCGCCTCGCGCTGGTGGCGGGCCTTCCAGTCGGCGAAAGGCATGCCGTAGACGTGTTCGCGGGCCTGGTCGCGGTCCATGGCGAGGCCGGCCTCCGAGGCGGCTTGCTGCAGCCAGTCGGCCAGGCAGTTGCGGCAAAAACCCGCGAGGACCATCAGGTCGATGTTCTGCACGTCGCTGCGCTCGCGCAGGTGGGCGAGCAGGCGGCGGAAGGCGGCGGCCTCGAGGGCGTTGGTGTCGGTTGCAGGCATTGGTGGCGGGGCAGGTTGGGCTTCGGGGATAATCGTGCCATGAGCGCGCGCATCCTCGACGGCAAGGGCATTGCCGACACCCTCCTCGACGACCTGGCCCAACGGGTCAAGGCGCGGCTGGCCGCCGGCAAGGCGGCCCCGGGCCTGGCGGTGGTGCTGGTCGGCGACGACCCGGCGTCGGCCGTGTACGTGCGCAACAAGCGCCGCGCCGCCAGGAAGGTCGGCATCCGCGCGATCGACTTCGACCTGCCGGCCGATACGCCGGACGAGGAACTGCACGCGCTGATCGACCGGCTCAACGCCGACCCGGCCATCCACGGCATCCTCGTGCAGCTGCCGCTGCCCGGCGGCCGCGACGGCAGCCAGCTGATCCACCGCATCGAGCCGCGCAAGGACGTCGACGGCTTCCACCCGGAAAACGTCGGCCACCTGGCGCTGCGCCAGTTCGGCCTGCGCCCCTGCACGCCGCGCGGCATCACCACGCTGCTGGCCTATACCGATCGGCCTGTGCGCGGCCAGAGCGCCACCATCGTCGGCGTCAGCAACCACGTCGGCCGGCCGATGGCGCTGGAGTTGCTGATCGCCGGCTGCACCACCACCTGCTGCCACAAGTTCACCCCGCGCGAAACGCTCGAGCGCCACGTGCGCGAGGCCGACATCCTGGTCGTCGCCGTCGGCCGGCCGGGCATCGTGCCGGGCGAGTGGGTCAAGCCCGGTGCCGTGGTGATCGACGTGGGCATCAACCGGCTCGAGGACGGGCGCCTGGTGGGCGACGTCGGCTTCGAGGCGGCGGCGCAGCGGGCTTCGTGGATCACGCCGGTGCCCGGCGGGGTGGGGCCGATGACGGTGGCCACGCTGATGCAGAACACGCTCGAGGCCGCCGAGGCCCTGGACGCGGCACCGGCATCACGCTGAGCCGGCACACGGGAGCACGCGCCATGCCGAACCGAACCGCCAACGCTCCACGCCTCCTCGCCGCTCTGCTGGTGGCCTGCCTGCTGGCCGGCTGCGCGGCGGTGATCGGCCGCGCCGGCGACCGCTTCGCCGACCAGCTCGGCGCCGCCGTCTACGACAGCAACGACCCGGCCACGGTGCGCGACGGCCTGCCGGCCTACCTGCTGCTGGTCGATGCGATGGTCCAGGGCCAGTCGCCGGGCAAGGCCCGCAATGCGCCGCTGCTGTTCGCCGCCGCCGGCCTCAACGGCGCCTATGCCGGCAGCTTCACCGAAGGCGACGCCGAACGCGCCCGCCGGCTGGCCGACAAGGCCATGGACTACGCGCGGCGCGGCACCTGCCTGCAGGACGCCGCGCTGTGCGCCGCGATCGACGGCCCGGTCGAGCCCTTCCAGGCCGCCGTGGCGCGGGCGCCGGCGGCGCAGGTCGATGGCCTGTACGCGCTCGGCTCGGCCTGGGCCACCCGCATCCAGGCCAACAGCGAGGACTGGGGCGCCATCGCCGACCTGCCCAAGGTGCAGGCCCTGCTCGAGCGCGTGGTCGCCATCGACCCGGCGCACGACCGCGGCATGGCCCGGGTCTACCTCGGCGTGCTCGATTCGCTGCGGCCCGAATCGGTCGGCGGCCAGCCCGAACGCGGGCGCGCCCACTTCGAGGCGGCCATCGCCCTGAGCGGCGGCCGCAACCTGTACGCCAAGACCCTGATGGCCGAAAGCTACGCCCGCCTGGTGTTCGACCAGGCGCTGCACGACCGCCTGCTCGCCGAGGTGCTGGACGCCGACCCGCGCGAACCGGGCTTTACCTTGATGAACGTGCTGGCCCAGGATCGCGCCAAGGCGCTCGTGGAAAGCGGCCGCGACTACTTCTGACGGAGAACCCATGCCCCGCCTGCTGACCCTGCTGCTCCTCGCCCTGCTGGCCCTGCCGGCCGGCGCGCAGACGATCAAGATCGCCACCCTGGCCCCGGACGGTTCGGCCTGGATGCGCGAGCTGCGTGCCGCCGCCGCCGAGGTCAGGCAGGGCACCGAGGGCCGGGTCGACGTGAAGTTCTACCCGGGCGGCGTGATGGGCAACGACGCGGTGGTGCTGCGCAAGATGCGCCTGGGCCAGCTGCAGGGCGGCGTGCTCACGGCCAGCGAGCTGTCGCAGGTCTATCCGGACGCGCCGCTCTACAGCCTGCCGTTCCTGTTCGATTCCTGGGACGAAGTGGCGCGCGCCCGCGCCGTCGCCGACCCGATGCTGGCCAAAGGCTTCGAGGAGCGCGGCCTGCGCATGCTCGGCGTCTCGGGCGTCGGCTTCGCCTACCTGATGGGCGCCAAGCCGCTGCACAGCCGCGCCGACATCGCCGGCATCAAGCTCTGGGTGCCGCACAACGACACCATCGCCATCCGCACCTTCGAGGCCGCCGGGGTCAGCGCGATCCCGCTGCCGATCGGCGACGTGTTCACCAGCCTGCAGACCGGCATGGTCGACACCGTCGCCAACACGCCCAGCGGCGCGGTCGCCCTGCAGTGGCACGGCCGGATGCGGCACATGGTGGACCTGCCGCTGACCTTCGTGGTCGGCTACCTGGTGCTCGACGAAAAAGCCTGGAAGAAGCTTTCGGCGGCCGACCAGGCCGTGCTGGCCCGCGCCTTCGATGCCGCCGCCCGGCGCATGGACGCCAACGTGCAGCGCGACAACGAGGCGGCGCTCGAGGCGATGAAGAAGCAGGGGCTCTCGGTGGGCTCGCTCGAGCCGGAAGAAGCCGCGCGCTGGCGCGCCGCCGGCGAGCAGGTGATCTCGCGCATGGCCGCCAGCGGCGAGATTTCGCCGGCGCTGCTGGCCGCGGTGCGCGAGGCGCTGGCGGCGCCGAAGGCCGACTGAGTGGCGGCCGCGCGCCGCTGGCTGCAGCGCCTGCACCGCGCCGAGGACGGGCTGCTGGCGGCCCTGTTGGGCGGGCTGCTGCTGCTTTCGCTGGCCCAGATCGGCCTGCGGATGTTCTTCGACACCGGCCTGGCCTGGGCCGAGCCGCTCTCGCGCGCCGGCGTGCTCTGGCTGGCCCTGCTCGGCGCCCTGGGCGCCACCCGCGGCCAGCGCCACATCGCCATCGACGCGCTGCCGCGGGTGCTGCCGCCGCCGGCGCGGCGCGTGGCCTGGTTCATCGCCCAGCTGGCCGCCGCGGCCTGCTGCGGCTACCTCGCCTGGCTCGGCGTCGGCCTGGTGGCGCTCGAGCGCGAGGCACCGGTGCCCTTCGTCGCCGGCGTCCCGAGCTGGGTGCCGATGCTGGCGCTGCCGGCCGGTTTCGGGCTGATGGCCCTGCGCTTCGTGCTCTCGGCCCTGGCCGATCCGTCCGAGCCCGGGGAGGGCGGGGCATGAGCCTGGGCACCGGCCTGGCGATCGTGCTGCTGCTGGCGGCCCTGGGCATGCCGCTGTTCGCGGTGATCCTGGCCGTGGCACTGCTGGGCTTCCACCTGGCCGGCTACGACCTGGTCGTGGTGGCCGTCGAGTTCTACCGGCTGGGCGACATGCCGGGCCTGATCGCCATCCCCCTGTTCACCCTGGCCGGCTACCTGCTGGGCGAGGGCGGGGCGCCGCGGCGGCTGGTGCGCCTGTCGAACGCGCTGCTGGGCTGGATGCCGGGCGGGCTGGCGATCGTCGCCATCGTCGCCTGCGCGCTGTTCACCGCTTTCACCGGTGCCTCCGGCGTGACCATCGTGGCCCTGGGCGCGCTGCTCTATCCGGCGCTGCGCGAGGCCGGCTACAGCGAGCGCTACAGCCTCGGCCTGGTCACCTCGGCCGGCAGCCTGGGCCTGCTGTTCGCGCCCTCGCTGCCGCTGATCGTCTATGGCTTCGTGGCCGGGCAGGTGGGCGGGCCGACCCCGGTGACCATCCCGGACCTGTTCCTGGCCGGCCTGCTTCCGGGGCTGCTGATGGTCGGGCTGCTGTCGCTGCATGCGATGTGGGCCGGCAAGGGCATTGCCCGGGCCCGGCACCGCTTCGACCCGCGCGAACTCCGGGCCTCGCTGGCCGAGTGTGCCTGGGAGCTGCCCTTGCCCCTGATCGTGCTGGGCGCGATCTATTCCGGGGCGCTGGCGGCGAGCGAGGCCGCGGCTGTGACGGCACTTTATGTTCTTCTTGTAACCGTCTGGATCAAAAAGGAAATACCCCTCGGGAAGCTGCCCGGGGTGATGGCCGAATCCATGCGCCTGGTGGGTGCGATCCTGATGATCCTGGGCGCGGCGCTGGCGCTGTCGAACTGGCTGGTCGACCAGGAAGTGCCGACCCGGCTGTTCGAAACGCTGCGCGAGCACGTCGACAGCCCTTGGGTGTTCCTGCTCTGGCTCAACCTGTTCCTGCTGGCCGTGGGCATGCTGCTGGACATCTTCTCGGCCATCGTCATCCTCACGCCGCTGCTGATGCCGGTGGCGGCGGCCTTCGGCATCCACCCGGTGCATCTGGGCATCGTGATGCTGGCCAACCTGCAGCTGGGCTATTTCACCCCGCCGGTGGGCATGAACCTGTTCATCGCCGCCTACCGCTTCGGCAAGCCCATCGGCACCCTGGTGCGGGCCTGCCTGCCGTTCTTCCTCGTGCTGGGCCTGGCCGTGGCCCTGCTGACCTGGTGGCCGGCCCTGAGCCTGGCCCTGCTCTGACCGGGCGAGGGCCTGCAGGCCCGAAAAGAAAGTCGGGCCTGTAGGCCCTCCCACAAGATATAATGCCGCGCTTCCCATCCCCCGGAGCCGCTCCATGCTGCGCATCCAGGCAGAAGCACTGACGTTCGACGACGTCTCCCTCGTCCCCGCCCACTCCGCGGTCCTGCCCAAGGACGTCAGCCTCGCCACGCAGCTCACGCGCGGCATCCGGCTCAACCTGCCGATCGTCTCGGCCGCCATGGACACCGTCACCGAAGCCCGCCTGGCCATCGCCATGGCCCAGCTCGGCGGCATCGGCATCATCCACAAGAACATGTCGCTGCAGCAGCAGGCCGCGCACGTGCAGCAGGTGAAGAACTTCGAGGCCGGCGTCATCCGCGAGCCCTTCACCGTGACGCCGCAGACCACCATTGGCGAGGTGATCAAGCTCACCCGCGCCCGCAACATCTCCGGCGTGCCGGTGGTGGACGGCGGGCAGCTGGTGGGCATCGTGACCAGCCGCGACATGCGCTTCGAGAAGAAGCTCGACGACCCGGTGAAGAACATCATGACCCGCAAGGAAAAGCTGGTCACGGTGCGCGAGGGCGCCAGCGACGACGAGGTGCTGGGCCTGATGCACAAGCACCGCATCGAGAAGGTGCTGGTGGTCGACGACGGCTTCGCGCTCAAGGGCCTGATCACCGTCAAGGACATCCAGAAGGCGCGCGACAACCCCAATGCCGCCAAGGACGTCGACGAGCAGCTGCTGGTCGGCGCCGCGGTCGGCGTGGGCGGCGACACCGAGGCGCGCATCGAGGCGCTGGTGGCCGCCGGCGTGGACGTGGTGGTGGTCGACACCGCCCATGGCCACAGCCAGGGCGTGCTCGACCGCGTGGCCTGGGTGAAGAAGGCCTATCCGAAGCTGCAGGTCATCGGCGGCAACATCGTCACCGGCGACGCGGCCCTGGCCCTGATGGACGCCGGCGCCGATGCCGTCAAGGTGGGCGTGGGCCCCGGCTCGATCTGCACCACCCGTATCGTCGCCGGCGTGGGCGTGCCGCAGATCACCGCCGTGGGCATGGTGGCCGAGGCGCTCAAGGGCCGCATCCCGCTGATCGCCGACGGCGGCATCCGCTATTCGGGCGACATCGCCAAGGCCCTGGTGGCCGGCGCCAGCTGCATCATGATCGGCGGCCTGTTCGCGGGCACCGAGGAAAGCCCGGGCGAGACCGAGCTCTTCCAGGGCCGCAGCTACAAGAGCTACCGCGGCATGGGTTCGCTGGGCGCGATGGAGATGGGCAGCAAGGACCGCTACTTCCAGGACGCGTCCGACGCCGACAAGCTCGTGCCCGAGGGCATCGAGGGCCGCGTGCCCTACCGCGGCCCGGTGCGCAACATCGTGCACCAGCTCGCCGGCGGCCTGCGCTCGTCGATGGGCTACGTGGGCTGCGCCACCATCGAGGAGATGCGCACGCGGCCCAAGTTCGTGCGCGTCACCAATGCCGGCACCCGCGAGGCGCACGTGCACGACGTGCAGATCACCAAGGAACCCCCGAACTACAGGATGGGCTGAGCCACGCCATGACCGATATCCACGGCGACAAGATCCTCATCCTCGATTTCGGCGCGCAGTACACGCAGCTGATCGCCCGCCGCATCCGCGAGCTGGGCGTCTACTGCGAGATCTGGGCCTGGGACCACGACCCGGCCGAGATCGCCGCCTGGGGCGCGAAGGGCATCATCCTCTCGGGTGGCCCGGAGTCGACCACCGAAGAAGGCTCGCCGCGCGCCCCGCAGGACGTGTTCGAGGCCGGCGTGCCGATCCTGGGCATCTGCTACGGCATGCAGACCCTGGCGATGCAGCATGGCGGCAAGGTCGAGGCCGGCCACCACCGCGAGTTCGGCTATGCCGAGGTCGAGGTCACGGCGACCAGCAGCCTGCTCGACGGCCTCAAGGACCACGCCGGCAGCCCGCCGCGCCTGGACGTGTGGATGAGCCACGGCGACCGCGTCACCCAGGTGCCGCCGGGCTTCGAGGTGGTCGCGCGCACCGGCTCGGTGCCGATCATCGCCATGGCCGACGAGGCGCGGCGCTGGTACGGCGTGCAGTTCCACCCCGAGGTGACCCACACCCGGTCCGGCGAGCAGATGCTGCGCAAGTTCGCGGTGGACATCTGCGGCTGCGAGACCCTGTGGACCGCCGCCAACATCATCGACGACCAGGTCCGGCGCGTGCGCGAGCAGGTCGGCGACGACGAGGTGCTGCTGGGCCTGTCCGGCGGCGTCGATTCGTCGGTGGTGGCCGCGCTGCTGCACCGGGCCATCGGCGAGAAGCTCACCTGCGTGTTCGTCGACACCGGCCTGCTGCGTTGGCAGGAAGGCGACCAGGTGATGGCGATGTTCGCCGAGCACATGGGCGTGAAGGTCATCCGCGTCAACGCCGCCGACCGCTACTTCGCCGCCCTGGCCGGGGTCTCCGAGCCCGAGGCCAAGCGCAAGATCATCGGCCGTCTGTTCGTCGAGATCTTCGAGGAAGAGTCGGCCAAGCTGCGCAACGTGAAGTGGCTGGCGCAGGGCACGATCTACCCGGACGTGATCGAATCGGCCGGCTCGAAGACCGGCAAGGCCCACGTCATCAAGAGCCACCACAACGTCGGCGGCCTGCCCGAGCACATGAAGCTGGGCCTGGTCGAGCCGCTGCGCGAGCTGTTCAAGGACGAGGTGCGGCGCATCGGCGTCGAGCTCGGCCTGCCGCGCGAGATGGTCTACCGGCACCCGTTCCCGGGCCCGGGCCTGGGCGTGCGCATCCTGGGCGAGGTCAGGCGCGAGTTCGCCGACATCCTGGCCCGCGCGGACGCCATCTTCATCGAGGAACTGCGCAAGGCCGGCTGGTACGACAAGACCTCGCAGGCCTTCGCGGTGTTCCTGCCGGTCAAGTCGGTCGGCGTGGTCGGCGACGCCCGCGCCTACGAGTGGGTCATCGCGCTGCGCGCGGTGGAGACCGTGGACTTCATGACGGCCCATTGGGCGCATCTGCCCTACGACTTCCTCGACACGGTTTCGCGCCGCATAATCAATGAGATACGGGATATTTCTCGTGTCGTTTATGACATCAGCGGCAAGCCGCCCGCGACCATCGAGTGGGAGTGACGGGCACTGGCTGGCAATGTCTAGCAACGGCAGGCATTTCGGCTGAGGGTAAAAGAACTTTCCGCTAAGCGATAGACTGTATGTAAACACAGTATTGCAAGGACGCGGAACATGCCTCATGTGGCGGCCAGGACGGCCAGCCGGGATCGGGATACTGGTCGTTACCAGAGCCACCGACCCGAGCAAACCCTTCTCTATCAGATCGTTGACGAGTATTACCCGGCATTCGCTGCGCTTATGGCAGAGCAGGGAAAGGAATTGCCGGGCTATGTGCAACGGGAATTTGAAGAATTTCTCCAATGCGGGCGGCTGGAGCATGGCTTTCTACGGGTTCGCTGCGAGTCTTGCCACGCCGAGCACCTGGTCGCTTTCAGCTGTAAGCGTCGCGGTTTCTGCCCGAGCTGTGGGGCGCGGCGGATGGCCGAAAGTGCCGCCTTGCTGGTTGATGAAGTACTGCCTGAACAACCCATGCGTCAGTGGGTGTTGAGCTTCCCGTTTCAGCTGCGTTTCCTGTTTGCCAGCCGGCCCGAGATCATGGGGTGGGTGCTGGGCATCGTTTACCGCGTCATTGCCACGCACCTGGTCAAGAAAGCGGGCCATACCCACCAAGTGGCCAAGACGGGCGCGGTCACCCTGATCCAGCGTTTTGGATCGGCGCTCAATCTGAATGTTCACTTCCACATGCTGTTTCTCGACGGTGTGTATGTCGAGCAATCCCACGGCTCAGCGCGTTTCCGCTGGGTCAAGGCGCCGACCAGCCCAGAGCTCACCCAGCTGACGCACACCATCGCCCACCGGGTGGGTCGCTATCTGGAACGGCAAGGCCTGCTGGAACGGGATGTCGAAAACAGCTATCTGGCCTCGGATGCGGTGGATGACGACCCGATGACACCCCTGCTGGGGCACTCGATCACTTACCGTATCGCTGTCGGTTCACAGGCGGGGCGAAAGGTGTTCACTTTGCAAACTCTGCCGACCAGTGGTGATCCGTTCGGTGACGGGATTGGCAAGGTAGCCGGGTCCAGCCTGCACGCCGGCGTGGCGGCCAGGGCCGATGAACGCAAGAAGCTCGAACGGCTGTGCCGGTACATCAGCCGCCCGGCGGTATCCGAGAAGCGGCTGTCGTTAACACGAGGCGGCAACGTGCGCTACCAGCTCAAGACGCCGTACCGGGACGGCACCACGCACGTCATTTTCGAACCATTGGATTTCATTGCAAGGCTGGCCGCCCTGGTACCGAAGCCCAGAGTCAACCTAACCCGCTTCCACGGGGTGTTCGCACCCAACAGTCGGCACCGGGCGTTGGTCACGCCGGCAAAACGGGGCAGGGGCAACAAGGTCAGGGTGGCTGATGAACCGGCAACACCAGCACAACGGCGAGCGTCGATGACATGGGCGCAACGGCTCAAGCGTGTTTTCAATATCGACATCGAGACCTGCAGCGGCTGCGGCGGCGCCATGAAAGTCATCGCCTGCATTGAAGACCCTATAGTGATCAAGCAGATCCTTGATCACCTGAAGCACAAAGCCGAAACCAGCGGGACCAGGGCGTTACCCGAAAGCCGGGCGCCACCGGCTGAGCTGCTCCTGGGTCTGTTTGACTGACGAGCCTGAAGGCCAACGATACCAATCAAAATGCTGCGTTCACAGCGCCGCGGCAGGGATCCGCCGTGCTGGTTGTCGGAAAAGGAGCCGCTAGTGGGAAAGAGGAGGGTAAATTTTCAGCGTTGCTGGCTCCCCGTCAGCCGGATTGGGTTGCATCGCAGGGGTGTCGAAAGAGTCAACTGCGGTCCAAAGCTGTTGGACTTGGGTGAAAAGGGCGTTTATTCTTCCTATACGTTGTCGGCAGCGGGCCAAAAAGGAATACGTCCATGCCCATCGAGGTGAAACCGGCTGTGAGCGCGGGTTCAAGCATATAGCCCGACAGGCGCGTATCCTTGCCGATCACGACACGATGGCGGTGGTCACCGCGACGAAAGACACGGCCAGCCGCCATGCCGACGCGCAAGGCGGTTTCCGCCGTCATCGCGCCTTCGTTGGCTTTGCCACGAATACCGTCTGTGCCGAAATATTTGCGCACCATAAGGTCGATTATCCTGTCGTCGGGTCGCCCTCAAAGGGGACATGCCTGCTGAACCGCGAATATAGAGAAATATCCCGAATGTGCAGTTAACGAATTCTTGCGGTTTCTTTCAGCGCCGCCAATACCGCCAGCCCGTCGCGCAAGGGGCGCGGCTCGTGTGTGCGGATGAAGTCAGCTCCACCTGCGGCGGCGGCAAGCTCTGCAGCGAGTGTCGCGGCCCCGACATCCCCCGGACCACGGCCTGTGAGCGCGCGCAGAAAGGATTTGCGCGAAACAGACAGAAGCACCGGCAAATCGAAGCGCAGCCGCAATTCATCGAACCGCGCCAGCACCGAGAGCGAGGTTTCGGGAGCAGCCCCCAGAAAAAACCCCATGCCGGGATCAAGGACAAGGCGGTTGCGTTTGATACCGGCACCCGTCAGCGCCGCGATGCGCGCGTCAAAGAACGCCGCAATGTGATCCATGATGTCGCCAGCGGGTGCCTCGCGCCGATCTGCCTGCCCGTCTTGCACCGAATGCATAACGACGAGTTTGGCAGATGATTTCGCCAATTGCGGATAGAACGCAGCGTCTGGAAAACCGCGAATATCATTGAGATAGGCCACACCACGCGACAAGGCATAGGCTTGCGTCGCGGGTTGATAACTGTCGAGCGAGACGGGAATGCCATCTGCCTTGAGCGCGTCCAGCACCGGCGCGATACGCGCGATTTCTGTGTCGGACGAAACAGGCGCGGCGTCGGGATTGCTGGATGCCGGACCGAGGTCGATCACATCTGCCCCCTCGGCCATCAGCTTACGCGCCTGCGCAATGGCTGCGTCTGGCGCCAGATACCGGCCTCCATCGGAGAAACTGTCCGAGGTTATGTTGACGATGCCGAAAATGATGAGCGATTTATTCATGGGGGCTTCTATAATAATAATAATCGAGCATGAGTCTCATACGGATGCTCGGGTCGAAAGGGAATCCCCAGGCGAGTAACCTGTTTGCGGTGATCCATTAACTGCAGGAGCAGAAGAGCATACATCTGGAAGCAAAGCCAGGAAAGCGGCCTATGGAGCTGTGCGGCAGCGCTCAGTAGGCAATTTTTCAAAATATTGTTAAGCCTTTTCTGAGCATGGTATTTTTCATGGTATTACCAATTAGCAGGAAAATAAGCCATTGAATATAAAAGATAAAAATGTCTTGTTTACAATAGAGTGGGAATGAGAAAGCCCGAGTTCACCGTCGATGACCACCGCTGGATGCACCACGCGCTCGAACTGGCCGACCGGGCCGAGAGCGAGGGCGAGGTCCCGGTGGGCGCGGTGCTGGTCGGGCCCGACGGCCAGCGGGTGGCCGAGGGCTGGAACCGCAACATCGCCGAGAACGACCCCACGGCCCACGCCGAGATCGTGGCGCTGCGGCGGGCGGGGCAGGCGCTGGGCAACTACCGGCTCACCGGCTGCACGCTCTACGTGACGCTCGAGCCCTGCGCCATGTGTTCGATGGCGATGGTGCATGCGCGGCTGGCGCGGGTGGTCTACGGCGCGAAGGATCCCAAGACCGGCGCCGCCGGCAGCGTCTTCAACCTGCTCACCGACCCGCGCCACAACCACCGCCTGGAGGCCGAGGGCGGCCTGATGGGCGACGAGGCCGGGCAGCGGCTCACCGAGTACTTCCGGCGCAAGCGCGCCCGCCCCGGGCTCTGATCAGCCGCCGCGGCCGCGGCGGCTCATTTCCTGGTCGAGCTCGGCGTCGAAGGTGCGCACGGCCATCACCACCTCCAGGCCGAGGAACAGGCTGGCCATCAGCATGCTCAGCACGCCGGCGACGGCCAGCACCGTGGGCGCCAGGCCCAGCCGGAAGCCGCTGAAGGCGTCGATCGCCAGGGCCAGGCTGGTGCCGACATAACAGCCCAGCGAGACGTAGAGCATCACGCAGGCGCGCAGGACATGGGTGGCGCGGGCGCGATGGCGGCGGATCTGCGCCTCGAGCACCGCGCGTTCCGCGGCCGGGGCCTGCTCCCAGTGGCCCAGCAGGGAGCGCAGGCGGTCGACCACGCGGGCCAGCCGGTTGTTGGCCGAAATCAGCAGGGAGCCGGTGGCCGCCATGAGCAGGGCGGGGGCGAGCATCGAGCCGAGGATGCGGTAGTGGTCGAGAGTGTCCGGGCCAAGCATGCGGTCGTCTGATCCGAGGGGGTCGCAGGTATGATGCCGTCAATTCCGCTCCGTTGATGAACCGCATGCCCGCCAACGACACCAACCTGGTCTGGATCGACCTGGAGATGACCGGCCTGGACCCGGACACCGACTCGGTGCTCGAGATCGCCACCCTGGTCACCGACAGCCAGCTCAATGTGCTGGCCGAGGGCCCGGAGCTGGCCATCCGCCACCCGCTGGCCCGGCTCGAGGCCATGGACGAGTGGAACCGCAACACCCACTCGCGGTCCGGCCTGTGGCAGCGCGTGCTCGACAGCGAGGTCTCGATGGCCCGCGCCGAAGCCGAAACCGTGGCCTTCCTCGCCGACTGGGTGCCGGCCGGCAAATCGCCGATGTGCGGCAATTCGATCTGCCAGGACCGGCGTTTCCTGGTGCGGCACATGCCGCGGCTCGAGCGTTATTTCCACTACCGCAACCTCGACGTGTCCACGCTCAAGGAACTGGCCCGGCGCTGGGCGCCGGACGTGCTGGCGGGCGTGGCCAAGGTCGGCGCGCACACGGCGCTGTCGGACATCCGCGAGTCGGTCAGGGAGCTGTCGCACTACCGCGCCCACATGGGTCGCCTGGGCGGCCAGGCCGATGGCGCGCGCTGAGCGCCGCCCGGGCATCGCGCTGGCGGCCCTGCTGCTGGCGCTGCCGGCGTTGCCGGCGTCGGCGCTCGACGACAAGCCGCTCGAAAGTTACGCCCGCGAGGTCTGGAGCACCCGCGACGGCCTGCCGCACAACCAGGTCAATTCGATCGTGCAGACGCCGGAGGGCTACCTCTGGTTCGCCACCTGGGAAGGCGTGGTCCGCTACAACGGCCAGGAATTCCGCAGCTTCGGCCGCAACAACGTCGAGGGCCTGCGCGACAGCGGCGTCCGCGCGGTCAGCGTCAGCCCGCGCGGTGCCCTGGTGGTGGCGACCTCGCGCGGCGGCGTGAGCGTGATGCGCGACGGCGCCTGGTCCACCTACACGCGCGATGAAGGCCTGGCCCAGGACGAAACCTTCGCCGCCATCGAAGACCGCGCCGGCCGGCTCTGGGTCGCCACCGAGAGCCGCGGCGTGACCCGGATGGAAGGCGACCGGGCCCTGAGCTTCACGGCGTCCCAGGGCCTGCCTTCCGAGGTGGCGTATGCCCTGGCCGAGGATGGCTCGGGCGCGGTCTGGGTGGGCACCGGACAGGGCATCGCCCGCATCGAGGGCGAGCGCGTGCAGGCCTTCGGCACCGACGCCGGGCTGCCGGCGAGCGCGGTCTTGAGCCTGGCCGTGGCCGCCGACGGACGGCTCTACGCCGGCACCGAGGATGGCCTGTACGTGGGGCAGGGCGGCCGTTTCGCGCCGGCCCACGCGGAGCTGGCCGGCGTGGCGGTGGCGAGCCTGGAGCTCGACGAGAACGGCACGCTCTGGATCGGCACCGTCGACCGCGGCCTGATGCGCCTGGGCGTCCGCGGACTGGAGCGTTTCGGGGTTTCCGACGGCCTGCCCAACAGCCGCGTCGCCTCGCTGTTCTCCGACCGCGAGGGCAACCTGTGGGTCGGCACCAATGCCGGCCTGATGCGCTTCACCGACACCCCCTTCATCACCATCGACAGCCACCAGGGGCTGTCCGACGACTACGTGCGCGCCCTGCTCGAGGCCGGCCCGGGCGAGGTGCTGGTGGGCACCAGCCGCGGGCTCGACCGGTGGCATGACGAACGCATCGAACCCCTGGAAGGGCTGCAGGGCGACTCGGTGCTGAGCCTGGCGCGCGACCGCGCCGGAAACCTGTGGATCGGCACCTATTCCACCGGCCTGGTGCGATGGCGCGACGGCAGCGTGCGCGAGCGGCTGCTGGCCGGCTCCGGGCTGCCCTCGAACCAAGTGCGCGCGGTGCTCGAGGGCCGCGACGGCCGCCTGTGGATCGGCACCTCGCGCGGCCTGATGCGACGGGGCGGCGAGGGCGGCGACCGGGTGCTGCTCGAACGCGACGGCCTGCCGCGCGACTTCGTGCTCAGCCTGTTCGAGGCCAGCGACGGTTCGGTCTGGGTGGGCACCTCCAACGGCGCGGCGCGCATCCGCGGCGAGGAGATCACCCGGCTCGACATCTCGGGCATGGACGAGGCCCAGGACGTCTTCGGCATGCACGAAGATCCGGACGGCACGCTCTGGCTGGCCACCGACCGCGGCGTGCTGCGCTACCGCGGCAACCGCCTCGACCTCGTCGGTGGCCGCCAGGGGCTGCCGGTGGACGCGGTGTTCCAGGTCGTCGTCGACACGTATGGCAACTTCTGGCTCACCTCCAACGCCGGCGTCATCCACGTGCGTCGCGAGGACATGGAGGCCAGTGCCGACGGCCGCGCCGCCCGGCTCGAGTACCAGCAGTTCGCCGAGGCCGACGGCATGGGCAGCGCCCAGTGCAATGGCGGCGCGGGTCCGGCGGCGCTGCGCATCGGCGATGGCAGCATCTGGGTCGCCACGGCCCGCGGTGTGGCCGTGGTGCAGCCCGACGAATTGCCCAAGTACCAGCTGGCGCCGCCGCCGGTGGTGATCGAGGGCCTCCGCGTCGACGACCGCAACACCAGCGCCGACGGCCAGCTGGTGCTGCCGCCCGGCACCCGCAAGCTCGAGCTCGACTACGTCAGCCTCAGCTATCGCACCCCCGAGCAGATCCGCTACCGCTACCGTCTGGATGGCTTCGACAACGCCTGGGTCGAGCGCAACCAGCTTCGCAACGCGCAGTACACCAACCTGCCGCCGGGCAAATACCGCTTCCAGGTCAGCGCGGCCCAGCGCGGCAGCGGCTGGAGCCCCGAGACCGCCTCGGTGAGCTTCGAGATCGAGCCGATGCTGTGGCAGCGCCCCTGGTTCCTGCCGGCGGCGGGCGCGCTGCTGGCCCTTGGCCTGTACGGCCTGTACCGGATCCGGGTGGGCCGGCTCGAGGCCAGGGAGAACCAGCTCAGCCGCCTGGTGGAAGAGCGAACGCGGGCGCTGAGCGAGAAGAACAGCGAGCTCGAGCAGAAGAACGAAACCATCCGCAAGCAGAGCGAGGTCTTCGAGCAGCTCTCGCGCACCGACGGCCTGACCGGCCTGGCCAACCGGCGCAGCATGGAGGAATCCCTGGCCGCGGCCTGGCGGCGGGCGGTGACGGGCGGTACCGAGCTGTCGTTCGGCCTGCTCGACATCGACCATTTCAAACGCATCAACGACGGCTATTCGCACGACGTCGGTGACGAGGTGCTGCGCCGGGTGGCCGGGGTGCTGCGCTCCCAGCCCACGCGGGTGCAGGTGGCGCGCTGGGGTGGCGAGGAGTTCGCGCTGCTCTTCCCCGGCACCGGCCTGGCCCAGGCGCACGAGCTGGCGGAAGGCCTGCGCAGGGCGATCGAAACGATCGAATCCGACGACGTGGCGCCGGGCCTGCGCATCACCGCCAGCATCGGCCTGGCCGGCCGGGGCGGCCTGCCAAACTACGAGAAGATGGTTTCCCAGGCCGACCAGCGCCTCTACGAAGCCAAGCACGCCGGCCGCAACCGCGTCGTCGGCTGATGGCGACGCAGGCCGGCGCTAGGTTCGCGGCTTGCCGTCGCCTTCTGCGAGGGTGACCACCTGGTCGATCGGCAGCGCCCGGCCGTCGCCGCCGTGGTGGTAGATGTGCAGGTCGCGCTGCGGGAAGGGGATCGAGATGCCCTGTTCGCTGAAGCTGCGGTGCACGGCCTCGGTGAGGTCGCTGCGGGTGGCGACGAAGTCCGGCGTGCCGACCCAGGCGCGCAGCACCAGGTCCACGCTCGATTCGCCCAGGCCGGCGACCAGAACTTCGGGTTCCGGAGTGGCCAGCACCTTGTCGTGGCCACGGGCGATGCCCAGGAGCACTTCGCGCGCCTTGCGGATCTCCTCGCCGTAGCCGATGCCTACGGCCAGGTCGATGCGCCGCTGCGGCCGCGACGTGAAGTTCACGATCGGCTGGGTGGTGATCTGGCTGTTGGGCAGGATGATGTCGTGGTTCTGGTAGGCGCGCAGCACGGTCTGGAAGATGCGCACGCGTTCGACCACGCCTTCCTTGCCGGCGATCTCCACCGCATCGCCGGCCCGGAACGGGCGCAGCACGATCAGCATCACGCCGGAGGCGATGTTCGAAAGCGAGTCCTTCAGCGCCAGGCCGATCGCCAGGCCGGCTGCGCCCAGTACCGCCAGCAGCGAGGTGGTCGGTACGCCGACCGCGTCGAGCACGGCCACCAGCACCACCACCAGGCCGAGCACGCGGGCGAAGTTGCGCAGGAAGTCGCGCAGGATCTGGTCCATGCCGGCGCGCTGCATCACCCGGTCCAGCCCGCGGGTGAGCAGCTTCACCGCCCACCAGCCGACCAGGCCGACGACCACCGCCAGCGCGACGCGCACCAGCCAGGGGCTGGTGCCCAGCATCTCGATCAGCGAATTCTCAAGCCCCTGCAGCGGCGAAGCGACCTCCTCCGCCGCAGTCGCGGCGGGGGAGGGGGCCGGGGTGGCGGGCTGGGTCATCCGGCCGCCGGGCTCAGTTGGCCTTGAGCTTGGCCAGGCGCAGCCAGGTGTCGATGACGGTGTCGGGGTTGAGCGACACCGACTCGATGCCCTGCTGCATCAGCCACTCGGCCAGGTCCGGGTGGTCGGACGGGCCCTGGCCGCAGATGCCGATGTACTTGCCCTTGGCGCGGGCGGCGGAGATGGCCATCGACAGCAGCTTCTTGACCGCGGCGTCGCGCTCGTCGAACAGGTGCGCGACGATGCCCGAGTCGCGATCCAGGCCGAGCGCGAGCTGGGTCAGGTCGTTCGAGCCGATCGAGAAGCCGTCGAACATCTCGAGGAACTCGTCGGCCAGCAGGGCGTTGGAGGGTACCTCGCACATCATGATCACCTTCAGGCCGTTCTCGCCGCGCTTGAGGCCATTGGCCTCCAGCGTCTCGAGCACGGCGCGGCCCTCGTCGAGGGTGCGCACGAACGGGATCATGATCCAGCAGTTGGTCAGGCCCATCTCGTCGCGGACCTTGCGCACGGCGCGGCACTCGAGCGCGAAGCAGTCGCGGAATTCGGAGTGCACGTAGCGCGAGGCGCCGCGGAAACCGATCATCGGGTTCTCTTCGTGCGGCTCGTAGGCCTTGCCGCCGACCAGGTTGGCGTACTCGTTGGACTTGAAGTCGGACAGGCGCACGATGACGGCGTTCGGCGCGAACGCCGCGGTCAGGGTGGCGATGCCCTCGGCCAGGCGGTCGACGTAGAAGCTCACCGGGTCGGCGTAGCCGGCGGTGATCTGGTCGATCTGCTTCTTCAGGTCGGCCGGCTGCTTGTCGTACTCGAGCAGGGCGCGGGGGTGCACGCCGATCTGGCGGGCGATGACGAACTCCAGGCGCGCCAGGCCGATGCCCTGGTTGGGCAGCTGGGCGAAGTCGAAGGCGCGCTCGGGGTTGCCGACGTTCATCATGATCTTAAGCGGCGCCGGCGGCATGTTGCCCAGGTCGGTGGTGGTGACCTCGAAGCCGAGCTTGCCGGCGTAGATGTAGCCGGTGTCGCCCTCGGCGCAGCTGACCGTGACCTCGGCGCCGTCGGGGATCGACTGCATCGCGTCGCCCGTGCCCACCACGGCCGGCACGCCCAGCTCGCGGGCGATGATGGCCGCGTGGCAGGTGCGGCCGCCGCGGTTGGTGACGATGGCGGCGGCGCGCTTCATGATCGGCTCCCAGTCCGGGTCGGTCATGTCGGCCACCAGCACGTCGCCGGGCTGGAACTTGCTCATCTCGGCGAGGTTGCGCACCACGCGGGCGGTGCCGGCGCCGATCTTGTGGCCGATGGCGCGGCCTTCCGACAGCACTTCGCCGCGCTTTTCGAGGTGGAAGCGCTCGATCTGGGTGGCGTGGGCGCGCGAACGCACCGTTTCCGGGCGCGCCTGCAGGATGTAGAGCTTGCCGGTGTGGCCGTCCTTGCCCCACTCGATGTCCATCGGCCGGCCGTAGTGCTGTTCGATCACCAGGGCCTGGCGCGAGAGCTCCTCGACATCGGCGTCGGTGATGGAGAAGCGGTTGCGCAGCTCGGCCGGGGTGTCCTCGGTCCTCACTCGCTCGCCGGGCACGTCGGAATAGACCATGCGCAGCTGCTTGCTGCCGAGGTTGCGGCGCAGGACCGCCGGCTTGCCCTGGCGCAGGGTGGGCTTGTAGACGTAGAACTCGTCCGGGTTGACCGCGCCCTGCACGACCATCTCGCCCAGGCCGTAGCTGGCGGTGACGAAAACGACGTCGCGGAAGCCCGATTCGGTGTCGAGCGTGAACAGCACGCCCGAGGCGCCGACGTCCGAGCGCACCATCAGCTGGATGCCTGCGCTCAGGAACACGTCCTCGTGCTTGAAGCCGTGGTGCACGCGGTAGGCGATGGCGCGGTCGTTGTAGAGGCTGGCGAAGACCTCCTTGACCTTGTGCACCACGTCGTCCTCGCCGGTGACGTTGAGGAAGGTTTCCTGCTGGCCGGCGAAGCTGGCATCGGGCAGGTCCTCGGCGGTGGCCGAGGAGCGCACGGCGACGGCCAGGTCGGCGGCGCCGGCTTCCTCGCACATCCGGCGGTAGGCGCCGCGGATGGCCTGGTCGAGTTCGGGCTGCAGCGGCGCGTCGGTGACCCAGCCGCGGATCTCGGCGCCGACGGCCACCAGGGCGTCGACGTCCTCGACGTCCAGCGTGGCCAGGCGGTCGTAGATGCGCTGGCTGAGGTTGTTGTGGGCGATGAAGCGACGGAAGGCATCGGCCGTAGTGGCGAAGCCGCCGGGCACCGAGACGCCGAGCTCGGCCAGGTGGCCGATCATCTCGCCGAGCGAGGAATTCTTGCCGCCGACCTGGGGCAGGTCGGACAGGCGGAGTTCGTGCAGCCAAAGGACGTCGGCGTTCAAGGGGGTCTCCGTGCGCTCGGGGCCGGGCGGCCGGTGGGGACGCCCCGCGTACCATGATTTCAAGCTGCGTATGATGCGACCGCAGGGCAGGCCATACAAGCTTGAATCGTCTAGGAAAACATGCCCCGGCGGCGCCCGGGGCCGGAGGAAACCGCGGCATGGAAGGGGTTCGCCACGTCTTTTACGTCTCCGATGGCACCGGCATCACCGCCGAGACCATCGGCCATAGCCTGCTGACCCAGTTCAACGGCATCGAATTCGCCACCCGGCGCATCGCCTTCGTGGACAGCCTCGAGAAGGCCGAGTCGGCCGTGGCCGAGATCCGGGCTGCCGAGCTGGCCAGCGGGCTGCGCCCGGTGGTCGTGAACACCGTGGTCGACCCGGACCTCAATGCCCTGCTGGCCGCGAGCGGGGCGCTGATGCTCGACGCGTTCGAGCCCTTCATCAGCCCGCTGGAGCGGGAGCTGGGCCAGAAGCGCCAGTCGCGGGTCGGCCGCGCCCACGGCCTGGTGGACTTCGCTGCCTACGAGCAGCGCATCAACGCCACCAACTACGCGCTCACCCACGACGACGGCATGGACGTGCACTACGACGACGCCGACGTTATTCTGGTCGGCGTGTCGCGCTCGGGCAAGACGCCGACCTGCCTGTACCTGGCCCTTCACTACGGTGTGAAGGCGGCCAACTACCCGCTGACCATCGAGGACCTGGAGGGCAGGGAGCTGCCGCGGCGGCTGCGCAAGCACCGCAGCAAGCTCTTCGGGCTGACCATCGACCCGGTGCGCCTGCAGCAGATCCGCCAGGAGCGGCGCCCGAATTCCCGCTACGCCAACCTCGAGACCTGCCGCGCCGAGGTGATCGCGGCCGAGGCGATGTTCCGCCAGGAGAACATTCCGGTGCTGAGTACCACCCACACATCGATCGAGGAAATCTCGGGCAAGGTGCTGGCCCAGCTGGGCATCCACCGCCACATGTTCTGAGGCGCCTGGCGTGCCCGTGGCTGCGTGCTAGAGTCGGGCCATGCATGCCGCCACGCCAACGCACCGGCACCTGCCGCGACTGAGCCGCTTCGAGTGGCTCATGGGCCTGTACGGCGAAAACTTCCAGCGCCTGACCCGCATGTTCCAGCCGCAGGCGCTGGCACCCGGGCGCTACGTCTCGCGGGTCGAGGGCGGCCTGGACCTGCACCTGGAAGTGCTGGCCCTGCATACCTATACGGTGGAACTGCGGCTGAGCTACGCCATGCTCGACCCGGCCACCGGCCAGCCCGATCCCTCGGCCTACGTGCGCCTGTACCGCGACGCCCGCCAGGCCGAGGCCACCCACTGCTACATCGGGCGCCGCTGGCAGGACGTCCTGGGCCTGCGCCCGAGCGTGCAGGTGATGCTCGGCCACCGCCTGCGCATGAACGGTTTCCTCAACAAGTGGCTCGACTACCTTGAAGGCCAGGGACACGGCCCGCATACCCTGTCCGAAGCGGGACCGGCGCCGGCCGACAAAAAAAATGCAGCCTGTGCTTGACGAGTCGGCGGCGCCTGTCTAAACTTTCGCTTCTTCCTTCGGTGGGGCTATAGCTCAGCTGGGAGAGCGCTACAATGGCATTGTAGAGGTCATCGGTTCGATCCCGATTAGCTCCACCACCGATTCAAAGTCCCCATCGTCTAGAGGCCTAGGACATTACCCTTTCACGGTAGCGACCGGGGTTCGAATCCCCGTGGGGACGCCAGACGCAAGACGTCTCAGGAAAGCCCGGCCGAAAGCCGGGCTTTTTCTTTATCTCGCAGGGGAGCGAGGATTCACGCATGGACAACCGGTTCGTCGTCAGCCAATGGGCCGCCTTCGCGCCCGGGCTCGGAACAGCGGCGCAATGGGCCGACTGGGCCCGCGCGCCCTGGCTGCCGGCCGGCGATGACGTACCGCCGCTGGCGGAAATGCCCGCCATGCAGCGCCGGCGCCTGGAACGACTCGGCCGCATGGCCCTGCAGGTCGCCTGGCAGGTGCAGCCCGAAGCCTCCGACGAGATCCCGCTGGTGTTCGCCTCGCGCCACGGCGACATCAGCCGCACCTTCGGCATGCTGCAGTCCCTGGCCCGCGGCGAAGCGCTGTCGCCGACGCACTTCGGCCTGTCCACCCACAACGCCATCGTCGCCCAGTATTCGATCGCCCGCGGGCTGGGCGGCAACTACCTGGCGGTGGCCGGCGGCAGGGAATCGCCCGAGGCCGCGGTGACCGAGGCCCTGGGCCTGCTGGCCGACGGGGCACCGGAAGTGCTGGTGGTGCAGTCCGACGACCTGGTGCCTGCCGACTACGCCGGTTACCAGAACGAACCCCAGGCCGCCTACGCCTGGGCCTGGCGCCTGCGCCGCGCCGCCCCCGGCGAGGCCGCCTTCTCGCTTTCCGCCAGCGGCAGCGGTCCGATGCCGGCCTCCGGGCCGCCGCGGCTGCCGCACGGCCTGGAGGTGCTGCGCTGGTTCCTGGGCGACGAGCCCGCCTTGCCGTGCCCGCAGTCGGGCCGCCGCTGGGATAGGCATGCCGCGCTGGCTTGACCGGGGCTGGCGCATCGTCGCCACCTCGATTTCCTTCGCCGCCTTCGGCCTCGGCGGCGTCGCGCTGCGCCTGCTCGTGTTCCCGCCGCTGCGCTGGTGCGTGCGTGACCCGGCGCGGCGCGGGGAGCTGGCGCGCCGGCTGATCCAGCGCAGTTTCGCCGGCCATCGCGAGCTGATGCACCGGCTGGGCGTGCTCAGCTACGAACTGGTCGGCTTCGAGCGTCTCGAGCGCAGCGGCCTGCTGGTGCTGGCCAACCATCCGACCCTGATCGACGTTGTCTTCCTGGTGTCGCTCACGCCGCGCGCCGACTGCGTGGTCAAGTCGAGGCTGGCGCGCAATCCCTTCACCCGCGGGCCGGTGAAGGCCACGGGCTACATCTGCAACGACAGTGGCGCCGGCCTGGTCGAGGACTGCATCCGTTCGGTGCGCTCCGGGCGCAACCTGGTGATCTTCCCCGAAGGCACTCGCACGCCCCGCGGCCAGGCGCTGGGCCCGCTGCAGCGCGGCGCCGCCAACATCGCCATCCGCGGCGGACTGGACATCACGCCGGTGCTGATCACCTGCACGCCGCCCACCTTGGGCAAGGGTGAGAAATGGTATCGTGTACCTTCACGGCGATTTCACGTCAGGATCGAGGTCTTGCCGGACCTTCCGGTGGATCCCTTCCTTCGTGGCGGCGCGTCCGAGGCCCTGGCGGCCCGGCGGCTGACCACGCACCTTGACCATTACTTCAAGTCGGAGTTGTCGCGTGTCGGCGCTGCAAACTGAAATCAAGGAACTGATCATCCGCACCCTGTCGCTCGAAGACGTCACGCCCGACGACATCGACGCGGCGGCACCGCTGTTCAACGAGGGCCTCGGGCTCGATTCGATCGATGCCCTGGAGCTGGGCCTCGCCCTGCAAAAACGCTATGGGGTGACGCTGGCGGCCGATTCGGCCGAGACCCGGCAGCACTTCGCCAGCGTGGACGCGCTGTGCGCCTTCGTGGCCGCCCAGCGCGCGTCGTAAGGCCCCAACGGGCACCGCAAGAGTTGCAAGCAATGACCAAGGACCAACTTTTCCAGCGCATCGTCGGCATCCTCCAGGAAACCTTCGACATCGACCCGGGCCGGGTCACGCCGGAGGCCCGCCTCGGCGAGGACCTCGACATCGACAGCATCGATGCGGTGGACCTGATCGTGCAGCTCAAGCCGCTGCTCGGCGGCAACCTGCAGCCCGATGCCTTCCGTTCCGTGCGCACCGTGCAGGACGTGGTGGACGCACTGCACCAGATGATGCACGCCGGCGGCGGCCAGGCCGCGGTCGGCTGAGATGCGCCCCGCGACCGGCCTGGCCTGGCTGGCGACATTGCTGTATCCGCTGGCCGTCTGGTTCGGCCTGACGCGATTCGAGCCCCGCTGGCTCGCGCTGGGCCTGCTGGCGCTGGCCCTGCTGCGCGCCATCGCGGCGCGCGAAGCCGTGTGGTGGGCCGCGGCCGCCGGCGCCGGCGCGCTGGTGCTGGCCAGCCTGCTGACCAACCACGGCCTGCCGCTCAAGCTCTACCCGGTGGTGGTGAACGCCGCGCTGCTGGCCGTGTTCGCCGCCAGCCTGTGGCGTCCGCCCACCGTCATCGAGCGACTGGCGCGCCTGCAGCACCCGGACCTGCCGCCTTCCGGCGTGGCCTACACCGCCCGGGTGACCCGCGTCTGGTGCGGCTTTTTCATCCTCAACGGCGGCATCGCGCTGTGGACCGCGCTGGCGGCCACCGATGCCGTCTGGGCCCTGTACAACGGCGCCGTCGCCTATGTGCTGATCGGCGCCCTGGTGCTGGGCGAGCGCCTGCTGCGTCCCCGCCATGCCGCCTGAGTCCCGCATTCCGCTGCACGCCCTTTGCGGCGCGGGCGCGGCACGGGCCGCGAGCCCCGTGCTGGGCTGGGCGCCGGGCGCCTGGGCGGGCAGGGTGGCGGCCTGGCGCGCCGCTTTCGAGGGCCAGCCCGCCGCGGACGTGGCCCTGTATTTCGAGGACGCCGGCGAGTTCTCCGCCGCCCTGTTCGGCGCCTGGCTGGCCGGCCGCACGCCCTGGCTGCCGGGCGATGCCCTGGCCGGAACGCGCACCGCGCTGGCGCGGCATGGCGTGGCCTGGGCCGGCGACCCGCCGGGTGCGCTCCGGGCCGCGGACGGGAACGCCATGGCGCCCCCGGCGACGCTGGATCCCGAGGCCTGCCGCCTGGTCCTGTTCACCTCGGGAACCACCGGCGAGCCGCAGCCGGTCGCCAAGACGATGGGCCAGCTCGACCGCGAACTGGCCTCGCTCGAGGCCGCCTTCGGCGGGCGGCTGGGCGCGGCGCCGGTGTTCGGCACCGTGTCGCACCAGCACATCTATGGCCTGCTGTTTCGCGTGCTCTGGCCGCTGTCGGCCGGGCGGCCCTTCGCGCCGGCGCGCAAGGTCTACAACGAGGAACTGGTGGTGCTCGGCCCGGAGCCGCTGGTGCTGGTGGCCAGTCCGGCCCACCTCAAGCGCCTGCCGCCGAACCAGGACTGGGGCTCGCTGCGCGCCGGCCTGCGGGCGGTGTTCTCTTCCGGCGGGCCGCTGGCGCCGGATGCCGCGCTCGACGTGCGCACGCTCTGGGACCAGGCGGCGATCGAGGTCTTCGGCAGCACCGAGACCGGGGGCATCGCCTGGCGCGCCCCCGGCGGCGAGCAGGCGCCCTGGACGCCGCTGCCGGGGGTGCAGTGGACGCTCGACGAGGGCCGGCTGTGCATCCGCTCGCCGCACCTGGCCGACGGCGGCTGGCTGCAGACCTCCGATCGCGCCGAAGCGGCGCCGGACGGGGGCTTCCTGCTGCGCGGGCGCGCCGACCGCATCGTCAAGATCGAGGAACGGCGGTTGTCGCTCGGTGCCATCGAGGCGGCGCTGCTGGCCTCGGGCCTGGTGGACGAAGCCCGCGTGGTCGCGCTGCCCGGGCATCGCGTATTGCTGGGCGCCGCGGTGGTGCCCGGCGAGGCCGGGCGGGCGCGCCTGGCCAGCGCCGGGCGCGCGGCCCTGCTCGAGGCGCTGCGCCAGTCGCTGGAAGGGCAGGTGGACCGCATCGCCTGGCCGCGACGCTGGCGCGTGGTCGACGCACTGCCGGTGGACGCCCGCGGCAAGACCACCCAGCGGGCGCTCGGCGAGCTGTTCCGGCCGCCGATGCCGGCGCCGGAGTGGGACGAGCGCGGGGCCGCGCACGCCAGCGGCTGGCTCCGGGTGGACGAGGAACTGGCTGCTTTCGACGGCCACTTCCCCCAGGCCCTGATCCTGCCCGGCGTCGCCCTGCTGGACTGGGCCACCCGGCTGGCCGCGGACGCCTTCGGCCTGGCCGGGACGTTCGAGGGCATGGAGACGGTGAAGTTCCAGCACCTGGTGCGGCCCGGCACGCGGCTCGAGTTCCGCCTCGACTGGGACGCGGCGCGTTCGCGCCTGGGTTTCCGCTTCGCCTCGGGCGTCGGCGTGCACGGCAGCGGCTGGCTGCGTTTCGCCGCGGGGGAGGGCCGATGAACCGGGTGTTCTCCCCGGTCGCCGTGGTGCCGGTCTACAACCATCCGCAGGCCATCGCCGGCCTGGTCGCGGCCATGCGCGGGCACGGCCTGCCCTGCCTGCTGGTGGACGACGGCTCCGGCCCCGAGTGCGCCGCCGTGTTGCGCGAACTGGCCGCGGCGAGCCCGGGCGATGTCTCGCTGCTCAGGCTCGAAACCAACCAGGGCAAGGGCGCCGCGGTGATGGCCGGGCTGCGCGAGGCGGGGCGCCGGGGTTTCAGCCACGCGCTGCAGATCGACGCCGACGGCCAGCACGACCCGGCCGACGCCCCGCGTTTCCTGGCCATGGCCCGCGAGCGGCCCGGGGCCGTCGTCAACGGCCGCCCGCTCTACGACCGGTCGGTGCCGCGCGGGCGGCTCTACGGTCGCTACCTGACCCACGTCTGGGTCTGGATCAACACGCTGTCGCTGGACATCAGCGATTCGATGTGCGGCTTCCGCGTCTATCCGCTGGCGCCGACGCTGGCGCTGCTCGACAGCGTGCGCATCGGCCGGCGCATGGACTTCGACACCGAGGTGCTGGTGCGCCTGCACTGGCGCGGCATCGCCGTGCGCGACTGCCCGACCCGCGTGGTCTACCCCGAGGGCGGCGTGTCGCACTTCCGGATGCTGCACGACAACCTGCGCATCTCGGCAATGCACACGCGGCTGTTCTTCGGCATGCTGCTGCGGCTGCCGCGCCTGCTGGCGCGCAAGGTGGCGGGCTGATGGCCAGGCACTGGGCCGAACTGGGCGAGTCGACCTTCGTCGGCGGCACCTGGCTGCTCTACGGCGTGCACCGGCTGTTCGGGCGCTGGCCGTTCCGGCTGTGCCTCTACCCGGTGGTGCTGGTGTACTGGCTGGGCAGCCCGGTGGCGCGGCGCGCCTCGCTGCAGTACCTGCGGCGCCTGCATGCGCACGCGCCCGGCGTGTTCGACGGCGAGCCCGGCGTGCGGCAGTCGCTGCGCCACTTCGCCTGCTTCGCCGAGACCCTGCTCGACAAGATGCTGGCCATCGGCGGCCGCTATCCGCGCGAGCGCACCCGCTTCACCGGCTACGAGCCGATGCTGGCCGCGGCGGAGGCGGGGCAGGGCGGCATCATCGCCACCGCGCACATGGGCTGCCTGGAACTGATGCAGGTGGCGGCCGGCTGGCGCAAGGGCCTGGCGGTCTCGATCCTGGTGCACACCGCGCATGCGCGCCGGTTCAACCGCATCCTCGAGCGGCTCGACCCCGGCGCCGGCGTGCGGCTGCTGCAGGTCACCGACTTTTCGCCGGCGACGGCCATGATGCTGGCCGACCGCGTGGCCGCGGGCGAGTTCATCGCCATCGCCGGCGACCGCGTGCCGGTGGCCGGCGACCGGACCGCGCGCGTGCGGTTCCTCGGCCACCCGGCCGAGTTGCCCGCCGGGCCCTATCTGATGGCGTCGGTGCTGCGCTGCCCGGTCTGGCTGCTCTCGTGCCAGCATGACGGCGACGGCTACCACGCGCGCATCGAGCTGCTGGCCGGCAAGGTTGAGCTGCCGCGCGGCCAGCGCCAGCCCGCGATCGACGCGCTCGCCGGGCGCTTCGCGGACTGGATGGCCGCGCGCCTGCGCGAGTCCCCGTATGACTGGTTCAACTTCTATCCCTTCTGGAAATCTTCCGACCATGTCCGCAGCGACGACACCCCGCCGGCACCTGCCCGTTGACGGCAGCGCCCTGAGCATCGAGGACGTGGCCGAGGTGGCCCGCGGCCTGGCCTGCCCGCGGCTCTCGGACGACCCGGCCTTCGCCGCGCGCATCAACCGCGGCGCCGAGTTCGTCGACCGCCTGATCGCCGAGGACGGTGCCGTCTACGGCGTCTCGACCGGTTACGGCGACTCCTGCACCGTGGTCATCCCGCCGGCCCTGGTGGCCGAACTGCCGCACCGGCTCTACACCTACCACGGCGTCGGCCTGGGCAGGTTCCTGGATCCCGGCGAAACCCGCGCCGTGCTGCTGGCGCGCCTGGCCTCGCTGTCCCAGGGCATGTCGGGCGTCAGCCTGGGCCTGCTGCGGCAGCTGCAGGCCCTGCTCGAGCACGACATCCTGCCGCTGATCCCGGCCGAGGGTTCGGTGGGCGCCAGCGGCGACCTCACGCCGCTGTCCTACGTGGCCGCCGTGCTTTGCGGCGAGCGCGAAGCCTGGCACCAGGGGCGCGTGCGTCCCGCCGCCGAAGCCCTGGCCGACTGCGGCCTCAGGCCGCTGGTGCTGCGCCCCAAGGAAGGCCTGGCGCTGATGAACGGCACCGCCGTGATGACGGCGCTGGCCTGCCTGGCCTGGCAGCGCGCCGACTACCTGGGCCGCCTGGCCACCCGGATCACCGCCTTCAACGTGCTGGCCAGCGACGGCAACGCGCACCACTTCGACCAGGCCCTGTTCGCGGTCAAGCCGCACCCGGGCCAGCAGCGCGTGGCCGCGCGCCTGCGCGGCGACCTGGCCTCGGACCGCCCGCCGCGCAATGAGCTGCGCCTGCAGGACCGCTACTCGCTGCGCTGCGCCCCGCACGTGATCGGCGTGCTCGAGGATGCGCTGCCGTTCCTGCGCGGGCTGGTGGAGAACGAACTCAACAGCGCCAACGACAACCCGATCATCGACGCCGGGCAGGAGATGGTGCTGCACGGCGGGCACTTCTACGGCGGCCACGTCGCCTTCGCCATGGATTCGCTGAAGAACGCCGTGGCCAACCTGGCCGACCTGCTCGACCGGCAGATGGCGCTGCTGGTCGACGCGCGCTACAACCACGGCCTGCCGGCCAACCTGTCGGGTGCACGCGGCGAGCGGGCCGCGCTCAACCACGGCCTCAAGGCCCTGCAGATCAGCGCCTCGGCCTGGACCGCGGAAGCCCTGAAGCTGACCATGCCGGCCTCGGTGTTCTCGCGCTCCACCGAATGCCACAACCAGGACAAGGTGAGCATGGGCACCATCGCCGCCCGGGACTGCCTGCGCGTGCTCGAGCTGTCCGAGCAGGTGGCGGCCGCACTGCTGGTCACCGCGCGCCAGGGCGTCGCGCTGAGGCGCTCGCTCGAGGGAACTGCGCGGCTCTCGGCCGCCCCCGAGGCGATGCTGGCCGACCTTTCCGCGCGCATCCCGCTCATCGAAGAGGACCGCGCGCTCGACGGCGAGCTGCGCCAGCTGGTGCAGGCGATCCGCGACCGCGCCTGGAGCCTTTATGAAGACTGAGTTCAGCGCCGAGGTGGCGCTCACGCCGGCCTTCCACGACCTCGACCCGATGGACGTCGTCTGGCACGGCCATTACCTCAAGTACCTCGAGCTGGCGCGTTGCGCGCTGCTGCAGTCGTTCGACTACGACTACCCGCAGATGCGCGACTCGGGCTACGCCTGGCCGGTGGTGGACATGCGCACCAAGTACGTGCGCCCGGCGCGCTACGGCCAGGCCCTGGTCGTACGGGCGGAACTGCTCGAGTACGAGCATCGCCTCAAGATCGGCTATGAAGTGCGCGACGCCGCCACCGGCGAAGTGCTCACCCGCGCCACCAGCGTGCAGGTGGCGGTGGACATCGCCACCGGCGAGATGTGCTTTGCGTCGCCGGAAGTGCTGCTGCGGCGCCTGGGGAAAGCCTCGTGAGCCGCTGGCTGTTGTTCGTGCTGGCCCTCGTGCTGGCCGCCCCGGCCCTGGCGTCGCCGCCCGATGGCGTCGCCGCGCGCCTTCGGCAGCCGGAGGTGCTGCGCGGCGGCTTCGAACAGGACAAGCAGCTGCAGGGCTTCCGCAACCCGCTGCGCTCGAGCGGCGATTTCCTGCTCGTGCGCGGCCGCGGCCTGGCCTGGGATACCCGCGCGCCGTTTCCCTCCGGCACGGTGATCGGCGCCCGCGGCATCATCGTCAGCACGCCCGATGGCGGCGAGCGGGTGCTTGCCCGCGCCGACGATCCGGCCCAGGACCTGCTGATGGCCTTGGTCGGCGCCGACCTCGAGGCCCTGGCGCGCAGCTTCGAAACGCAGGAAACCCTGCTCGAGGACGGACGCTGGCGCCTGCGCCTGCTGCCGCGCGACGCCGGCCTGCACAGCGTGTTTGCTTCGGTCGAACTGGCGGGCGACGAACACGTGCGCGAAGTGCGCATCGAGGAAGCCGGCGGCGACACCACGGTGCTGCGATTCCTCGAACTCCGGACCTCGCCGCCGCCCACCGATGCGGAGCTTGCCCGCCTTGACTGAGACGCGCCGCAAGAGCGCTTGGCCCTGGCTGGCGGCCCTGTGGCTGCTGGTCGTGCTGGGCCTGGGCTGGCAGCAGGCCATGTTCTGGCAGTCGCCGCGGCTCGACAGCGATGTACTGGCGCTGCTGCCCGGGCTCGACGCGTCGCCCGCGGTGGCCACCGCCAGCGAACGCCTGGCCGGGCAGGGCACGCGCCAGCTGGTGGTGCTGCTCGGGCACGAGGACCCGGCGCGGGCACGCGCGGCCAGCCTGGCCTTCGCCGCCAGCCTGGACGGCGATGACCGCCTGCGTGCGCTGCCTGCCGATGCCACGGGCGCCGAGGCGCTGGCTACCTACGCCGCATTCCAGCGCGGCCTGCTGACCCGCGAGCAGCGCCTCGCGCTCGAGCAGGGCGATCCCGCGGCGCTGGCCAACGAAGCGCTGGCGCGGCTGTTCGCCCCCGGCGTGGCGCCCCGCTGGGCCGCCGACCCGCTGGGCCTGGACACCGGCTGGTGGCAGGCGCGGGCGGGGCAGGGCCCGCGCTTCGCCGAGGGCTGGCTGTCGCTGCGCGCCGACGGGCGCCACTGGGGCGTGCAGCGCTTCGAACTGGTTGGTTCGGCCTTCGCCCTCGACGGCGAGCGCCATCTCCAGGTCCGCCTCGACCGCGCCTTCGCAGCGGCCCGTGCCGTCGCCGGCGACGGCCTGGTGCGGATGCAGGCGGGCGTGCCGCTGCACGCCGAAGCCGCGGCGGTGCAGGCCAACCGCGAGGTGGCGACGATCGGCCTGGGCTCGCTGGCGGCGGTGCTGCTGCTGGTCTGGCTCGCCTTCCGCAGCCTGCGCCCGATCGTGCTGGTGGCGCTGTCGCTGGCCGTGGGCGTCGCCGCCGGCGTGGCCGCCACCGACCTGGTGTTCGGCTCGGTGCACCTGCTCACGCTCGTGTTCGGCGCCAGCCTGGTTGGCGTCGCCGAGGACTACGGCATCCACTATTTCGCCAGCCGCCAGCAGTCCGATACGCCGCCGCGCACGTTGCTGCGGCAACTGCTGCCGGCGCTCGCCCTGGCGCTGGCGACCAGCGTGCTGGCCTACCTGGCGCTGGCGATCGCGCCCTTCCCGGGCCTGCGGCAGATGGCGGTGTTTTCCGCGGCCGGTCTCGCCGCCGCGTTCCTGACGGTGGTGCTGTGGTTCCCCTGGCTCGACCGTCGCGCGCCGCGGCACAGCCGCTTCAGCGACCGGGTGGCCGCCACGCTGGCGCGCTGGCCGCGCTGGCCGGCCGGACGCGCGGGCCTGGTGCCGGCACTGGCGCTGGGCGCCTTCCTGGTCGCCGGCCTGCTGCAGCTGCAGCCGCGCGACGACCTGCGCAGCCTGCAGGCCTCGCCGCTGGCCCTGCTTGAGTCCGAGCGCGACGTGGGCCGGCTGCTGGACCTGCCCAGTCCCGCGCAGTTCTTCCTGGTGTCCGGGGCCACGCCCGAGGACCTGCTGCAGGCCGAGGAGCGCCTGCTCGACCGGCTCGCGCCGCTCCGGGCGCAGGGCGTGCTCGGCGGCTGGCGGGCGGTGTCCGACTGGTTGCCCTCGATGGCGCGCCAGCAGGCCGATGCGCGGCTGCGCGCCGCGGTGGAGGAGAAGGTGCTCGCCGCCGCATCGGCCACGCTGGGCGAGACCCTGGTGCCGGCGCCCGATCCGTCCGCCTGGCTCGAGCCGGGGACGGCGCTGGCCTGGCCGGCGCTGTCGCCGCTGCAGCCGCTGTGGCTGGGCGAACAGGCAGGCGCCTGGCACAGCCTGGTGCTGGTCTCGGGCATCGGGCACGAGTCGCTCGGCGCGCTGGCCGCGCTGCACGCACCGGCCGAGGGGGTCGCCTGGGTCGACCGCGCCGCCGACTACTCCGGGCTGCTCGCGCACTATCGCGTGGTGATGGGCTGGCTGCTGCTGGCCGGCTACGCGGCGGTCATCCTGGTGCTGCACCTGCGTTTCGGCCGCAGCGCCTGGCGCGCCTGGCTACCCACCGTGCTGGCCGCCCTGTCCACGCTGGCCCTGCTGGGCTGGCTGGGCATGCCGCTGCAGCTGTTCGGCGTGCTGGCGCAGCTGCTGCTGCTCGGCTTCGGCGTCGACTACGGCATCTTCCTGCTCGAGCACCGCGGCGACCCGTCCAGCTGGCTGGCGGTGTCGCTGGGGGCCTGCAGCACCACGCTGTCCTTCGGCCTGCTGGCGCTGTCGGCCACGCCCGCGCTGCAGGGCTTCGGCCTGTCGCTGCTGGTCGGCCTGGCTCTGGTCTGGCTGGCCACCCCCTTGTTCCGGCAGCGGCCCGCCAGCCCCGCGCCGGCCCTGCATCACTGAGAACAGAGAAACCAGACATGGATGAGCGGATCGAACAAACCCAGGTACTGATCGTCGGCGCCGGCCCGGCCGGCTCGGTGGCCGCGGCGCTGCTGCGGCAGCAGGGCCGCCAGGTGCTGATGCTGGAGAAGCAGCACTTCCCGCGCTTCTCCATCGGCGAGAGCCTGCTGCCGCAGAGCATGGAGTACCTGGAAAAGGCCGGCATGCTGCGTGCCGTGGTCGAGGCCGGCTTCCAGTACAAGAACGGCGCCGCCTTCGCCCGCGACGGTGCGTACACCACCTTCGATTTCCGCCAGAAGTCCAGCCCGGGCTGGGGCACCACCTACCAGGTCCAGCGCGCGGTCTTCGACGACGTGCTGGCCAGGGAAGCCGCGCGCGCCGGCGCCGAACTGCGTTTCGGCCACGAGGTGCTGTCGGTGGACGTGGCCGGCGAGCGCCCGTGCGTGCAGGTGCGCGACGAGGCCGGCGAGACCTACCAGGTGCAGGCCGACTTCCTGCTCGACGCCAGCGGCTTCGCCCGCATCCTGCCGCGCCTGCTCGATCTCGAGCGTCCCTCGCGCTTCCCGGTGCGCGGCGCCATCTTCACCCACGTGCACGACGGCATCGTGCCGGGCGCCGCCGGTTTCGACCGCAACAAGATCCTGATCACGGTGCACCCGCGCCACAAGGACGTGTGGTACTGGACCATCCCGTTCTCCAACGGCACCTGCTCGCTGGGCGTGGTGGCCGAGCGCAGCTACCTCGAGCAGTACACCGGCACCGAGAGCGAGCGGCTCAAGGCGATCGTGGCCGAAGACCCGGGCCTGTCGAAGCTGCTGGCGAACGCCCGCTGGGAGATGCCGGCGCGGCAGATCGTCGGCTACTCGGCCAACGTCGATTCGCTCTGGGGGCGCAACTATGCGCTGCTGGGCAACGCCGGCGAGTTCCTCGACCCGGTGTTCTCCTCGGGCGTCACCATCGCCTTCAAGTCCGCCAGCCTCGCGGCCGACTGCCTGGCGCGCCAGTTCGCGGGCGAGGAAGTGGACTGGGAAGCCGGGTTCGGCCGTCCGCTGCGCGCCGGCGTCGATGCCTTCCGCGCCTTCGTCGAGAGCTGGTACGCCGGCGGCTTCCAGAAGATCATCTTCCACCCTGCGCAGAACCCGTCGGTGCGCGAAATGATCTGTTCGATCCTCGCCGGTTACGCCTGGGACCTCTCCAATCCCTACGTCGCCGAACACAAGCGCCGCCTGGCGGTGCTGGAGGAACTGTGCAGCGCCTGATGCCCCTGCTGCTGTGCGCGTTGCTGGCGGGCTGCGCCGGCACGCCCGTGCGCACCACGGCGCCGGCGGCGGACCTGCCGATGCTGCGGCTCGCACCTTCGGCGCTGCCCGGCGGCATGGCCAGCCAGCAGCGCCTGGTGTTCGACCAGGGCGGGCGGCGCGACAGCATCGACGCGATGGTCGAAGTCGACACCGCCGGTGTGCGCGTAGTGTTGCACCAGCAGGGCCAGGTGCTGCTCCGGCTCGACTGGGACGGCGACAGCCTGCACGAGCAGCGCAGCGCGGGCCTGCCCGACACCCTGGCTGGGGAGCGCGTACTCACCGACCTGCAGCTGGTGCACTGGCCCGCGGCGGCGATCGCCGCCGCGCTGCCGGCCGGCTGGCGCCTGGCGTCGCGACAGGGCCACCGGGAGCTGTTGCAGGGCGGGGCGCGCGTGGTCGCCATCGACTACCCGCGCGACGGCGAGGCGCTGCTGCACAACGAGCGCGTCGGCTACCGCCTGTCCATCCACTCGATGGCGGTGCAGCCATGAGCACGGCCTACCTCAACCAGATGGGCCTGGCCTGTGCCCTGGGGCGCAGCCGTGCCGAAGTCGCCGCCAGCCTGTTCGCCGCCGGCGCCCCGGGCGGGCTGTCGCCGCAGGCGCTGCCCGGCCTGGCGCAGCCGCTGATGCTGGGGCCGGTCCCGGGTGACCTGGCCGTGCTACCCGGCACGCCTCTGCCGCTGCAGGGGCGCAACAACGCCCTGCTCGAGCTGGCCCTGGCCGACATCGAACCGGCCGTGCGCGAGGCCATCGCCCGCCACGGCCCCGACCGCGTCGCCGTGGTGCTCGGCACCAGCACCTCGGGCGTGGGCGAGAGCGAAGCCGCGCACCGGCACTGGCTGGCGCACGGCCGCTGGCCGGCGGGCTTCCACTATGCGCAGCAGGAAATGGGCACGCCGGCGCACTACCTGGCCTGGCGCCTGGGCCTGCGCGGGCCGGCGCAGGTGATCTCCACCGCCTGTTCGTCCAGCGCCAAAGCGTTGGCTTCGGCGGCGCGGCTGCTCGCGGCCGGCCTGGCCGATGCCGTGGTCGCCGGCGGCGCCGACTCGCTGTGCGCCTTCACCGTCGCCGGCTTCAGTGCGCTCGGTTCGGTGGCGCCGGAGCGCTGCCTGCCGTTCTCGCGCCATCGCTGCGGCATCAACATCGGCGAAGGCGCCGCGCTGTTCCTGCTCAGCCGCGAGCCGGGCCCGGTGCGC
Organism: Arenimonas caeni; assembly: GCF_003024235.1. Taxonomy (GTDB): domain Bacteria; phylum Pseudomonadota; class Gammaproteobacteria; order Xanthomonadales; family Xanthomonadaceae; genus Arenimonas; species Arenimonas caeni. The sequence goes on along the minus strand of NZ_KZ679085.1, from coordinate 161,345 downwards.
CTGTCGGGCTGGGGCGAAAGCTCGGATGCCCACCACATGTCCGCGCCCGAGCCCGGGGGGCGGGGCGCGGAGCGCGCCATCCGCGAGGCCCTGGGCCGTGCCGGCCTGGCGCCCGCCGACATCGACTACATCAACCTGCATGGCACCGCGACGCCGCAGAACGACGCGATGGAGGCCGGCGTCGTCGCGCGCGTGTTCGGCGCCGGTACGCCCTGCAGTTCGACCAAGCCGCTCACCGGCCACACCCTCGGCGCCGCCGGCGCCATCGAGGCCGCGCTGTGCTGGCTGACGCTGACCGAAAACCCGGGCCGGCTCCTGCCGCCGCACTGGTGGGACGGCGCCGCCGACCCGGAGCTGGCGCCGGTTGGCCTGGTCGCGCCCGGAGCGCAGGCCGCGCAGGCGCCGCGGCGGGTGCTCAGCCAGTCCTTCGCCTTCGGCGGCTCGAACGCCGCGCTCGTGCTGGAGGCGGCGTGAACGCGGCCGTGCGTGCGGCGGTCGAGCGCCTGGTGCCGCATCGTGGCGGCATGCTCTGGCTCGAGCGCATCGTCGAATGCGATGACACCCGCGCCGTCGCCGAGGCCGTGGTGCGCGACGACCATCCGCTGGCCGATGGCGACGCCGTGCCCGGCTGGGCCGGCATCGAGTACATGGCGCAGTGCATCGCCGCCTGGGCCGGTGGCCGGGCCCTGGCCCGCGGCGAGCCGGTCAAGCCGGGCTTCCTGCTCGGCACGCGGCGCTACAGCTGCCTGCGCCCGCGCCTTGCCTTCGGCCTGCGCCTGCGCATCGAGGTCCACTGCGAACTGATGGGCGACAATGGCTTGGGCCTGTTCGCCTGTCGACTGCTCGACGGCGAAGAAGAGATCGCCGTCGCCAATGTCTCGGTGTTCGAACCGCCGGACGCCGACGCCTACCTGGGGAATGCCAAGCAATGAGTGACCGCTGCATCCTGATCACCGGCGCCAGTCGTGGCATCGGCCGGGCCATCGCCCTGCGCCTGGCGCGCGATGGCTTCGACGTGGTCGTGCACTGCCGCAGCCAGCGTGCACAGGCCGAGGCGGTGGCCGCCGAAGCCCGCGCCCTCGGCCGCCAGGCCCGCGTGCTGTGCTTCGACGTCGCCGACCGCGCCGCCTGCCGCGAGGCGCTGGAGGCCGACATCGCCGCGCACGGCGCCTACCATGGCGTGGTCTGCAACGCGGGCATCGCCCGCGACAACGCCTTCCCGGCCATGCCGCCCGAAGACTGGGATGCGGTGGTGCACACCAACCTAGACGCCTTCTACAACGTGCTCCAGCCGGTGGTGATGCCGATGGTGCGGCGGCGCAAGCCCGGACGCATCGTCACGCTGTCCTCGGTGTCGGGCCTGGCCGGCAACCGCGGCCAGACCAACTACAGCGCGGCCAAGGCCGGCATCATCGGCGCCACCAAGGCCCTGGCGCTGGAGCTGGCCAAGCGCGAGATCACCGTCAACTGCGTCGCGCCGGGGCTGGTCGGCACCGAGATGCTCGACGAAGTGGTGCTCGAAGAGGCGCTCAGGCTGGTGCCGCTGCGCCGGGTCGGCAAGGTCGAGGAGGTCGCCGCGGCGGTGTCCTTCCTGGTCTCGGACGAAGCCTCGTACATCACCCGCCAGGTGATCTCGGTGAACGGAGGCATGCTGTGAGCCGGGCCGTTTCCGAACGCCGCGTCGTGATCACCGGCCGCGGTGCGATCACGCCGCTGGGCCACGACTGGCCCTCGGTGCTGGCGCACCTGCGCTCGGGCCGCAACGCCGTGCGCCGCTTCGACGACTGGGGCCGCTACCGCGGCCTCAATACCCGCCTGGGCGTGCCGGCGGCCGAGTTCGAACTGCCGGCGCACTTCAACCGCAAGGCCACCCGCAGCATGGGGCGCGTGGCGCTGCTGGCCACGCTGGCCAGCGAGCGGGCGCTGGCCGATGCCGGCCTGCTCGGCGACCCGCTGCTGCACTCGGGCAAGGTGGGCATTTCCTACGGGTCCTCGGCCGGCACGCCGTCCTCTATGGGCGACTTCGGCCGCATGTTGGCGGAGTTCAACACGCAGTACATCAACGCCACCACCTACATCAAGATGATGAGCCACACCGCGCCGGTGAACATGGGCGTGCACTTCGGCATCACCGGCCGCATCGTCACCACCTCCAGCGCCTGCACCTCGGGCAGCCAGGGCATCGGCTACGCCTACGAGGCCATCCGCGCCGGCCGCCAGGTGGCGATGCTGGCCGGCGGCTCGGAGGAGCTCGACGTCACCGCCGCCACGGTGTTCGACACGCTGTTCGCCACCTCCAACGCCAACGACACGCCGGAGCTGACGCCGCGTCCCTTCGACGCCGACCGCGACGGCCTGGTGGTGGGCGAGGGCGCCTGCACCCTCGTGCTCGAGGATCTCGATCACGCGCTGGCGCGTGGCGCCACCATCCATGGCGAGATCATCGGCTACGGCACCAACAGCGACGGCCAGCACGTCACCCAGCCCAATGCCGCGACCATGGCCCAGGCCATGCGCCTGGCGCTGGAGGACGCGGGCCTCGCCCCGGGCGACATCGCCTACGTCAACGCCCACGGCACCGCCACCGGCCATGGCGACATCGCCGAAAGCACGGCGACCGAGGCGGTGTTCGGCGAAGGCCAGCCGATCAGCTCGCTCAAGAGCTACACCGGCCACACCCTCGGCGCCTGCGGCGCGATCGAGGCCTGGGTGACCCTGGAGATGCTGCGCGAGGGCTGGGTGCATCCCACGCTCAACCTGCGCAACGTCGACCCGCGCTGCGGCCGGCTCGACTACATCACCGGTGACGGCCGGGCGCTGGACGCGGAATTCGCCATGAGCAACAACTTCGCCTTCGGCGGCATCAACACCTCGCTGGTGCTGCGCCGCTGGACGCCATGAACCCAAAAGGAGACCCGAGATGAACCGACTTTCCATCCTCGCCCTCGCCGCCACCCTGCTGCTGGCCGCGCCGGCGCAGGCGCGCGACAGCCGCCTGCACCTGGACTTCCAGGAAGCGGTGAAGTCCGGCCTGGCCGACGGCACCCTCGATGGTTCGGTCAGCTTCCACCTGGCCGGTGCGCGCACGCCGGCGGTCAGCCAGCGGCTCGGCGCCGCGCAGTCCAACCGCAAGACCAACGCGCTCAACAAGAGCGACGAGGAAGCCTGCCGCTGGGTGCTGATGAGCGTGCTGGTGGCGATGCAGGACCAGGCCCGTGCCAAGGGCGCCAACGCCGTGGTCGACATCGTCAGCAACTACAAGAAGAAGGAATTCCGCAGCGCCACCCAGTACGAGTGCGCGGCCGGCAACATCATGGCCGGCGTGGCCCTGAAGGGTACCTACGCCGTCGTGTCGCGCTGAGCCAAGGCATGGACGGCTGCCGGCTCTGGCTGGGCGGGCTCGACGCGGCCGGCGTGCCGTACGGCGATCCGCACGGCTGGCTCACGGCGGCGGAGCAGTCGCGCCTGGCCGGCCTGTCGGCGCCGCTTCGGCGCCGGCAGTTCCTGGCCGGCCACTGGCAGGTGCGTGCACTGGCGGCCGGGTTCGCCGGCGGCATGACGCGGGACTGGCGGCTGGCTGCCGCGCCCGACGGCCAGCCCTGGCTGGAGGGCCCCGGAGACGTGCGGCTGTGCGCTTCGATCAGCCACAGCGGTGACTGGCTGGCCGTGGCAGTCGCCACCCGGGCGATCGGGCTGGACGTGGAGGTCCCGCGACGCGAGCGCGACTACGACGCACTGGCCCGGCACGTGTTCGCGCCAGCGGAGATCGCGCGCCGCGAGGCGCTTGCGCCGTCGGACAGGCTCGCCGCCTTCAACACCACCTGGGCGCTGAAGGAAGTCTTCGGCAAACGCGGCGGCCAGGGCCTGCAGCCGCACGCTGCGCGCCATATCGCCAGCGAAATGGCGCCGGATGGCGAAGCGGAGGCCTTCAGTTGGGCGCTGCCGTGCGAGGGCGCGTTGGCGCTGGCGGCCTGGCCTGGCGTGTTGCCCGAACTGGAGAGCACCGGGCCGGTGGGCGTGGCCCGCGGCTGGCGTTACCGACCGGTCGGCTGATGCGCCGGCCCGCCGGCGAGGTCGTCGAGGATCGGGCAATCCGGTCGCTGGTCGCCGTGGCAGTGCCGGGCCAGTAACTGCAGCGTGCGCTGCATGGCCTGCATCTCGCGGATGCGCGCCTCGAGCGTGGCGGCATGCGCGAGCGCCAGCTGCTTGACCTCGGCGCTGCTGCGGCCGGGGTCGGCCCAGAGGCCCAGCAGCTGTTCGATCTGCTTCATCGAAAAGCCCAGCGTGCGCGCCCGCTTGATGAAGCGCAGGCGGTGCAGGTCGGCGTCGTTGTAGAGCCGGTAGTTGGCGAAAGTGCGGCTGGCCGGCGGCACCAGCCCGATCGACTCGTAATGCCTGATCATCTTGGCGGACACACCGGTCAGCGCCGACGCCTCGCCGATGTTGTGGAAGCCCTGTTCCTTCGCCTCGGACAGTTCCGGGCGGACGACGTGCCTTGCCATGGCGACCTCCTCAGTGGCGGGCGCGCGGCGACCAGCGCCGCAGCAGCAGGGTATTGGACACGACGCTCACGCTCGAGAGCGCCATCGCGGCACCGGCCACGACCGGATTGAGCAGGCCGGCGGCGGCCAGCGGGATGCCGACGACGTTGTAGACGAAGGCCCAGAACAGGTTCTGGTGGATCTTGCGCGTGGTGCGGCGCGAGACATCGATGGCGTCGGCCACCAGGCGCGGATCGGAGCGCATCAGGGTGACGCCGGCCGCGTGCATGGCCACGTCGGTGCCGCCGCCCATCGCGAAACCGACGTCGGCGGCGGCCAGCGCCGGGGCGTCGTTGACGCCGTCGCCGACCATGGCCACGCGGCCCTCGCGGGCCAACTCGCGCACGACCTCGGCCTTGTCGGCCGGCAGCACCTCGGCGCGCACGTCCTGGTCGGCGATGCCGAGCGCCCTCGCCACCGCAAGCGCGGCGCCGCGGTTGTCGCCCGACACCATCACCGTGCGCAGGCCCTGGGCCTGCAGCGCGGCGATGGCCTCCTTCGCCTCCTCGCGCGGCGGGTCGCCGAAGGCCAGCAGGCCCTCGAGCCGGAACCCCCGGCCGGCTTCCGAGGCGAGCCAGGACACCGAACGCCCGTTCGCCGCCTCGGCCTCGCCCTCGGCCGCCCACTTGCCACGCTCGACGCCGAGCTCCTGCATCAGCCGCCCGCTGCCGAGCACCCAGCGGGCGCCGTCGATGCGGCCTTCGATGCCGCGACCCTGCAGGGCGGTGATCGCCCCGGCCGGCGAGGGCAGGGGGCCCGCCTGGGCGGCGGCAGCCACCACGGCGCGGGCCAGCGGATGTTCGCTGCCCTGCTGGAGCGCAGCGGCGTGGCGCAGCAGCGCGACGTCGTCGCCCTGCACGGCGCGGAGGGCTAGCAGCTCAGGCTTGCCTTCGGTCAGCGTGCCGGTCTTGTCGAAGGCGACGATGCGCAGCGTTCGCGTGGTTTCCAGCGCCTCGACGTCCTTGATCAGGATGCCGGCGCGGGCGGCCACGCCGGTGCCGGCCATGATCGCCGTCGGCGTCGCCAGGCCCAGCGCGCAGGGGCAGGCGATGACCAGCACGGCAACGGCGTTGAGCGTGGCCCCGGTCCAGTCGCCGCTGCCCAGGCCCCAGCCAAACAGGGTCGCGAGCGCGATCAGCACGACCACGGGCACGAACACGGCGCTGACGCGGTCGACGATGCGCTGGATCGGCGCCTTCTTTGCCTGCGCGTCCTCGACCAGGCGGATGATGCGCGCCAGCACCGATTCGGCGCCGACCGCGGTGGTGCGCACGACCAGGCGGCCCTCGGCGTTGACGGCGCCGCCTGTTACGCGGTCGCCCGCTTCCTTGGCCACCGGCAGCGACTCGCCGCTGACCAGCGATTCATCGGCGTGGCTGCGGCCCTCGAGCACCGTGCCATCGACCGGAAAGCGCTCGCCCGGAAGCACCACCACCAGGTCGCCCACGCGCACCTGCGCCACCGGCACCTCGGCTTCCTGCCCGCTGGCGTGGCGTACGCGCGCCGTGACCGGGCGCAGCGCCTGCAGCGCGCGGATGGCCTCGGTGGTCTGGCGCTTGGCGCGGGCCTCGAGCCACTTGCCCATCAGGATCAGTGTGATGATCACCGCCGAAGCTTCGAAGTACAGCGGCGGCTCGCCGTGGTGCGGCCGGGTGAACAGCAGGTGCCAGACGCTCAGGCCGTAGCCGGCGCTGGTGCCCAGGGCGACCAGCAGGTCCATGTTGCCGGTGCGCGCCTTGACCGCCTTCCAGCCGGCGCGATAGAAGCGCGCGCCCAGCCAGAACTGCACCGGCGTGGCCAGCGCGAACTGCCACCAGCCCGGCAGCGCCCAGTGTTCACCGAAGGGCATGGCCAGCATCGGCAGCACCAGCGGCAGCGAGAGCAGGGCGGCGATGATTAGATGACGGCGCTCGCGCTGCGCCGCCATGGCCTGTGGCGACGCCGGCGTGGCCACGGTGTCCGCTGCGTTCGACGGGTCCTGCCCGGCCGCGTGCGTCGGCGCCCCGACGCCTTCGCCCGCCACCGGTGCGGTGTCGTAACCGGCGGCCGAGACGGCCTCGGCCAGCGCCTCGCGCGGCGTGCCGGGCAGCACCTGCACACGCGCGGTTTCGGTGGCCAGGTTCACGCTGGCCGACTGCACCCCGGGCACCCGGGCCAGCGCCTTCTCGACCCGGCCCACGCAGGACGCGCAACTCATGCCGAGGATGGCCATGGAGATTTCCTCGACAGCCACACCGTAGCCGGCCTTGTCCACGGCGGCCGCCAGCGCGGCCGCCGATACGCTGCCGTCGGTGGCGACCGTCGCGGTTTCGGTGGCCAGGTTGACGCTGGCCGAAAGCACGCCGGGCACCTGGGCCAGCGCTTTCTCGACCCGGCCCACGCAGGACGCGCAGTTCATGCCCGTCACGCCGAAGCGGAAGGTGGCGGTGTCCGGGACGGTGGCGGGGGAGGGCTTCATCCTGGTTCTCCGGCAGGGCAGGCCTGCAGGATCACCCTTGCCATTGTGTCAAGGTCAACCCGGGCGGTTCAGTCGCCGTGCCGCGCGAACGGCTCGGCCTTGCCGTCGGGCGTGATCAGCTCGACGGTGTAGGGCTGCACGCGGCCGTCGGGTGCTTCCATGCCGGGCGAACCGATCGGCATGCCGGGCACGGTGAGGCCGCGGGCCTCGGGACGCTCGGCCAGCAGGCGCTTCACGTCGGCCGCGGGCACGTGGCCTTCGACGAAGTAGCCATCGACCTCGGCGGTGTGGCAGGAGCCCTTGGCCGGCGGAATGCCTACCCGGGCTTTCACCGGCCCCATGTCCTGGGTTTCGACGACCTGCACTTCGAAGCCCTCGGCCTGCATGTGCTCGATCCACTTCAGGCAGCAGCCGCAGTAAGGGCTCTTGTGCACGGTGACCAGCGGCAGCGGATCGTTGTGCACCGGGCTGGCATTGGCGGGCGCGTCGGCGAACGCGGGCGCCGCGGCCAGGGCCGCAAGCAGCGCGAACAGGTTACGCATCGTCTTCATCTCGGATCTCCTTGGTTCAAGCCTTGCCGCGGCGCACGGGCGCGCCGAAGGCGGGATCGGAACTCACGCGCCGGGCCACGGTGCCCGGTGGATTGCGGTACCAGCCCGGGTCGCTGAAGTCGCCCGGGCGCACGTCGTCGCGCACCTTCACCACGGTGAACATGCCGCCCATCTCGATGTTACCGAACGGGCCCTTGCCGGCCATCATCGCCAGCGTGTTCTCCGGTCCCTTCATGTGGCCGCTGTCGGTGTGTTCCTGGTGCCCCGACATGCCGTGCTGGCCCATGGCCATGTAGCCCGGCAGCATGCGCCGGATCTTCTGCTCCACGCCCGACTGGTCGACGCCCAGCGTATTGGGGATCTCGTGGCCCATCGGGCCCATGGTGTGGTGCGACATGTGGCAGTGGAAGGCCCAGTCCCCGGGCACGGCGGTGAATTCGATGTCGCGCATCTGGCCGACGCCGACGATCTCGGTCACCTCGCGCCGCCACTGCGACTTCGGCCAGCGGCCGCCGTCGCCGCCGGTCACCTCGAACTGCACGCCATGCAGGTGGATCGGGTGGTTCCACATGCTCAGGTTGCCCACCCGGATGCGCACCCGCTCGCCGGTGCGCGCCACCATCGGTTCGATCGCCGGGTAGACCTTGGAGTTGAAGGTCCACAGGTCGAAATCCTGCATCACCGAGGGATCAGGCCGGTAGGTGCCCGGATGCAGGGCGAAGTTGTGCAGGATCAGCGCGTAGTCGCGGTCGACATGGTCGCCGGCCTTCGGGTGGATGATGAACAGGCCCATCATGCCCATCGCCAGCTGCACCATCTCGTCGGCGTGCGGGTGGTACATGTGGGTGCCGTGCTGCACCAGGTCGAACTCGTAGGCGTAGGTTTCGCCGGGCTGGATCTGCGGCTGGCTCAGGCCGCCGACGCCGTCCATGCCGCTGGGCAGGACCAGCCCGTGCCAGTGGATGGTGGTCGGCTCGCCGAGTCGGTTGGTGACGTAGATGCGCACACGCTCGCCTTCCGTGGCCTCGATGGTCGGGCCGGGCGTGGAGCCGTTGTAGCCCCAGCAGGTGGCATTGGAACCGGGTGCGAACTCGTGCTCGATTTCCTCGGCGACCAAATGGAACTCCTTGACGCCGCCGACCATGCGGTGCGGCAGCGACCAGCCGTTGAGGGTGCGTACCTTGCCGTGGGCGCGACGCGCCGGCGGTGCGCTGGCAGTGTCCACGCGCTCGGCGGGGGCGGTCCGGGCCAGGGTCGGCATCGCGGCCGCGCCGGCCAGGCCGGCACCGGCGCCGATCAGCAGCTTGCGTCGGGAAAGGCTCATGGCGTGGCTCCGTGGTGGTGGTGCTGGTGTTCGTCTTCGGGTTCTTCGGCCTTCGGCGCGGGCTTGTCTCCGGCCTTGGGCGACATGTCGTGGCCGGAGTGGTCCATGCCCTGGTGCTGCGAGTGGTCCATCGCCGGAGCCTCGGGCGGCCCCAGGATGGCGTCGAGCGAAGGCGTGCGCGCCTCGATGCCGGCGTCGCTCGGCAGGCGGTGGCCCACGACGCGGGCCAGTTCGACCCGGACGAGCCAGTAGTCGCGCACGGCCTCGAGGTAGGACTGGTAGGCGTCGTACTCGGCCACCTTGGCCTGGATCAGCTCGAACACGCCGATCAGCATGAAGTTCTGGCGCTCCTGCTGGCGCGCCACGATGGACTCGCGCTGCGGCACCAGCGCCAGCCGGTGGGTTTGCACCACCTCGCGCATCGCCGCCACGGCCTGGGTGCCGGTGAGCACGCCGTTCTCGGCCGACAGTTCCGCCTGCTGCACGCGCGCCAGCGCCGCGGCGAGTCGCGCCTCGGCCCTGGCCAGCTTCGCCTGGCCCTGGTTGAACACCGGCAGCTCGAGCGAGATATCCGGGCCGCGCAGCACGCTGCCGTCACCTTCCTTCTCGCGCTCGTAGCCGATCTCGCTGCCGCCGATCCAGCGCAGTGCGCGGGTCAATCCCAGCGCGTCGGCGAGCACCTCGGCCTCGGCCCGGGCGGCGAGCAGTTCGAGGTTGCCGGCGCGGGCCAGTTCGAGCAGCTGCGCCGGCTCGTCCTCGGCCGGCACGGGCAGGGGCAGGGTATCGCTGGCTTCCCACGTCGCTTCCTCGCCGCGAAGGCCCAGCAGCGTGACCAGCCCGAGGCGGTGGCGCGCGGCATCGGCCCGGGCCTGCAGCGCGCCGATGCGCGCCTGGCTGGCCGCGGCCTGCTCCTGCGCCAGCTGCAGCGCGCTGATGTTGCCCGCTGCGTGGAAGCGCGCGGCCAGCTCGGCGCTGGCGGCGGTGCCTTCGGCCACGGCCTCGCGCATGCCGGCCACCTGGCGCGCGGTGACGTAGGCGTACCAGGCCGACTCCACGTCGGCGACGGTGTCGAGCACGGCACCGGCCACTTCGTAGCGGGCGCGTTCGTAGTCCTTGCCGGCCAGGCGCGCGTTCGCCGGCAGCAGCAGCAGGTCGAAAAGGGGCAGCGACAGGCCGGTGCTGCGCACATGGCCGCCGCCTTCGACGGACAGGCGCTGGAAGGACAGGCGCGGGTTCCCGATCTCGACGGCCTCGAGTACCTCGGCGCGGGCCAGGCCCAGGCGCGCGTAGTACTCGCGCAGGCGCGGGCTGCGCAGCATGGCCACGCGGGTGGCGGCCTCGAGCGTCATCGGTTCGTCCAGCCACTGCGCGATGCGCGCATGCTCGGACGGCGGCGCCGACAGCGACGACCAGTCCACGGACGGGCCGCCGCGTTCGGACAGCAGTTGGCTGATGTCGGCGTCGCGCGGCTGCGGCGCCAGCGAGGCGCAGCCAGCGAGGCTGGCGCCCAGGGCCAGCGCCAGGAGGGCGCGGGCGGGGAAGCGATTCATGGTGGATCTCCGATCGTCGGGCCCGCGCACGGCGGGCGGGCAGGGCGGGGCGTGCGGAACCTGGGTTCCGCCGGGCGCTCAGGCGATCGGAGGTCGGGTGTCGGGGCTGGCCGGGCGTTGCGGCCGGGCGCTGCCGGACACGGTGGCCAGCAGCAGGGACGGCGGCGGATGCGCCTGCCGATGCAGGCGCTGCGGCGCGGCGGCGGCGTGCTGCAGGCAGTCGCAGCCGCAGTAGCCCGGTTCGCCGCCACAGCAGTCGGCGCCGGCATCGGCATCGGCGGCTGCCGGCGGCGGGCCATCGGAATCGTGGCAGGGCGCCGTTGCCGGCGCCGGGGTGCCGGGGTCGGCCGCGAACGCCGGCAGTGGCCCGCCGGCCACGAGGGCCAGGACCAACAACACGTTCGTCAGCAGGCGGGACAGCGGCATGCTCGCCAGTGTAGCGCGCCCGGGCCGTGCCGGCAGTTTTCCCGGTCCCGAACGGGTGCTATGTTCGTTCAGGAAGCAGACAGCCCGGAGCCAGATGACCTGCCCCCCGGAGGAAAGTCCCGCCCGCGTGCCGATCTATTTCGTCACGCACCATGAGGACCACCTGCCGCTTGCCCTCGGCATGCTGCGCGCACAGGTCTTTGCCCACCGCGACGGGGCCCTGCTGGCACATTACGACCCGCTGCCGATCGTCTCGCGCGACGCCGCCGGCATGCACGCGCTCTGGAAGCGCCATGGCCGCGGGATATGGCTCTTTTCCGACTACCTGTGGTCGCAGGAGTACAACCTGGGCCTGGCGGCGGCGGTGAAGGCGGCCGATCGCGGCAACATCACCGTGCACGGCGGGCCCAGCGCGCCCAAGTACGCCCAGGCCTGCGAGCAGCACATGGCCCGGTACCCGCAGGTGGACCTGGTCGTGCGCGGCGAGGGCGAACAGACGCTGGTGGAACTGCTCGAGGCGCTGGCGGGCCGCGAGGCGGGCGAGGGCCTCGACGTGCTGTCAGGCGTGGCCGGGCTGAGCTACCGGTCGCAGGGCAGGGTGGTGCGCACCCCGGAGCGGCCGCGCATCGCCGACGTCGACAGCCTGCCGTCCCCCTATCTCGGCGGGCATTTCGACCACTACGGCGGCGAGGTGGTGGCGGCCATCATCGAGACCAACCGGGGCTGCCCCTACGCCTGCACCTTCTGCGACTGGGGCTCGGCCACGCAGCAGAAGATCCGTCGCTTCGATCTTGATCGGGTCAAGGCCGAGATCGAATGGATCGGGCGCAAGGGCATCCAGGTGCTCTGGATCGCCGACGCGAACTTCGGCGTGTTCCAGCGCGACGTGGAGATCGCGGCCTTCATCGCCGAAACCAAGGCGCGCTTCGGTGCGCCGCGCGAGGTGGTGGTGAACTACCCGAAGAACGCCACCGAGAAGATTGCCGAGATCGTGAAGATCTTCGCCCGCGCCGGCATCTGCGGGCAGGGCGTGGTGTCGATCCAGACGACCGACCCCGAGACCCTGCGGGTGATCCGGCGCGACAACATCCGCGTGGACAAGTACGACGAGCTGGCGCGGATCTTCCGCGAGGAAGGCCTGCCGCTGTCGACCGACCTGATGATCGGCCTGCCGGGCGCCACGCCGGCGAGCTTCAAGGCCGACCTGCAGCGCTATTTCGACGAAGACATCTGGGTCAAGGCCTACCGCACGCAGTTGCTGCCCAACAGCCCGATGGCCGACCCCGACTACCTGCGCGAACACCGCATCCGGGTCGATGCCAACAAGTTCCTGGTCGCCACCGCCAGCTACGACGAGAAGGACCTGGCCGCCATGGTTTCGCTCTGGCTGGGCTTCAATATCCTCGACGGCTACGGCGTGCTGCGTTACGTGTCGCGCCACCTGCAGTGGGACCACGGCGTGCCGGGCACCGATCTCGTGCAGCGGCTCGTGCAGGGCGTGCAGTCAGCGCCGGGAAGCTACCCGGCGATCGCCTCGATGTTCCGCAACTTCAACGCCAACCGCCCGGCCGAGACCGACTGGGCCCGCTTCCATGAAGAGATCGGACGGTTCATCACCGACGCCTTCGGCGTCACGATGGACCCGGCGCTGCGCACGGTACTGCGGGCCAACGCGCTGGCCATGCCCTCGCCGGGCCGCGCGATGCCCGAGACGCACCACCTCGACCATGACGTGGTCGCGTACTTCCGCGACCACCTCGACGGCCCCGGCGGTCGCCGGCTGGCCGACTACCCGCCGGGCGAATTCCGCCTGGAAGATCCGTTCGGGCTGTGCCGCACGGGGGCTTGCGGCGTCGAGCAGTACGACAGCCACCAGGTATTCTTCGAACTGACGTCACCGGTTTCCCGGCGTCGTTCGGTGCCGAACTTCGTTGCTTCGGCGCCCGAAGAAGCCCTGGCGGACTGAGGCGGCCCGCCAGGGCCCCGCGGACTCAGAGGCCTTCGTCGGCGGCCTGTCCCTCGTGGAAGGTCTCGTAGACGATGACCGGGATGCCCAGGTCGGCCAGGTGCTGCTCGACGAGCGGCTTGACCTCGGCCCAGTCGAGCCCGCCGACACCCGTCGCCAGCCGGGGCAGGGCGAGGCTGGTCCAGCCTTCCTTCGTGGCCTCGTGGGCCAGTGCGCGCAGGGCGTGGTTGACGTTGGCGGTGCTGGCGCGGCCCGGCTTGGCACCATGGCCGTAGGCGCCTTCCTGGGTGAACAGCGCCACGATGCGGGCGCCGCCGGCGCCACCCCAGGTCCAGAGCGAGCCGGCCTTGGGATGGGTGGACTGGCAGTAATGGCGGAAGTCCTTGTACATCGCCGGCGAGAACTCGCGCAGCGACAGCGCCAGGCCCTGGGCGAAGTCGTCGTTGGGCGCGACGCCGTGGGCGATCGCGTTGGCCTTGGAAAGCAGGATGTCACCGGAAACGTAGCGGATCATTGCAGGTCCTTGGCCGTTGGCCATCGTGGGTACACCCGCATGCTCGCGCCGAATGCCGTGGCGATCCTTGACCGGCATCAATCGGGGTCAGGAGCCGGGTGTCACAGGCCGCCAAACCGCGGCGCACCGTGACAGACCCTGGGCAAGTTGCGGAAAGTTATAGACATTTCTTCTAACCTTGTCCTCCGGGCACAGGGGATTCCGGATGGCGTGCGACAGGATTAAGGAGCATTCTGTCACCTAACGTCACGGTAAAGCGGATACCGGCCAGCGCGCACCTGGTTGCGCCAACGACCCCCGCGCGGCGACGCCCCGGTCCGCCAACGAGTGCGAAACCCCTTCGTGACGAGGGGTAAACACGTTTCGGCAAAACCTCGCCCAACTTTCGCCGGCGAGAAACGCCGCTAGCGTCCCCCTCACTCACCTCCGCCGGCGCGCCTCGAGCCGCCTGCACGGACGATGCGTCGCCATCCCCGATGGAGCGTGGGCAGCTCAAGGCAGAGCGTCCTTGTGGGGCATCCACAGTCTCCAAGCCCCTTGGCATGGAAGCCTCTCATTACAAGGGAGGGCACCCCATGGGCATCTGTTGACCACAAGCCAAATCGTCGCCCCGACCCATGTCGGGGTCGCTCTGTGCCTTGGAGAAACTCCTATGAAAGCCATGCATCAACCCCCGCCGTCCAGAATGGACGGCGCCATTCGATGGTCCGCTCGAGAAATTCCGCTTTCCCATGGGCGACACGTCTGCGGTCGCGTTGCCTGGACGCCACCCACCCAATCCGTGCCCGTAGAGAGCGACCTCGAGGCGCATGCCATTGCGTTCTTCTCGCGACATGCCGGCCTGGTGGCCATCCACTCCCAGCCGTTCACACTCCGCTACGCGGATGACCAGGGCATCCACCGGTACACCCCTGACTTCCTGGTGGTCTACGACCGGGTCACCCGCGCCATTGTCCGGTTGGGATTTCGACGTTGGACGGTCGTCGAAATCAAGTCGAAGTCCATGTTGGACCGCGATCCCGACGCGGTGAGCCGCCGCCTGGCGGCTGTTCGCCGGTTGCTCGGCTTCGCCACGGTCGTGCTTACCGAATGTCAGCTTCGGACGGGGAGGGCGCGGCCATGACGCTCGAACTCACCCCAGGCACGACCTGCGTCGCCAATGGCCGGGTCATCCAGATCGACGGTGCCGACTCGCTCACCCACATGCGCGTGCGTGATGTGGCGACGGGGGCGGTCAGTTCCGTCGCGATCGCCCGGATCGAGGCGCTGCCCAAGACTGCGACAGCCTCGTCCTTCGAAGGAATCCCTGCCGCGGAATGGAAGCGCTGCTGTGACCTCGCCAAGGACCTGACGCCCCTGAACAGCCGGACCACCGTCGCCCGCAGCGAGCTCGAAAAGCTCGCCAAGCGACACGGCATCAGCGTCAGGCAGCTCCAGCGGGCCCGTGCGACCTTCAGGAAGGACCCACGGGCCAGCGCCTTGGCCCGAAGCCCGGGAGGTCGGCCGCTCGGACTGAATCAGCTGGATCCGGAGGTCGATGCGCTGATCAAGCACGTCATTGCCAAGCACTACCTGCGCCGGGAACGACCGTCCAAGGAATACGTGGTCGCCCGTGCCCGCTCCCTGGCGCGGCGACTCAAGCTCAAGCCGCCGTCCCGATCCGCTGTGCTGACCCGCATCGCCCGTGAAGACGGCTACCAGGCGGACCGCGCCCGGTTGGGCTGCAAGGCGGCCAAGCAACGTTGGGAGGCCCGCACCGGCAAGTTGGAGGCGGAACGGCCGCTGGACCTGTTGGAGATTGACCACACCCCGGCCGACGTCCTCGTCCTGAGCGATGACCGCCTGACCGTGATCGGACGTCCCTGGGTCACCGTGGCCATCGATGTGGCGACCCGCTGCGTCATGGGCATGTACATCTCCATGGATCCCCCCTCCGCCGTTTCGGTCTCCCTGTGCGTGGAGCACACGGTTCTGCCGAAGTCCGAGAACGAGGGCGATCCCGGCATCTGGCCCATGTATGGCAAGCCCAAGAAGATCCTGGTCGACAATGGCAAGGACTTCCGCAGCATGGCGCTGCAGCGTGGCTGCCAGGACCATGGGATCGACCTGGCCTGGCGGCCGGTGCGGACGCCGCACTACGGGGCCCACATCGAGCGCCTGATCGGCACGCTGATGCAGATCGCCCACCTGCTGCCGGGCACCACCTTCAGCAACATCCGTGACAAGGGCGACTACGACAGCGCCGGAAAGGCTCGCCTCACTCTGGACGAGTTCCGTCAGTGGATGACGCAGAAGGTGTGCCGCACCTACCACACGCGCAGGCATTCCAGTCTCGGAGTTCCGCCACTGGTGGCCTGGGAGCGTGGGCTGCAGGACGAACAGGGCCAGATGGTCCCGCCGTCGCTGCCGGCAGCCCCGCTGAAGTTCCGGATGGATTTCCTGCCGTACGTGATGCGGCCGGTTCGGCGCACCGGCATCACTTTCGGCGCCAGTCGCTACTGGCACCCGGACCTCAGCCCCCTCATCCGCCAGGACGAGGTCATGGTTCGGTACGACCCCCGCAGCCCCGGCGCCGTCTGGGTCCGTCGTCCCGACGGCATGCTGGTGACGGCGCCGGCGATCGCCGGGCGGGCCGTGGGAGAGCCGGGCAGCCGCCGCGCCCTCGATGCCGAGGCCCAAGCGCGGATGGACGCGATGACCGACGAAGGCTTCGAGAAGACCGACCAGATTGAAGCGGCAGCCCAGGCGCAGACCCGTCAGGCCCGTCATCCATCGCGTCGCCCGCGGACCCAACGCCCCACGCCGCGGTCTGCGGCCGCCTGCGCGGCGGCCGTGAATCCAACCGATCTCAGCGCCCTGCCGCCGAAAACGCCGTCGGCCCGTGCGCCCATCCCTGTTGAAGAATGGACCTAAGGAGCTTGTCATGACCGACTATTCCCACCTCGACCCCAAGACCCAGGCCTGGCTCGAACTGCCGGACCTGGAGCGCGCCAACCGGATGCTCGTCGACCGCTTCATTACCCATGAACGGCTGCAGCCGATCATGGATCACATCGACTTTCTTCGCTTCAGTCCGCCCAAGTCGCGGGCCAGCGGGTTGGTGGTCTCGGGTCTGCCCGGCTCGGGCAAGACCATGATCGCCCGTGCCATCGAACGCAGGTACCCGCCAATTGCCGCCGAGGGAAGCAAGGCGGCGAGCCTGCCGGTCCTGACGATCGAAATGACGGGTGCCCGTGAGGCCCGCGCGCTCTACGATCGGATCCTGACCGAACTGGGGGTGCCCGATCCGAAACGCTACGTGGGCAGCGACCGCGAACGCATGGTGCTCAAGCTTTGCCGGGCTGCCAATCTGCGCCTGTTGGTGGTCGACGAAATTCAGGACATCCTGACGTCGACGGCGCGGCAGCAGCGCATTGCCCTGGATACGATCAAGTTCCTGATGAACCAGCTGTCGATGCCGGTGTTGGCGCTGGGAACGGCTCAGGCACCGGACGCGATGCAGGTCGACGAGCATCTCAATGCCCGCTTCACCTACCGCAGCCTGCCGGTCTGGAAGCAGGACACTTACCTGGTGAACTTCCTAGATGCTCTGGAGCGCGTGCTGCCCCTCAAGCAGCCCTCGCAGCTCTCGTCGCTGCCGATCACGACCGCGCTGCTTCGGCTGTCTGACGGCGTCCTCGATCCCATGATGCGACTGATTACCTATGCGGCAGCCCATGCGGTCGAGTCTGGGACGGAGCAGATCACGCCCCAGTTGCTGGAGCGGGCGAGGGTGGAAATGCCCACGGCCGCTGTCAGGCTGGCGCGGGAACGCGCGAACGAACCGGCCAAGGCAGCGTGACCATGGAACAAGCCACCCCCCGTTGGTGGATCTCACCGCCCGGGCCCGACGAGTCACTGCGCTCGTGCCTGGCCCGGGCGGCTGATCTTTACAAAGCCGACCCCGGCGAATTGTGGGTTCAGCTGAATGCTGACGATCCACTACCGATTGGGACCATTGATGCTCCTTCCTGCGCTGCATTGCTTCGCTTGGGAGATGCCTTGGGCGTTCCGGGCGCGTCACTGCGACCCAATCGGCTGCCTGATTCGCCGTCGCAGCTGGCCCCGCACGCACGGATGGCAATCTGTCCGGCGTGCTGGCTGGATGATGACGCGGCCGAGCGGCCTCGAGGTTACCGGCGTAGTTGGACCCATGTTTTGCGCACGACGTGTCCGATTCACCATGCGCCCCTGATCATCCCACGGGATCGATTCAAGCCGGACTTGGCCGCGGCCCTCGCCGCACAAAAGGCGCTCACTGATTACGATCGCGAAATTCTGAACATGATCGAGAGCTTCGGCACCGCGCTCGAAGCCAGCTTGTTCCGCGGCGCCCCTTGGCCTGCCACCTGGCGCAGCAACCCTCCTTCAGTGCGTGAGCGGCTCTGCGAAGTGAGCTTTAGCCTCGGTGCGACGCGCGGCCCACCGCTGACCGCAAACCTATCGCCGACCCCGGCTCTCGCAGGCTTCGTCCACGGGCCCCGCCACTATCGGGAGCTGCGGGAGGCAGACGGCTGGGAGGGGTTTCGACAGCTGGTGGATCCCTGCGAGCGCCGGGCGGCGTTGTGGATCGTCGCCTGGCACTCGATTCCTGGCCTCGACGCGACCCTCTCGCCTGGCTGGGTTGACATGCCCGGGCTCCTAAATATCTGAGAACAGGGATGTGGCAGAGGGTGCGCGGCGGGGGATTCGCCGATTTGGGCAGCTTATCGGGGTTAGGGGAAAGCGGCCTTTGAATTGTCCCGGCTCTGGCGCCAGTGCTTGAGCAGGGGCGCCAAGTCGATCTGCGTGGGTGCTGGCACAGGCTCGGCCCTCATCGGCGCGCCTTACGGGGTCGTTGCCGCGGGCTTTGGTGCCCTAGACGAGCTGTGCAGGGCGCGAATTCTCCACACGCCGTCCTTACGCTGCAGGACGCTGGTGGCCGCACCCTGACGCACGATCGGATCGGCACGGTCAGGCAAAACGATCGTGTAGCGATAAGTCTCCGTAGCCCAGGCGATGTCGCCCTCCTGCTCGACGGTCACCGCATAGTCCTCGAATGCAAATCGTTGGATGTGGCCCAGTTCCGGACCGATGTGGTGGGTCACGTAGTCGGCATATGAGCCTTCCACCTTGCCCGATTCGATCACCTCATTGCGCTGGGCAAACAACGCCTCCACACCCGTCAGATCCCGGCGCTCGAGCGCCGTCTTGTAGGCCGCGAGCACGGCCTTTATTGCGGCGGTGTCATCTGAGGGCATGGGCGTGGGGGTTGCCATCGCTGCGCCGGCCAACAGCAGGGCCACCAGGCCCATCCATAGTCGTGTCATTGCTCTCTCCCGATATCAGGCCCGGGGCGGCATGCGCCGCCCCGGGGGAAGCGTCACATGCCGTGGCCCTTGGCGAACTCGGCCGCCGAGAGGGTGCCGTTCTTGTCGGTATCGAGCATGTCGAAATGCGCCGCGAACTTGTGCTCCTTGGGGAGCTCGCTGCGGGACAGCTGACCGTTCTTGTCGGCGTCGAGCTTGGCGAACTCCTCGGCGGACATGGCGGCCATGTCGTGCGGCTGGGTCTGGCCATTCTTGGCGGCCATGTGGTCGTGGCCCTTATCGTCGGCCCAGGCAACGGGGGCGGCGATCAGCAGGGCGATGGCGAACGGAAGCAAACGTGTCATGGGGAACTCTCCTAGGGGACGGAAAGAACGGTCCGGCGAGTGTCCCAACTTCTCGCCGGCCCGGCTGCCGACAACGTCTCTCGTTGCGGCAAACAAAAGGTGTCGGATTCGGATCACCGCTCGGGCTGTGCCTCCAGCTCCTGGATCAACTGCTTCATCTCGGCAATCTCGCTCTCCTGCGCCTTGATGATGCGGTCGGCCAGGTCTCGGACCCGGGGGTCGCTGATTTCGGCGCGCGAGCTGGTAAGAATGGCGATCGAGTGATGCGGGATCATCGCCTTCATCCAGGCAACGTCTTCAATGGTGGACTGGCTGCGGACCAGCCACAGCGAGCCGGAGAACACCAATACCGCCGATGCCAGGATGGTCCAGTTGGCGCCTTTGCGGGTGTACATCTTGAGCATGAAGAGCAGCATCACCGCCGCCATGCTCGCGCCCATGACCAACGCCATGTAGAAGCGTGTTTCGCTGAAATAGACGTGGTCAAGCGCGTAATTGTTGAGGTACATCAAACCAAACATCACAACAGTGGATACCAGGATCATCAGCCCGAATCGGGAGTACTTCATGGATCTGTTCTCCTTTGGTTGCCGCGGGTGAAAAGGGTTTCGTTACGAAGACGGTCGTCGCTCAGTGGTTCTCTCGACCTCTGCGGCACACGGCGCCTCAGCAGAGCTTCAGACTCTTTCCTTTCGCAGCCTCAAGGCGTTGACCACCACCGACACCGAACTCAAGCTCATGGCCAGGGCCGCGATCATCGGGCTGAGCAGCAGGCCGAACACCGGATACAGCACGCCCGCCGCGATCGGCACGCCCAAGGCGTTGTAGAGGAAGGCGAAGCCGAGGTTCTGCTTCATATTGGCCACCGTGGCCTCGGAGATCTGCCGGGCCCTGACAATGCCGCGCAGGTCGCCCTTGACCAGGGTCACCTGGCCGCTGGACATCGCCACGTCCGTGCCGGTCCCCATGGCGATGCCGACATCCGCCAGGGCCAGCGCCGGCGCATCGTTGATGCCATCGCCCGCCATCGCCACGCGGCGTCCCTGCGCTTTGAGCGCGGCCACCAGCTCCACCTTGTCCTGAGGGCGCACTTCGCCGTGCACCTCGCTGATGCCCAAGGCCTTGGCGACGGCCTGGGCCGTGGTTTCGCCATCGCCCGTCGCCATGATCAGGCGCAGACCGTCGGCCCGGAGCTGCTCAATCGCTTCGGGCGTGGACTCCTTGATCATGTCCGCGACAGCGATCAGGCCGGCGGGCTCGGCGTCGACGGCCAGGAACATCACACTCGCGCCTTCGGCCCGCAGCCGTTCGGCGGCTGTCTTGAGCGAGCTCACATCGACGCCTTCCTCGACCATGAGGGCGCCATTGCCCAGGGCCAGCGCCTTACCCTCGACCCGTCCCCGGACCCCGATGCCACTGGCCGACTCAAAGGACTCGGGGGTCGACAAGGCCATGCCGCGCTCCCGGGCTTCGGCGACGATCGCTGCCGCCAGCGGATGCTCGCTGCCCTGATCCAGGCTTGCGGCCAATCGCAGCACCTCCCTGGGCGCGAAGCCCGTCAAGGCTGCCGTATCGCGGTAGCGGGGCCGACCTTCAGTCAAGGTGCCGGTCTTGTCGACGATCAGCGTGTCGATCTTACGCAGGTTCTCGATGGCCTCGGCGTCGCGGAACAGGACGCCCACGCTGGCCGCTCGACCGGTGGCGACCATGATGGACATCGGCGTTGCCAGGCCCAGGGCGCAGGGGCAGGCGATGATGAGCACGGCCACGGCGTTGAGAACGCCGAATACCCAGGACGGCTCCGGCCCGAAGAAGCCCCAGACCAGAAGGGTGCTCAGGGAGATGCCGAGCACCGCCAGCACGAACCAGAACGATACGGTATCGGCCATGCGCTGCATGGGCGCCCGCGACCGCTGGGCGTTGGCCACCAGCTGCACGATCTGGCTCAGCACCGTATCGGCGCCGACCTTGTCAGCCACGATCACCAGACTGCCCGAGGCGTTCTGGGTGGCGCCGATGACCCGGTCCCCAACGCTCTTGCTGACCGGCATCGGCTCACCGGTGAGCATCGACTCGTCTACGCTGGACGCGCCCTGAACGACCTCGCCATCGGTCGGTACGCTTTCACCCGGCCGCACGCGAAGGCGATCGCCGACGTGCACGTGGGTGAGGGCAATATCCTCTTCGCTGCCGTCGGCGTTGATGCGGCGGGCGGTCTTGGGCGCCAGGCGCAACAGCGCCTTGATGGCGGCCGAGGTCTGCGACCGGGCCTTGAGCTCGAGCAACTGGCCCAGCAGGGTGAGCGAGACGATCACCGCCGCTGCCTCGAAATACACGCCCACGCGGCCGTGTTCCTGGAACGAAGCCGGGAACCATCCCGGGGCCACGGTCGCCGCCACGCTGTAGCCGAAGGCGGCGCCAACACCGGTCCCGATCAGCGTCCACATGTTGAGGTTGCCGGTGCGCAGCGAGGCCACGCCGCGCACGAAGAAGGGCCAGCCCGCCCACAGCACCACCGGCGCCGTCAGGACCAGTTCGACCCAGGTCCGGGTGGTTGCCTGCATACCGTCCCAAAGATGGCCGAACATCGCCAGGGCCAGCACGATGACGGTCAGGGGCAGGGTGACCCAGAACCGACGCTTAAAGTCGGCCAACTCGGGGTTCTCGTCATCCTCCATCGATGGCTGCAGGGGTTCGAGCGCCATGCCGCAGATCGGGCAGGTCCCCGGTCCGTCCCGGACGATTTCCGGGTGCATGGGGCAGGTGTACTGAACGCGGGGCACGCCCGGCGCGGCCGTCGAAGCGGGAGGATGGCCACCTGCCGACCCCTCGGACTGGAGGTAGCGCTCCGGCTCATCCAGAAACTTCTGGCGACAGCGCTCCGAGCAAAAGTGGTACCGAACATCGCCATGAAGCGCGAACAGGGGACCGTCCACGAACATGCCACAGACCGGATCGCGGGGTTGTTCGGTGGGTGTCGCCGAGGAGGTCGGCGCGTGGCTGTCGTGTTGGCTCATTGCGATGACTCCGGGTCAGTGACCGTGCTGGCTGTACGGCGTGCTGCTGCCATCCTTGCCAATCAGGTAAACGGTGTAGGGGCGCGCCGGACCGGGCATGCCAGGCGAGCCAATCGGCATGCCCGGTGCCGCCAGGCCGCGGGCATCGGGGCGCTCGGCCAGTAGCCGCTGTATGTCTTCCACCGGCACATGGCCCTCAATGAAGTAGCCCTCGACCTGGGCGGTGTGGCAGGAGCCCTTGCCGGCCGGCACGCCGACGCTGCGCTTGAAGGCGTCCATGTGGGTGTCGGCCACCACGCTCACCGGGAAGCCGGCGCCCTCGACATGGCGTGCCCAGAGGCTGCAGCACTCGCAGTTGGGGTCCTTATGCATGGTGATCCGCGGCAGCGTGGCCGGATGCTCGGCGACATGGGGCGCGGACTTGTCATCCGCCTGAGGGGGCGTCACCTTTGTCGCCGGGCTCGCGACCTCATGGGGGCCAAAGGCCTCCGGCGGGGCATCCTTCCGGCCTTCGCAGGAGGCGAGGGCCAGCGGCAGCATCACGGTGGTCAGTACCGACGTAAACCGGCGCATGGCGGTCTCCTAGTGATGGTCGCCCGGTGCCTTCGTGCGCGAGGACCAGTGGATGTGGACAATCTTCCAGCCCGCGTCCGAGCGCTGGACCAGCATGGTTTCGGTGCTGAGCACCGTGACCGGCTTGCCGTCCTTGCTCAGGTGCAACTCGCTCTCGCTGGCCACCCAGGCCAGATCGCCGCTGACCTGGGCGGTGCGACGAAGCAACTGGATGTGGGCGGTCTGGAGGAAGGCCGCGTCGCCCTTGGCGTGACCGCCCAGGTACTCGGCGGCGGAGCGTTCAGCGCCGCCGCTTTCCAGGATCAGTACGTTGGGATCGAGCTCGGCGCCGGCGGCGTCAAGCTGGCCGGCAGCCAGCGCGGCGGAAAACCGCTCAACGGCCGCCACCGCAGGCTCTGCCTGCGCCGGGATGCTCAGTTGCGGCCCGGCGGACGCGTGCGGGGTGGCGGCGTCGTGGGCGTGGGGCGGCGTGGTCGAGCCATCGGCAAACGCCGGGCTACCCACGGCGGCGAGGGAGAACACAGCAAGGGTGGCGATA
This sequence comes from Arenimonas caeni, assembly GCF_003024235.1. Classification (GTDB taxonomy): domain Bacteria; phylum Pseudomonadota; class Gammaproteobacteria; order Xanthomonadales; family Xanthomonadaceae; genus Arenimonas; species Arenimonas caeni. Next base: position 138,195 of record NZ_KZ679085.1, on the reverse strand, counting down.
CGCTTCATGGGAGGGTCCTGTCAGAGAGGGGTCAGTGGTCGTGCGGCGTCCCACCGGCATCGTCGTGCGCCGGTGGCGCTGGCGCGTCGTGGTCGTGGGCCGGCGCACCGGCATCGTCATGTGCCGCGGGCGCCGGGGCGTCGTGAGCGTGCGGCGCCGACCCGGCGTCATCGTGGTCGGCGGACATCGGCGTGTCATGGGCATGGGGCGCCGTACCGGCATCGTCGTGGTCCATGGCGGCGGCGCCATCGTGATGGTTACCACTGCCCATGCCGGCCATCCCTGGCATGGCGTCGTCGTGCGGCATGCTCTCGCCGCCACCGTGCGAGTGGCCGCCGCTGGTCGCCACCAATGCCTGATATTGATCCGGGCTCATCTTCGGCATTTCTTGCAAGAACGCGACCATGTTCCAGATGTACTCATCGGACATGCTCTTGCCCCAGGCCGGCATACCCGAGGCCTTGATGCCGTGCTTGATGACCCAGAAGGCGCGGGCCGGATCGGGCGCGCCGAGCGTGGAGAGCTCCGGTGGCGCCGGATACAGCCCTTGGCTCAGCTCGGTCGCTGCCATGCCGGGGGCAAGGTGGCAGGTAGTGCACATGGCCGCGTAGTTGCCGGCGCCGCTGCGAATCTGGGCTTCGCTACCCAAGGTCGGGACGACCATGTCGTGGGCACGGACCGCGATGGCGCGGTCGCGCGCCGTTTCGATGAGCTTGAAGACCACGGCCGAATGCGGCTCGTCAGCACCCGGGTGGATGGCACCAAAGTAGATGCCGCCGCCGACGGCCGCGGCACCCAGACCCACGAGAATCAAACCACTTTTGATCAGAGACATGACTAGGGCTCCTGTTAACGCGGACGTCGCGGCGGATTGCCGAACGCGGGATCGTCACTGACGCGCTGGGCGACGGTGCCAGTGGGGTTGCGGTACCAGCCCGGGTCGGAGAAATCGCCCGGCGCCAGGTCGTCACGGACTTTGACGACGGTGAACATGCCGCCCATCTCGATGTTCCCGAACGGACCCTTGCCGGCCATCATCGCCAGCGTGTTCGGGGGGGCGGCCATGCCGCCATCGGTGTGGTCCTGGTGCTCGCCCATGCCGTCCTTGCCCATGGCCATGTAGCCCGGCAGCATCTGGCGAATCTTGGCTTCCACGCCACGCTGATCGACGCCGATGGTGTTGGGCACGTCGTGGCCCATCGGGCCCATGGTGTGGTGCGACATGTGGCAGTGGAATGCCCAGTCGCCGGGTACCGCCGTGAACTCGATGTCGCGCATCTGGCCGACGCCGACGATCTCGGTGACCTCGGTGCGCCACTGCGAGCGCGGCAGCCGGCCGCCGTCGCCGCCGGTGATGTGGAACTGCACGCCGTGGAGGTGAATCGGGTGGTTCCACATGCTCAGGTTGCCCACGCGGATGCGGACGCGCTCACCGGTCCGCGCCACGATCGGCTCGATCGCCGGGAAGACCTTGGAGTTGAAGGTCCACAGGTCGAAGTCCTGCATCACCGCCGGATCCGGCCGGCGCGTGCCGGGGTGCAGCGCGAAGTTATGCAGCAGGAACGCGTAGTCGCGATCGATCGGCACCGCCTCGCCGCGCTTGGGGTGGATGATCAGCAGGCCCATCATGCCCATGGCCATCTGCACCATCTCGTCGGCGTGCGGGTGGTACATGTGGGTACCGTGCTGCTTGAGCGTGAACTCGTAGGCGAAGGTCTCGCCGGGCTTGATCTGGGGCTGGTTCAGGCCACCGACGCCGTCCATGCCGCTGGGCAGGATCAGGCCATGCCAGTGGATGGTGGTGGCTTCGCGCAGGCGGTTGGTCACGAAGATGCGGATGCGGTCGCCTTCAGTCGCCTCGATGGTCGGTCCCGGTGTGGAACCGTTGTAGCCCCAGCAGATCGCCTTGGAGCCGGGTGCGAATTCGTGTTCGAACTCCTCGGCGACCAGATGGAATTCCTTAACGCCGCCGTTCATGCGGTAGGGCAGGGTCCAGCCATTGAGCGTGCGCACCTTGCCCGCCCGCGGGCGGGAGACCGGCGGCGCCTCCGGCGGCGCAGCGGGCTCTTTCATCTGGCTCATGTCGTGGCCCTGACTCTGGGCACTGGCCATACCCGTTGCGGCCGTCGTGACTAGACCGGCCCCTGCGCCCAGCAGGATGTCGCGTCGTGTGATCTTCATGGGGTGCCTCCGTGGGCGCTGTGGTCGGGCGGGGTGCGGGTGTCGTCCTCGGTTTCTTTCTCGTCCTCGGTCGGCGGTGCGGGGGACGCGGGCGGCGTGCCGTGCTTGGAGTGATCCACCGGTGCCGGCGTAGACGCCGGCGGTGTCGGTGGCATGTCCATGCCGCTGTGGTCCATCCCCTCCATCGCGTCGACGGGCGCAGCCGTGGGGGGCGCCGGCGCATCCGGCTTCGCCGGCATGTCCATGCCGCTATGGTCCATACCCTCAATCGCGCTGGCCGGCGCCGCCGCGGGGGCCGCCGACGCATCCGGTTTCGCTGGCATGTCCATACCGCTGTGGTCCATGTCCTCCATCGCACCGGCAGGCGTGGCGGGCATCGACGACATGTCGTGGCCGCTGTGGTCCATGCCCGGCATCGCCTCCTCGGCGGACGGCGTCAGGATGTCCTGAACGCTGGGGGTGCGGTCACCGATGGCGGCGTCGCTGGGCAAGCGCTGGCCAACGGCCCGCATCAGCTCCACGCGGGCCAGCCAGTAGTCGCGCACTGCCTCGAGGTAGCTCTCATACGCGTTGTATTCCTGCACCTTGGCCTGGATCAGCTCGAACACTCCGATGAGCATGAAGTTCTGCTCTTGCTGGCTGCGCTCGACCACCTTTTCGCGTTGCGGGATCAGGGCCTCGCGGTGGATTGCCACGACCTGGCTCAGTTCGCGGACTTGTTCGGCCCCCAGGCGCACGGCGTTATCGACGCCCAATTCCGCCTGGGCCACACGCGCCCGGGCTTCGGCCAGCAACGCCTCCGCACGCGCCAGTTTGGCTTGGCCCTGGTTGAAGATGGGTAGTTCCAGATCCAGCGTCGGGCCGCGAAGGCGCGTGCCATCGGCGTCACGTTCGCGCTCGTAGCCGATTTCGCTGCCGCCCAGCCAACGCAGCTTGCGCGTGATGCCGAGCGCATCCATCAGGATGTCGGCCTGCTGGCGGGCCGCGAGCAATTCCAGGCTGGACGTGCGCGCCAGCTCCGCCAACTGCTGGGGATCGTCTTCGGCTCCGACCGGCATAGGCAGGCGATCGCTGGTCGCCCAGGCCGCGTCCTCGCCACTGAGGCCCAGCAGGGTGTTGAGGGTCAGGCGGGCGCGGCCGGCGTCCGCGCGGGCCCGGGCGGCGATGATGCGCGCCTCACTGGCGGCCGCCTGCTCCTGCTTGAGCTGCAACTCGCTGATGTTGCCGGCATCAAAGAATCGTTGGGCGAGTTCGGCCGCGGCATCTGCGCCGCCGGCCACCGCCGTGCGCATGTCCGCGACTTGCTGGGCACCCACATAGGTGTACCAGGCGGCTTCCACGTCGGCGGCCACATTGAGCACGGCCCCGGCGATCTCGAGCTTGGCGCGTTCGTACTCGGCATGAGCCAGGCGCGTGCGCACCGGCAACACCAGCAGGTCGGCCAAGGGTAGGGTCAGACCGGCCAGGCGGTTGTAGCCGCTACCCGGGTCCAGATAGGACCGTGAAAGCGACAGGGTGGGGTTGGCCACCTGCACGGCCTCGAGCACGTCGGCCCGGGCCAGGCCCAGCCGGGCATATTCTTGCTGCAGGCGCGGACTGCGCAGCATGGCCACGCGCACCGCCGCCTCGGCGGTCATCGGGGCGCCGAGCCACTGGTCGATGGCCTGCCGTTCTGGGGGCGGTTGGCCCACGGCGGACCACTCCACCTGCGGGCCGCGACGCTCGGCGAGCAGGGCATTGATGTCGGTGTCACCGGGTCGCGAGGCCAGCGAAGCGCAACCACTCAGGGCCAGGCTCAGGGCCACGGCCAGGGCGGCCGGGCGGAAACGTAAAGTCATGGAAAACCCTCCAAAGCACCCGCGGCGACAGGCCACGGGCAACGCGACCTGGAGGCCAGGTCGAGCGATTGGGGCGGATCAGTGTCCGCCGGGAGGGCTTAGGCGATAGGAGGTCGGATGGCCGGCGCCGAGGGCGCGGCGGATACAGACACCAGGCGGCCGAGTTGGGCGACCCAGCGATAGGGTGAAACGCCCCACGGGGCGCGTGTGATCACCGCGACCGGCGCGTGATGCAGGCAGCTGCAGGTGCAGGTGCCGCCGTCACAACAATCCAGCGGCGAGTCCGGGCTGGGCACGACGGGCTTCACGGTGGCCTCGTCATGGCACGACGCTATGTCGCCATCGGCCATCGAATGCCCCGCCGCCGCCATAGCCTGGTCCACTCCCGCGCTCTGGTGCGCGGCGTGATCGACCGCGGACGCGACCGACGGCAGCCCGGCGTTGGCGATCAACGCCAAAGCGAGCAGCAGGTGGCCGACGGTGCGCAGCAGGGACATGGCCGGAGTCTACACCCAGAAAAATGCGATGGGATACACCCCAGAACTGGGGAAGATGCGGGCTAGACCGCCAGTGGAGCCAAAAAGTTCCCCGGGCGGAGCGGGTCGCCGAAGTCCTCCGGCCCCCGTGGGGCCGAAGGAACGGGTTACCCGGCTTGGGAAGTTTTACCGTGTGGGGAGGGCAGTTCAGACCGACGCCGCCATCGCCTCGCAGGCTTGTGCGCACTCCCGGCAGGCGCGCACGCAGGCCTCCATGCCGTCCAGTTCTTCGCAGCTGGCGGCGCAATCGCGGCAGACCTGCGCGCACAGGCGGCAGAACTCGGCGTGGTACGGGGAATGATTGATCATGAGCGCGGCGGCGGCGCGGCAGGCCTCGGCGCAATCGATCATCAGGCGGAAATGATCCGGCGCCACGTGATCGCCGCCTTTTTCAAGGCAGGTGGTCAGAGCGGTGTGCTGGCAGTGCTGATAGCAGTCCAGACAGCTGCGGATGCAGGCCTGCAGTTCGGAAGACATGTGGTGCATGGGGGGGCTCCTTAACGAGAGATAGGGGGGCGAGCCAAGGATTTAGTCAGCCCGCGCGTGTCGTGCTGCAAGATCAATGCCAGTCTGCGCGGTCCGTTGTGCCGCATCTTCCCGCCGTTCGATGCAAGACGGCACTGCAATAGTCATGCTGATTGCACAGATGTCCGGCAGATTGCACGCAGCAGCCGTATCCTCGGGCAAGGGTACTAAGGTCGCTTTGAGGCGGGCCGCCGAGTGATGACCGTGCGCAGCGCCGGGGACAGAATCGATGAACCCGGACCTGCCGGTGATTGAGAACACGCCGCGCAGTGCCTCAGCCATCGCACTTTTCCGTAGGCGCGAGCTAACAACGCCGAAACATCCGACGTTACGCGGAGTCTCTGTAAGCGAGCAGGCGCAGCGCGTTCGCCACGACCAGGAGGGTGGAACCCTCGTGGAAGAGCACGGCGACGCCCATCTTCATGCCCAGGATCGTCGCCGGAATGAGCAAGGCCACCATGCCCAGGCTGGCCCACAAGTTCTGGCGGATGATGCGCCGGGTCTGCCGGCTCAACCCCACGACGAACGGCAGGTGCTCAAGCTTGTCGCCCATCAAGGCCACGTCCGCTGTCTCGAGCGCGACATCTGAACCCGCCGCGCCCATTGCGATTCCAACCGAGGCGCTGGCCAGTGCGGGCGCATCGTTGACACCGTCGCCCACCATGGCCACCTCGCCCTCGGCGCGCAGTGCCTGGATCGCCTTGACCTTGTCTTCTGGCATCAGGTCGCCATACGCCCGGTCGATGCCCACGCTGGCGGCCACCGCATCGGCGACCCGTTGGTTGTCGCCCGAGAGCATCACCAGCCGGGTCATGCCGAGCTCGCGCAGTCGGGCCATCACCGCCTTGGCGGCTTCCCGGGGCGTGTCCATCAAGCCAACGGCGCCCAGGTAACGGTCTCCCTGTCGTACGACGAACACCGTCCGGCCTTGATGCTCCAAGTCCAGCACGCGCGTCTTCAGCGCGGCGGGCACGGCGGCACCCCCGAGCTCATCGAACAGGCTCTTCTTGCCCAGGTGCACGGTCTCGCCGGCCACGGTCGCCTTCAGGCCGCGGCCTGTAAGGCTCTCGAGGTCCGTCGCCTCAGGGACAGCGTGCGAGCCCAGACGGACCAGGCCATCGCGCACCACCGCGGCAGCCAAGGGATGGTCACTCAGGCGCTCTACGGCAATAGCGACGCTCAACAGTTCCTGCGTCGTCACGCCGTCAGCGGGCATGACGTCCGTCACCTGCGGTCGGCCCTCGGTCAGCGTGCCGGTCTTGTCGAAAGCCAGCGCGTGCAGGACGCCCAGCCGCTCCAGCGGGCCGCCACCCTTGATCAGCACGCCGCCCCGTGCGGCCCGCGCCACGCCGCTTAACACCGCGCTGGGCGTGGAGATGGCCAAGGCACAGGGACTGGCGGCTACCAGCACCGCCATGGCGCGGTAGAACGTCGCGCTGAAGGGCTCATCCACCACCAGCCCGGCGAACAACAGCAGGCCCACCAGGACCAGTACCGCGGGAACGAAGATCTTCTGGAAGCGGTCCGTGAACAGCTGCGTCGGGGATTTCTGGTGCTCCGCCGAACGCACCAGTTCCACGACTCGGGCCAAGGTGCTCTGGCTGGCGAGGCGGGTGACTTCGACCTCCAGAACCTTGCCTTGGTTGATGGTGCCGGCGAAGACGCGATGCTCGGGGCCGACGGCGTCAGGGCGTTGCCTGGCCTCGGCCACGTCCACCACCGGCCGCTTGTCGACCGGCACGCTCTCGCCCGTGATGGCGGCTTGGTCAATGCTGCTCTCGCCCAATACGACGAAGCCGTCCGCCGCCACGCGTTCATCGGGCTTGACCACCACGACATCGCCGATAACCAGGTCGTTTACAGATACGTCGACCAACTGGTCACCGCGACGCACCAGCGCCGTCTCGGGCCGCAACGCCGCCAGCGCTTCGATGGCGCGACGGGCGCGGCCCATCGCGTAGTTCTCGAGGGCATGGCCGAGACTGAACAGGAACAACAGCAAGGCGCCCTCGGCCCATTGGCCCAAGACCGCGGCGCCCGCGGCCGCCACGATCATCAGGGAATCGATCTTGAGCTCACGGTGGCGCAGGTTCTCGATCGCTTCGCGCACGGTGAAGAACCCGCCGGCCGCATAGGCCAGCAGCAGCAGGATGAGGGGACCGGTGGCACCGTCGCCCTGTGTTCGACCCCAGGCCCAGCCGGCCAGGAGGAAGGCGCCGGAGGCCAGCGAAAAAATGATCTCGGCGCGGCCGGCCCAAGGGCCCCCGCTGCCGTGATCGTGGTTGTGTCCGGCGCTCGCGGCCGGGGGTGGCGTGGTATCACTCATCGGGCATTCCTCGAATGGGGATCCTGCAGGCGCGCTCCGACGGAGCGCGCCTGCCTCGTGGCCTTCGTCGTGCGGGGCTAGGCCGGCACGTCCGCCCGGTCGATCAGCAGCACATCGTCGATGGAGCTGGTGAAGATCCAGCCGGCATTCACCTGCCCGGTGCGGCCGTGCTGCCGGATCAACGCAATGATCGCGTCGACCCGCTCGTCCTCGCAGAACACATCCAGCTGGATCTCCTGGGTCACCCGTTCCCCCAGCTCGACCGAGTAGTCCTGTTCGCGGGCACTGGCGGCCTGCAACAGCCCTCGCGCCTGGACCACGCTCAGGCGCCGCTCACCGGCGGCTTCCAGGGCGTGCACGATGTCGCTCATCCGATGGGCGTGCAGCAGGGCAGTGATGCGCTTCATGGCGTGGCCTCCGGGTTCTTGCGTTCGGCGCGGGTTTCCAGCCACTCGTAGAGCACGGGCAGCAGGAACAGGGTCAGCAGGGTGGCGCTGAGCAGGCCGCCCACCACGACGGTGGCCAACGGGCGCTGCGTCTCGGCGCCGACGCCACTGGAGATCAGCATCGGCACCAGGCCCAGGATCGCTACGCTTGCGGTCATCAGCACCGGGCGCAGCCGCAGGGCCGTGCCTTGCAGCACCGCCTCACGCACCGAGAGCCCACGTTCGCGCTGCTCGTTCAGGAAACTCACGAGCACGATGCCGTTGAGCATGGCTACGCCGAACACCGCGATGAACCCGATGGCCGAGGGCACCGACAGGTACTGGCCGGTCAGGAACAAGGCCAGCAGGCCGCCGATGGTCGCGAAGGGCACGTTGGCCAGGATCAGGGCCGCGAACTTGATCGAGTTGAACGCGGTGTACAGCAGCACGAAGATGAAGAAGATCGTGATCGGCACGATCAGGCTCAGCTTGGCCAAGGCCCGCTGCTGGTTCTCGAACGCACCGCCCCACTCGATCCAGTAGCCGGGCGGCAGGTCCACCTGCGACTTGATCGCGGCCGTCGCATCGGCCACGAAGCCATCGACGTCCCGGCCCCGTACATCCATCTGGATCACGGCATAGCGCTGCAGCTGCTCGCGACGGATGAACGAATAGCCCTCGGCGACGGATACCGTCGCAACCTCGGAAAGCGGCACCAGCGCTCCCGACGCGGCCTTGAGCGGGATCCGTCGCAGCGCTTCGACCGAGCTGCGCGTTCCGTCATCAAGGCGCACGGAGATGTCGAACCGCCGCACCCCGTCCAGCAGGACGCTGACCGGCTCACCGCCCAGGCCATTGCGCACGATGGTCAGGACCTCCTCGGCGTTCATGCCGTGCCGGGCCAGCTCGGCCCGATCCACCTCGATGCGGATCTGCGGTTTGCCGACATTCGCTTCCAGCGACAGGTCCGCCACGCCGTCGATACCGGCAAGAACCGGCTTTAGCTGACTACTGATGCGATCAAGTTCGCCCAGATCCTCGCCGTAGAGCTTGAGCGCGAGGGTCGCGCGCACGCCGGAGATCAGCTCTTCGACGCGCATCTGGATCGGCTGGGTGTAGCCTGGCACCACGTTGGGCACGACCTCCTCCAGCGTCTCCTGCATGGCTTCCTCGAGTTCCTTGATCGAGCGGCCGGTGGTCCAGTCCTCCTCGGGGGTCAGCGCCGTGTAGATCTCCATGTAGTTGACGTCGGCGGTCTCGCCCTTTTCGGCGCGGCCGATCATGGCGAGCGTCGTCTCCACTTCCGGGAACTTCTTGAAGGCCTCGGCAATGACATTGCTGGTGCGGATCGACTCATCCAGGGACGTCGACGGGATGCCCGTCACCCGCCACATGATCGAACCCTCCTGCAACTGGGGCATGAACTCCTTGCCCAGGAACGGGAACAGGCCCAAGGCCAGCACCAGCGCCACGGAAGCCGTGATCACCACGGCGCGTTTGGCGGACAGGGCCCGTTCCAGCAGCGGGCGGTAGCGACGCTTGAGGAAGGCCACCAGGCGGGTGTCCTTCTCTTCCTTGGGCTTGAGGATCATGGCCGCCAGGACCGGGATCAGCGTCAGGCTCAGCAGCATCGAGCCCGCCATCGCGAACGCGATGGTGAAGGCCATGGGCTTGAACAGCTTGCCCTCCAGGCCCTCGAGGCTGAACAGCGGCAGGAACACCACGATGATGATCAGGATCGCAAACGAGATGGGATTGGCCACTTCCTTGGCCGCCGCCAGCACCGCCGAGGTCCGGTCGACCTTTTCGCCGTGGGTATGTCGCTCGGCCATGATGCGGTAGGCGTTCTCCACCATCACCACGGCGCCGTCCACCATCATGCCGATGCCTATGGCCAGGCCGGCCAGGGACATCAGGTTGGCCGACAAGCCGAACTGACCCATGCCAATGAAGGCCATCAGCATCGCCAGCGGCAGGGTCACGATCACCACCAAGGCCGAGCGCAGCTCGCCCAGGAACAGGAACAGCACGATCGCCACCAGGATCGAGCCCTCGATCAGGGCACGGGTCGCGGTGCCCACCGCCTTGTTGACCAGATCGGTGCGCTCGTAGACCGGGCGTACCACCATGCCTTCGGGCAGCGCGTCCTGGACGGTGGACAGCTTGGCCTTGACCGCCTCGACCACGTCCTTGGCGTTCTCGCCAATGCGGGACAGGGCCATGCCCAGCACGACTTCTTCGCCATCGCGGGTCACCGCGCCAAAGCGCGGCGCCGGCGACTCGATGATCCGGGCGACGTCGCGCATATAGACCGGCACACCGTCCTCGGACTTGAGCACGATCGCGCCGATGTCCTCGGTCGAGGACAGCAGGCCCAGACCCCGCACCAGGTACTGTTCGCGACCCACGTCCATCACGTTGCCGCCGACCTGGCCGTTGTTGGCCGGCAGGGCCGCAATCACGTCGGCAAAGCCCAGGCCCCGGGCGTACAGCCGCTGCGGATCGATCCGGACCTGGTACTCGCGCTCGCCGCCGCCCCAGGAACTGACGTCATCCACGCCCGGCGCCGTGCGCAGGATCAGGCGCACCGTCCACTCCTGCCAGGTGCGCAGGTCCATGTCGGTGATTTGTTCCTTGCTTACGCCCGGGGCGCGCTCGACGGTGTACCAGAAGACCTGGCCCAGGCCCGAACTGTTCGGGCCCATGCTGGGCTTGCCGTAGCCCTCGGGGAGGCGGTCGCCGATTTCCTGCAGTCGCTCATTCACCAGCTGGCGAGCGAAGTAGATCTCCATGTCGTCCTCAAAGTAGACGGACACGTAGGAGAGGCCAAACAGGCTTACCGAGCGGATTTCCTGCACTTTCGGCAGGCCCGCCAACGCCGACTCCACCGGCGTGGTCAGCAGCAGCTCGACATCCTCGGCGGCCAGGCCCGGCGATTCGGTATAGATATTCACCTGGACCGGCGTCACATCCGGGAAGGCGTCGATGGGGACATCGCGAACCGCTCGCAGGCCGAGGAAGGCCACGACGGCGAAGATGATCAGGACCAGGAACTTGTAGCGAAGGGAGAGTTCAACCAGGCGGTTCAGCATGGCGCACCTCCGCGCTCGACGACGCGCGCGTCAATGACCATGACCTTCTCCCATCTGCGCCTTGAGCATCTGCGCCTTGAGCACGTAGGCGCCCTCCACGACCACCCGGTCACCAATGGCCAGGCCGTCGGCGATGACGGTTTGGTCGCCGACCACCGGGCCGGGACGGACCGCCACGGGCGCCAGCGCGCCGTCGGTCTCCTTGAAGACGACGTTCTCGCCCTCCAACTGCACCAGCGCTGCCGTCGGCACCGCCAGCTGCGGGTCGCTGCCACCGCCCGCATCGAGATAGACCTCGACGTAGTCGCCGCCGTGCAGGCGATCGCCCTCGTTCGCTACTTCAATTCGCACCAGCGCCGTCCGGGTGTTCTCGGAGGTGCGGTGGGCGCGCTGCACCACCTTGCCGGGCAGTCGCACCTCGCCCAGCACCACCTGCGCGGTGCTGTCGAGGGCGATGCGGCGGGCTTGTTCGGCCGGCAGCGTGGCATCCACCCACACCACCGACTCATCGACCAAGCGGAACAGCGTGCGGCCGGGCTCGATCCGCTCGCCGACGACGAAAGCGTCCTCGGTCAACCGGCCGGCGTGCGGGGCGGTCAGCGTGAACTCGCCGTTGGACCGGCCCGTGGCCGTGCCAGGCAAGCCGTAGGCCCGCGCCGTCGCCCGTGCCTGCTCGACGGTGACCTGGGCTTCCTGGTAGCGGCGGCCCGACACGGCCTCGCGGCCCAGGGACTGCACGCGCTTCCAATCCTGTTCGGCGATCGCCAGCGCCCCTTGGGCTTGCGCCACTTCCACGGAAGACAGCGTCACCAGTGGCGCGCCTGCGGCCACCTCATCGCCCAACTTGGCGTGGCGGCGCACTACCAGGGCCTCGACCCGGGGGGTGATCAGGGTGGTGCCGTAGGCGTTGTCCACGACCTCGCCCGGGGCCTGCAGCGGTTCGCTCAGGGATCGCGCATCCAAGGTCGCCAGCTTGATACCAGCGGCTTCCAGCGCGGCCGCGTCCATGCGAACCGGCTCCGGGCCGGCCTCGTCGTGGCCGGCTTCTTCCTGGCCCGCCTCGTCGTCATGCTCAGCTTCCTCACCGCGGGGTGCGCTCGAGCCGGCGGCAGCAGCCTCGGGTGCAGGCGTCGCGCCGGGCTCGGCACCGCATCCTGCCAAGGACAGGACCAGGACCGCACCGGCGGGAATCAACAGGTAATTTTTCGGGTTCATTGGGAAGTTTCTCCAGTCGCGTCATTCATTCCGAGCCAAGCTTCGAGCTGGCCGGTGGCGGCGAGGTAGTCGGTGGCGCGGCGCCAGAGCTGGCCTTCCAGCGCGGCGCCGGCAAGGGCGGTATCCAGGGTCTGCTTGAGCTGCAGCAGGTAGTCGGCGGTCGAGAGCTCGCCGGCGCGCCAGAGTCGTTCCAGCAGCTCGGCACGTTGGTCGACATCGGTGCCGGTGCTTTGGCGCCAGCGGGCAAACGCCCGACGTACCGCGGCGTAGCTGGCCGCCGTGCGCTGGGCCCGCGAGGCCAACTGGGTCTGCGCCAGATCGGCCTGGGCCGCCGCCGCGTCCGCATCGGCGAGCGCGGCCACGACTTCGGCCCGGTAGGGGTTGCGCACGAACAGCGGGACGCTGAGCGACACGCCCACCACATTGTCCGAGGCCGGACCGAAGTCGATACGGCCGCCGGTGAGAGCGAGCGTCGGGTCCGGGATACGGTCGAGCTGGGCGACGGTGACCTGACGTGCTGCCCCTTCCGACTGGGCCTGCGCGATCTGCCATTCCGGCAACGCCTCCCAGGTCACGGGCGCCGGCGTGACGTCCGGTAGCGCCTGCGACCACTCCGGGGCCGCGGCAATGGCGTCCGGCTGCCCGCCCACGTTTCGGAAGGCTTCCTCGGCCGCGGCGGCTTCCGCCAGCAGGGCCGCTTGTTCCGCCTCGGCTTCGTCGCGGGCCAGTCGGGCCAGGTCCCGCTCGAGGGACGAGATGTCGCCGACGCCGAACTGCTTGTCGGCCAGATCGGCGAATCGGGAGATCAGCGCCAGGCGTTGCTCGCCTTGCTGCACGCGTCGCGAGGCGCTCTGCCAGTCGGCCCAGCCCACCAGCCAAGCGGCCACGAAATCACGTCGGCTTAGCCGGGCCTGGGCCACGGCAACGTCCAACTGCGACGCCGCCGCATCCCGCCGGGCACGGCGCTTGCCGCTTAGGTCCAGCGCGAGACTGACCCCCGCGGTGGTGGTGCGGTCTGTCCCTTCGTCATCGGCCGAGAATTCGAGCTCGGGGTTGTAGAGCGGGCGGCCGGCGGCATCGGCGCGGGCGCGGGCGGCGGCCAGGGTGGCTTCGGTCGCCCGCGCACTGGGATGGGCGCGCCAAGCCGCGGTCACCGCGTCGCGCAGTGCGATGGGAGAGGCAGCGGGCGCGGCAGCATGGGCGGGCGCGGCCAACGCGCCTGCCAAGAGCAGGACAATCATCGGCAACGACGCGACGCGCAGGCGTCGCGGGGTAGTAATCAAACGCATGGAAACATCCTCTGAGCACACGTCGACCCTGACGCGTCGGCGTCAGGGAGCGAAAATGAGGGGCTCAGAGAATGGGAGGGCGCAGTTCGTTGCGCACCACGCCGATAGGCATGGCAATAGAGGGTAAAACGCGCCGCGTCATCGCTGGCGGACCCGCCAGGGTGACCATTACGGGCGGCAACGCCGCCGCATGGTGACAATGACAATCCAGACAACCGCCCGCAACGTGCGACAGGACCGACGATGGAGCGTCCCCATCCGGATTATCCGTCGACATCGCGGCGTTCGTCGCCATCATCTCGGTGCTCGCCACACCCCAAGTGTTGTCCTGCATCTCATCTACTGTGCAGGCAGCGACCATGCCCACCTTGAGCAAGAAAACCAACAGCACCCACGCGGCCACGCGCGCGGATGCGCGAAGTCGGACCATAAGCAGGGGAGGGGACATGCGCATTGATGCGAAAGCGTACCTGACTGCGGTGGGGTTACACAATTTCATTCCCCTCGCCACGCCGCGTCGCGTTCAGGAGACATGAGAGTCCGGAGAGCTTGAAAGACATCGCGGGCGTGAGTGCTCTCAGGGGGCTCCACGGTCGCCCGGAGCCGACAGCGCAGCCGATGCCAGGCCGCCGCCGCATCCGGCGTGCCGAGAAACCCCTCAAAACGACTGTCCTTGCGAGGACTTCGGTCGCATCAGGCCGTTTGCCGCGATCGCCACCGCCCCGATGACGATGGCCATGTCGGCCACATTAAATGTGGGCCAGAAGAAGTCCCTCCAGTACCACTGAATGAAGTCGACGACCTGCCCCCGAATGAGCCGATCGGCCGCATTGCCCAACGCACCTCCAATCACCAATGCGTACGGGACCGCCAGTCGCCATGACCGTCGGGGCAGGCGGCGAAGCGAGTAAACAAGGAAAGCACAAACGCCTAGTGCCAATGCCGTAAGCGCAGGCCGCTGCCAGCCCCCCGCGCCGCCCAGCAAGCCAAACGCCGCACCGGAATTGTAGGAACGACTCCAGTTCCACCACCCCTCAACGACAGCCACGTCCACGTTATGTGGCAGCACCGTCACCGCCCACAGCTTGGTGGCTTGGTCCAACAACAGCACCGCCAGCGAGAGCAGCAGCCATGCGAAGGCGCTCGTGCGGATTCCCTCCACTCCGGGCGCTCCCTGACGCGCACAAACGTCGCCAGCGCAGAGGGCATCACCGTCTAGTTTTAACCGGTCAGGCTGCCTCATGTGCCAGCCCCCAGCCGGGCACGGCGGGCATCGCGCAGAATCTCGAACGATTCCTTGATGACATACAGTCCGATCAACGTGCCAATCATAAAGTCGGGATAGGGCGAGTGGAACCACAGGACCAAACCGCCCGCAAGAATCACCCCCAGATTAGCCACGACATCGGCGCGGGTGAACAGCCACGTGGCGCGCAGGTGCACCCCTCCCGTCTTCAGCGGCGCGAGCAAGCGCAATACAGTGACGTTGACCCCCAAAGACAGCAGTGCCGTCCCAATCATCCAACTGCTGGCCGGTTCGGCGCCGTGAACCACCCGGCGCCCGACCTCGGCCAGCACGCCCAGGCCCAGTGCCAGCAAGACACTGCCGCTTAGCAACGCCGCATTGGCTTTGAAACGCGCAGCGCGTCCAATGGCGACCAACCCGATCGTGTAGGCGAGGGCATCCGACAACATATCGAGTGCATCGGCCAGCAGTCCGGTCGACTGGGCGATCCAACCGGCGATGCCGCCGATCACCGCCATCGCCGCATTGAGAGCCAACGCAATCTTCAGGATGCGGCGCTCTTGTGCGTTCTTTGCTTCGTGGTCACAACCGCAGTCACTCATGAGCTTCTCCGGTGGAGGGCGAGAATGAACCGCAGAGAGCAGCCAACGTGGGCCACCTCGCGGCAAGGTTCCAGCCCGAGGCGAAATCGGCACGCAGTCCATGCGTTGGCCACGGCACGCTGTTCAGGAGGAGTGCGGCGCACGCGGAGGTCGCGGCGCGGCGGCAATGTCTCAAGTCCCTTGGGCAGCTCATGAGCGCGAGGAAGACGCCGCCGACGCTTTCAGCGACCGGGTGTTGGTTAAGAAGCCAATGGTCGCCAGCGTCGCCACGCCCAACTGCGCCAACAAGGACTCCCAGGACGGGTACACGCCCAGCCATTCAATGCGTGGCCCCGGCACCCCTGCTTGGGTGACCCAACCTGCCTCCTGAAGGGCGGCCACGCCTTTGCCCGCCAAGACGACCGCCAGTACGGCGATCAGGAGCGAACTGATCGAAAAGAACCGGCCAACAGGAAGACGTGCGCTGGCGCGAACCATCCAATAGGCCACAGCAGCCAAGACCAAACATCCGGCCGCGAAACCAGCAAGGATGGCGCCCGAAGCCGCCTCGCTCCACATCGCGATGAAGAACAGGATGGTTTCAAACACTTCGCGATACACCACGATGAACGCAAGCACGAACAAGAAGAGAGCCGATCGCCGCGTCAACGCCTTAGACAACTTGGCCTGCAGGTACTGCTGCCAGCGTCCGGCCAAACTCTTCTGATGCATCCATATACCGACGCTCAGCAGCACGGCAGCGGCGAATAGCGCCGATATTCCTTCGGTCAGCTCCCGATTGGCACCGCTGATGTCAATCAGGTAGGTCGCTGCCGCCCATGTCGCCGCGCCGGCCAGCAAGGCGCTGGCCCATCCCGCATGGACGTACGGCAAAACGTCGGCGCGCTCGGCCTTGCGCAGGAACACGATCATGCCCATCACAATCAGGAGCGCCTCCAGACCCTCCCGCACCAGGATGGTGAAGCTACCCAGAAAGGCCGTGGTCGTGTCCATCCGGGTGTCCGCTAGCACCATCTCGGCGCGATCAAACAGTGCGTTGACCTCCGCCGCCTGCGCGCTCACGTCCGCCCCGGCAGCGGGGCGGGCGAGTTGGCTGCGGTAGCGGGCCATGGCCATCTCGATCTCTCGCATCAGTGAGGGATCGCGGGCCCCCAGGGCTGCCTCGAGCGGCTCTACACCGTCCAGGTAAGCCGACAACGCCGATGTGGTGGCCTGCGCCGTGTCGCCAGCGGCATACGCTTGCTCGCTGACGGCCAATCGTTCACGCGCGAGCGCGAACGGATGGGAACCCTCACGCGACAGGTTTACTGCCTTGGGGCGTGATCGAAGGTAGGCGACGACGGCGTGGGCCTCTGCCGGGGAGAACGGGGCCAGCAGGTCCGCTTCGCGAACCCGGGTGAGGGCTTCGAGGGTGGGGATGCGACCGCGCAAGTCGGCCCGCTCCCGCCACAAGGTCTCCCCTTCCGCGCGAGCGCGAGGGGAGTAGGCCAGACCTCCGGTGTAGAACGCCAACGCCCAGCGATCTGCTTCCGACAGCGCTGCAAAGCTGGGCATGCCGGTGCCTGGCACGCCCTGGGAGATGACTTGATAAAGCGCCAGGGGCGTCCGCTGGGCCGCGCGGCCAGCGTCGGTAAAGGCGATCGGCGGTGGATCCAAGGCGATCCCGGCCACACCGTCGCCGCGCCCGGACGGACCGTGGCAGGCCGCACATTGCTGAGCATAGAGCGCCGTGACGCGGGCCGGCTCCGGTGGCGACGCCGGCACCGCCCCGATCGGATAGTCGGCCAACAGATCGTCGGCCATCCCTCGGGCCAGCACGGCCACCTGTGTGGGGTCGGCCCTGAGGTCTACCGCGGCGACCAACTGGTCGGCTCGGGCCAGCAACCGCGGCTGGTTCGGACTCGCCGGCAGGGTCTGGAGTTGGAGGCGGGCGGCCCTGGCAAATTCCTGCATCTCGGCATATTCGCCCAGCGACAGGACGCGGCCACCCTGGACGGCCGCGGCATAATCCACCGCCATGTAGTCGAGCATTTGCCACGTTTGTCGCGGCTCAACCGTGGGGGTTTCGGCGTGTACCGGCAGCAGCCAGGCCAGCCCAATCAGGAACGCTGCAAGGCCGGACCACGTTCGAAAGTGAGACAGAGGGATGGGCTGGGGCACGGCAAGGGCACTTCGTTGGCGGCGGGGACAGAAGTATCGTAAAGTCCGTAGCCACTACAGAGTCAAGCGGGATGCGAATGAAAATCAGTGAGGCCGCGACCGCCAGTGGCTGTCACTTGGAGACCATCCGCTACTACGAGCGCATCGGCCTGCTTCCTGGGCCGGTTCGGACGGGCAATGGCTATAGGGTCTATGGCCAGCACGATGTGGCCCGGCTGCGCTTTATCACCCGCGGCCGGGAACTGGGCTTTAGCCTGAGCGAGATTCGCGACCTGCTGCGATTGGCGGAGGATCCGGACCTGTCCTGCGACGACGTGGACCGGCTCGCGCGCCATCACCTCGCCGAGATCCGGGAGCGACAGGCCGAACTGCAACAAATTGCGCAAGAGTTGGAGCGCACCATTGCTGATTGCTGCGGCGGCCGCCGGGGTACCTGCGCAATCTTGGGCGGATTGCAAATGCCGGCGGAGTCAGTGTGATCCCGTCCCCAAGGCACTCGAATGGTGCCTAGGGCGCTGAAGGTTGCGACCGCGAAGCTTTCCGCTACGACGGCATACTCAAGCCGCTGACCGCCGGCCGGGATGCCGAGGTGCGCGCCAACTTCCGTGGCCAATGATCCAGAATCCGAGGTGCACTGCTAGGCTGGGCGCCAAATCTTTGCCGAACCGCCGCCCCATGCCATCCGCACCGGAAACAACCACGGTCTTCGTGGAGGGTGACACCCTCTACGATGCGATGCGCACGGACATCGCCGGGGCGGCTGCGCAGGTACGCCTGGAGTGTTACATCGTGGCCGATGACGAGGTCGGCGGTCCGATGCTCACCGCGCTGGCCGACACCGCCCTTTCTGGCAGGCGCGTCCAGGTCCGCATCGATGCCGTGGGCTCGTGGCGCCTGATTCCGCCGGACCGGGTTCGGTCCATGAAGGACACTGGTGTGGGATGGCACTGGAGCCGGCCTTGGTCATGGAGCCAGCCGTGGCAATTTCACGTCCGCAATCACCGCAAGCTCCTGATCATCGACGACGCCGTCGCTTATCTGGGCGGCTTCAACCTCGACCGGCGCAACTCCCAGCAGGCGGTGGGGGCGGCTCGCTGGCGCGACACCCATGTTCGTCTGACCGGCCCGCGGGTGGCCGAGGCGATCGCCCTGTTCGACGAGTACCCACGGGCACCCCGCGGTCCCGTGCCGACGGCGCGTTCGCCCTTGGCGTTGCTGTCGAATCGTTCGCGTCGTTGCCGGCATCGCCTGCGCTGCGCCTTCAACGAGGCCTTCGACCAAGCCCGGGAGCGACTCTGGCTGACCACGCCGTACTTCGCACCGGACCGGCGCAGCCAGCGGGCCCTGTGCGGCGCCGCCCGGCGCGGCGTGGATGTCCGCTTGCTGGTACCGGGCAAAAGCGATGTCCCGCTGGCGCAATGGGCGGCGCGGGCAGCCTACGCCCATATGCTCGAGGCCGGCGTCCGGATCTGGGAGTACCAACCCCGGGTACTGCACGCAAAGACTGCCTTGGTTGATCGGGACTGGGCGACGGTCGGCACCGCCAACTTCGACTACCGCAGCTTCTTTCTCAACGACGAGATCAACCTGCTCGGGCACGCGCCCGCCCTCAACGCGACGCTGGCGGAGCACTTCGTCCAGGATCTGACCGAATCTCGGGAAGTGTTAACCGAGGCCTGGACGCAGCGGCCGTGGTATGCACCCGGCCTCGAGCTGATCGGCTGGTGGGCGCGGCGCTGGCTGTAGCGGCCACGCGGTCCATTCCGACCGGCGGCAGATGCCGGGCCACCCCCCGAGGTGTCCGTCCAGGGTTGCTAGCTCCCTGCCAATTCGTCGTCAGGTGTCGCCGACCAACGGGCGCAGGGCGGAAGCTGTTCGGGCTCGTGTACCTGTAGCAAGAACGACGGCGGCAATTCGCGGTCCGGAACCAAGGCCGCGCGATAGGCCTGAATGAGGTAGGGGACCAGAGGGGCGCGCCGCGTCAACGCCAACCCCACCGTGCCATCGAAGTACTCCAGGCGAATCATCTGGCTTTGCGCGGCCGTGAGCGCCTGGTGCGGCCGCAGGCGCAGCGTCGCCGAGGTGTTCCAATCCCGATCATCAAGGTCGGCCGCAACCCAGTCGCCGTCGATGTAGGCTTCGCCAAATCCCAGCGATCCTTGGGCCAACACGCGCGTGAACATCGCCGGATCGCGCACCTGCAGATCCCAGGGCCGAGGGCCATCGAGCTGCACGTCCGCCAAAGCCAACAATCGGGCGACCGTCGCCTCGCCAGGGCGGGAGCGGGCCATTGTCATCTCGTTGCTCACTCATCCCCCAGGGCCAAGGCGGCCTGCAACAGTTCGTATTCCTCATCGACCTGGATGACCCATGCGCTGATCGTGGCGGCACCGGCATGCACCGCCGGGCCGCCGTGAAGGTTTGCGTCGGAGTCGAGCAGTAGGCCCATCCAGCCCAGTTGCGCGGCGATCCGGGCACGCACGCTTGCCGCGCCCGCCCCAACGCCCCCCGAGAACACGACCCCGTCGAGTCCGCCCAAGCTGGTGGCCATTGCGGCGATCCCCTGGGCGACCCGCATCGCGTAGTGCTCTCGGGCCAGGGCTGCGGGCTCGCTGGTGTCGGCCAACAGCTCACGCATGTCGCCACTGCCGCCGGAGAGGCCGCGCAAGCCGGAGTCACGCCACAGCAGGTGCTCGATTTCGGGCAGCGGCATGGCCAGGGTCTGGGCCAGATACAGCACCACGCCTGGATCGAGCGTGCCCGACCGCGTGGCCATCGGGACGCCATCGAGCGGGGTCAGGCCCATGGTGGTGTCGACGCTGCGACCGTCGGCCACCGCGCACAGGCTCGAGCCGCCGCCCAGGTGCACCAGCACCAGCCGGGCCGTCGCCAGCGCGGGGTCGAAGGCGATGAGTTGACGCATCACCGACGCAAACGCCAGCCCGTGGAAGCCGTAGCGTTGGACGCCGGCGGCATGCAGGGACGCCGGCAGCGGCAGGCGCCGGGCCCACGGGGCCAAGTTCGCATGCCAGCTGGTGTCGAAGGCAGCCACCTGCGGTACCCCTGGCCAGCGATGCCCGGCAGCCTCGATCAAGCGCAGGGCCGGAGCTTGATGCAGGGGCGCCAACGGTGTCAGCGCCGTCAGCTCGGTCATCAGTGCCTCGGTGACGAGGGCTGGACCCGGCCGGGTCGCCCCGTGCACGACCCGGTGCGCCACCCGCGTGGGCTGCCCGGCCCCGGCCGGCAACTGCACCAGCAACTGCGACAACCAGCGGTCTGCGCTGCGGGCAGCGTGGGCATCCTCGGGCAGGACGGCGATCTTGGCGCGGATCACCGGCGCGATCAGGAAGCCCTGCGCGTCTATGGTGTAGTACGCCGCCTTGACGGTCGCGGAACCGACATTAATCGTCAGGACGTCGCGCGGCGCGCTCATAGGTGCCCCGAGCGCGAGATGGCGCGCACCAGCCGCCAGGACAGGACCAGCGCAGCTGCGAACGCCAGCGCCGAGAGCACCGGCAGATGGCCCCACAGGCGCGGCCCGGCGCCGTGCAGCATCATCACCGAGCCCGCCAGATACAGGCCCAGCGTCACCAGCGCCAGGGCCAGGCGATTGCCGGTGCGCGCCAGCGTCGTTTCCAGCGGCTCCAGGCCGCGATGGTGCAGCGACAGCGCCGGCCGTCCCTCGTCGAGTTGCAGCTGCCGCAAGATCTGCATCGCCACGACCGGCAGCTGCTCGGCGCTCTTGAGCAACTGCTCGTGCATCGGACGGCCCACCGCCTGCTGCCGCAGGGTCTGGGCCATGCGCTCAGCGCGGGCCCCCAGTGCCTGCATCAGATCCAGGGCAGGGTCCAGGGACCGCAATGTGTTCTCGGCCAGGAACAGGGTGCGCATCAGGACCAACAGATGGCGCGGCAGGCGGAAGTTTTCGCCCGCGCCGATCCGCGCCACGCGCCAGATCGCGTCGGCCATCGACCATTCGTTCAGGGGCAGCGTGGCCAGGCTGCTGAGGATTTCGCTGATGGCGCGCACGTAGGCCCGCCGGTCGATCGGCCCGGTGATGAATCCCATCGCGACCACGGCATCAAGCACGGCCGAGGCGTCATCCACCACCAGCCCTTCGATCAGTTGCGCAAAGGCCGTGCGCGATGCCGGGTCCAGGAAACCGATGGAGCCAAAGTCGTGGAAGCACAGGCGACCGTCGGGCAGTTCGAACAGGTTGCCCGGGTGGGGATCGGCGTGGAAGACGCCGGCGCCCATCAGCTGGTGCACATAGGCATCCAGCAGCAGGCCGGCCAGTTCGCGCCCGCGCGGCGTACCGTTTTGCGTCGCCAGCGCCGCGCCGTGGCTGAACTCCTGCACGATCACGGCCGGCGCGACCAAGGGCTCCACGACGTGGGGCAGGGTCAGGTAGGGCAGGGGATCGAACGTGCTGGCCAGACGCCGCATGTTGCGTGCCTCCTGGACCATGTCGATTTCCTGGTGCAGGAACTGCCCCAACTCCTCGATCAGGTCCAGGGGCTGGTAGCGCCGCAGGCCGGGGAGCAGCCATCGGCAAACCCGCACGAAGCGCCGCAGCAGCCGCAGGTCGGCATGCACCTGGGCCACGATGCCGGGCCGGCGTACCTTGACCGCGACCGTGCGCCCGTCCGGCAGTTGGGCCCGGTGCACCTGGGCGACCGACGCGGCGGCGAAGGGGACGGGCTCGAACTCGGCGAACAGCTGGTCCACGGGCTGTCCGAAGGCTGATTCGATCGCCGCCACCGCCAACGCCGACTCGAACGGCGGCACGTGGGCGTGCAGGGACTCGAGCTCGACCAGATAGGGGGCGGGCAGGAGGTCGCGGCGCAGGCTCAGGCCCTGGCCGAGCTTGACGAACGTCGTGCCCAGCCCCTCGAGGGTCTCGCGCAGCCGGGCCGGCAAGGTATCGGGAGCACGGCGATGCCGCCGCCACCACGTCCAGCCGAAGCCGCCCAAGGCGACGGCGATCTGCAGGCTGCGGGGCAGGCGGGACGTGCGCATCGGCCGGGGCGTGCTCATGCCGGGCGGGTGATCAGGGTCGGGTCGCCACGGCCGGCCAACGCCGCTTGCTCGTCGGCACGCAAACCCTCGTCCACCGGGCGACCCAGCACCGCCAGCGCCGCCGCGACCGTGTGTGCCCACGTGCAGCCGTTGGCGAACAGCAGCCCGGGCACATCCAGCGTGCCGCCTTGGTTGACGAAACCCAGCGCCCGCGTGGTGGCGGGCCCGGTGTCGATTCGGCGCAACGCGCCCAAATACGGCTCAGGCCGGGTGTGGGTCACGAACACGCGCGGGGTGCCCGCCGGGAAATGGCGCAGCACCAACGCATCAGACAGCACGTACGCGCACTCCCGCGCGTCGCGCCCGGCCCGCAACCGCCCGGGCTCACCGATATAGATCACCGCCGCGGCGATACCGGCTTCACGAAGACGCCGATGCGCCCGCAGCACTTCCCCCAGCTGGTAGCTGCCCGTGGCGGCCAACAAGACGGCAGCCGTGTCGGGATCGCCGTGCAGCAAGAGCAGGCCCTCGTCTGCCAACAGGCGGGCCTGCGCCGGCGTCAGCCGATTGGGGACCTCGCGTTTGGGCACGACCAGGGCCGTGATCGTGCCCAGAGCTTGGATACTGTGGGTAAGGGCCGCCATGGCGCTGTTGCCATCGGGCGGGAAACACACGCGGGCACCGTCCGCCATTTCGCCGAGCAAGGCTTCGGCCAGGGTGGGGTCCTGGTGCGACTGCTCGTTCTTGGCGTTCTCCCAGGTGTGCGAGGTCAGTACGACCGGCACGCCCAGCCAGCCCGGCGGCCGCCCGGCCTCGCGCAGATGCCGGGAGAAAATGAGTTCCTGGCGCAAGGCGCCCAGCATCTTCGGGGCGAAGGCCTCGTACGTCACCACCAGGTTGAGCCCGCCCTTGTTGGCCAGGGCGGCGCAGACGACGGCCTCCTCATTGAGCGCGGTGATCACGGCGCCGGTGCGCGATTCTGCGACGCCGGCTTCCGGCTCCTGCACCCGGTGTTTGAGCAGGTCCAGGGTCGCGTCGAGTTTGTTGCTGCGCAACTCATCGGGATTACCCACGCGCGGGCGCAGCTGCGGGTTGGCCTGCACCAAGCGAACAAACTGACCATCCAGAGCGGCCATCGGCGAGCCAATCGTGCCGGGCTCCGCCCAGGCCGGCTCGGGCACGGTCGGCAGCGCCACCTGGCGGGTCGCGAGCGCGTGGTCGCGCTCGCGCGGCCGACCCTGAGTCGCGTGTGTATTGAGAGCCGCAATCGCCGCCTGCAGATCCGCCGGCGGCACGTAGAGCGGCGCACAGCCGGCATTGAACTGCTCGCGGGCGGCCGCATCGCGGTGGGGATTACCCGATAGCGGCAAGTTGTGGGCGGCGTTGGTGCCGGCGCCGGGAAACCCAAAGCCCTTGGGCGCCTCGGCGACACCGTAGCGCAGCGGGATTCGGAAATCGCCCTCGGGATGCAGCGCGGCCGCCTCGGTGCAGGCCTGCAGCCGCGACTCGATGACATGGATGCCCCAGGCGATGCTGGCCGGATCGCGCCCGTCCAGGCCGATGGGTTCGAATCCATTGAGCCGCAGGTGGCGATACAGCCAGTCCTCGCCGCCCTGCTGTTCGATCTGGCTGCGCTGCTCGATGCGCCGGCCGTTGAGGATCATGATGGGCGCGACCAAGCCCGAATCGTCCGGGCGCCACCAGCGCGGCGCCCAGTCGCCGCCACGCTGCTCCTCGAAGGCGCCATCGCTGACGAACGCGACCAGCCGCTCACCGGGCAGCGGCGCGTGCACGTAGTGCAGCTCGGCAAAGCCCAGATAGCCGCCTTCCTGCAGGCCGCCGGCGGTGTGGGCGTTGACGTGCGAGCCCAGCGGCGAGGCCGGCCGCCCCTCGGGCGTGAGCGCATAGGAGTAGAAGTCGCCCACGAATCGCGCCAGCCGCGGCTCATCCAGGCCATAGCGGGCCGCATGCGCCGGGCTCATGTTGTCGACGATCACGTTGAGCGCATCGATCGCCGCCACGCAGTGGCCCTGGCCCATCATCCAGGCGCGGGTCCGGCCATCGAGCGCATTCATCGCCAGGTAACCGGTGTAGGCCGGCACCATGTTCAACGCGCCGCCGGTATGGCCTTCGGGCTGCGGCTTGAAGTCCTCGGCGGCCATCGGACTGCCATCGAGCCGGACACGCTGGGCGTAGGTCATATGCGCCACCAGCCACATGCCCGCGCTGGCAATGCGATCGGCCGCGCTCAGGCGCCTATAGCCGGTCTCTGCATCCGGCAGCGCGCCAGTGGCGACCAACTCTTCGAGCATGGCGCGCACGCGCAGCTGGGTGAGCGGCGTGTGCGTGATGACGCCATAGCCGGCGGCCCACGCGGCGAAGGCCGGCTCGGCCTGGGCGTAGCGCCGGGCCAACTGGTCAATCCGGTGCTGGTCAATGGCGCTGATGGCGCTGGCGGGGCAGGTTAGGTCGTTCATCGAAACTCCAGGGCACAGATGGGGCGGTGGACGGCGCGGCTCACGGGGCGGCCAGGGACGGGGTGCGCTCGGCGAGCAGGGCCTCGCAGGCCACCGCCAGCGCCGGCGCCATCGCAATGGCATTGCAGGCCGGGTGGGGAATGGTGTCGGTGCTGACGACGCGCCGGGCGCCGGCGGCGAGCAGGCGCTCGTAGGCGTCCTCGGAAAAGACCGCGTGGGTGACCAGGCACGTCGCCGGGGGCAACCCCAGCGTGGCCAGATGCTTGAGGGTTTCGATCATCGTATGGCCCGAGGAGACGATGTCATCGACCACCACGGGCGTGCGGCCGCGAGCGGCGACGGGATCGGGCAGGCTCACCCGGACGGAGCGATCGCCCTCCCGGATCTTGGCCAGCACCTGGAACGGCACCTGCGCCCGCGCGGCGATATCGCCAACCCACTGCGCCGATTCGCTGTCGGGACCGATCAAGATCGCGTCGGGGACGTTGGCCTGCACCCAGGCCGCCATCGCCGCCGCCGCGGCGACATGGCGGGTCGGGATCGAGAACAACCCGTCCAGGCGCGGATTGCGGTGCAGGTGCGGATCCACCGTCACCAGCCAGTCGACGCTTTGCTCCAGGAACCGGGCAAAGATCGGCGCGCTGATCGCTTCGCCGGGATGGAAGCGGGTGTCCTGGCGCATGTAGGGCAGGTACGGGGCGACCAGGCCGACCGAACGGGCGCCCAGCTCGCGGGCGGTCTCGGCGACAAAGCGCAGCGCCAGCGCCACCGAGTCCACGTTCCTCAGGCCGGCCACCACCACCACGTCGACTCCGCTGAGTTGGGGGTCGAGCGTCACCAGCGATTCCCCGTCGGGGAACCGGCGCCAGCCCACGGGTGCCACGCGGGCGTTCAAACGCGCCGCCAAATCCACCGCCAGCGGCTGCAAATCGGGAAAGGGGATCAGCACGCGGCTCATGGGGTCTCCAGGGACAGGATGTCGGTGTGGGTCTGGGCGTAGGCCAAGGCGTAGTCGCGCTCGCCGGGGGACTGGGCGTGCACGGTGTACAGCGGTTGCCCGGCTACGACCGGATCCCCGATGCGCAACGTGCAGACGACGCCGGCCAAGGCCGCGCCGGGTGCGCCGGCCAACTTGGCCACCTTGGCCAGGCGTCGGTTGTCGATCGCGGCGATGCGCCCGGCACGGGGGGCCACTACCGGCGCCTGGAAGGGTGCTTCGCCCGGCTCGCTGAAGCCGCCTTGCGCCTCACAGATGGCCAGGAACTTGGCCCAGGCGCGACCCGAGTCCAATGCCTGCGTGGCCAGGGCCGGTCCCTGACCGGGCGGCGTGCCGGGCGCGAGCTCGAGCAAAGCGCCGGCGACGGCCAAAGCCCGCGTGCGCAGGTCGGCCGGGGCCCCGGGCGCGCCGCGCAGCACGGCCAGCACGTCGCGGGCCTCCAGCGCCGGGCCGATGCCCATGCCGACCGGCTGGCGACCATCGGTGTGCAAGACCGCCAGGTTCAGGCCCATCGCGGATCCGGTGACGGTCAGTCGTGCTGCCAGCGCCTGCGCCGCCGCGTCCGAGCGCACCTTGGCGGTGGGCCCAACGGGCATGTCGATCAGCACTTGGCTCGCGCCGGCGGCCACCTTCTTGGACAGCACACTGGCGACCAGTTGGCCGTCGCTGTCGAAGTCCAGCGGTCGCTCGACCCGGATCAGCACGTCGTCGGCCGGACTCAGGCGCACATTGCCGCCCCAGACGATGCAGCCGCCCTCGCGTTCGACCACCCGCCGCATCGCCGCCAAATCCAGCGCCACCGGGGCCATCACCTCCATCGTGTCGGCGGTGCCGGCCGGGGAGGTGATCGCCCGCGACGAGGTCTTGGGGATGCGATGCCCCAGCGCCGCGATGATCGCGACCACGATCGGGGTGGTGCGATTGCCTGGCAGCCCCCCCACGCAGTGCTTGTCCAGCACCGGACCGCCGCCCCAGTCCAGGCGCTCACCGACCGCCACCATGGCCCGGGTCAGGGCGATCGTTTCGCCGTGGTCCAAGCGCTCGCCAGCGCAGGCGGTCACAAACGCCGCCAGCTCAATGTCGGAGAGCCGGTTGGCGGCGGTGTCGCGCATCAGGGCGAGACAGTCGGCGTCGTCGAGCCGCGCCCCGAACACCTTGGCGCGCAGGGCGCCGGCCGAAGCGGCCGGCTCGGGATGCTGGAACGTCGCGTAGGCGCCGGCCTCGGGCGTTACGGCCTGCCAAGCCGCGTCCGACAGCGCCACCTCATCGACCGCCAGGTGATCGCCCGTGACGACGTTCAGGGTGGCGATGACCTCGCGTGTCCCGACCCGCATCTGGACCCGGGTCAGGGCCGCAAAGCCCTCCGAGCGGCAGACGGGGCAGTCGCGGTGCATATAGACCACCGGCTGCTGGTAGGTATCGATGCCGGCGCGCACCACGCGCAGGCGGGTGTGGGCGTGCTCGGTCATGCCGCCGCCTCGCCGCCGAGCGGCACCCGTTCCAGATGCTCAGGGACGCGGCAGTGCCAGCCGAGCTCGCGCTCGATCCGGCCGCGCAGGGCATCGGCGGCGTCGGGTTCGCCATGGGTGATGTAGGTCATCTTGGGCGTGACCGGGGCCGGGCGCAGCCAGGCAAGCAGTTCCTCGCTGTCGGCGTGGCCAGAGAAACTCTCCATGGCCACGACCTCGGCCTGGATCGGCACCTCCTGCCCGAAGATGCGCAACGATTTCTCGCCGCGCACCAGCGCCGCGCCCCGGGTGCCGCCGGCCTGGTAGCCGGCCAGCAGGATTGCGTTGCGCGAGTCCTGGCCAAACGCCACCAGGTGATGCAGGACGCGCCCACCGGAGAGCATGCCGCTGGCGGAGATGATGATCATCGGCCCGCGCTGCATATTGAGCGCCTTGGACTCCTCCACGGTCCGCACCATGGTGGCCAGCTCAAACATGTCCCGGCACTCGGCGTCGGTCACGTGGTGCTCGCCGTGGTGGCGGTGGTAGAGGTCGGTGGCATTGATTGCCATCGGGCTATTGAGATAGACCGGCACGCGCGGGATCTCGCCGCGCTGACGCAGCCGGGCGATATGCAGCATCAGGGCCTGGGCCCGGCCGACGGCGAAGGCGGGAATGACAATGACGCCGCCGCGGGCGGCGACCCGCTTGATCACGGGCGCGAGCTCCGCCTCGGCGTCGGCGGTGGGATGTCGGCGGTTGCCGTAGGTGGACTCGCACACCAGCACGTCCGCACCCTCGAACGGCGCCGGGGCTTTCATCAGCGCGTCACTGGCGCGGCCGAGGTCGCCGGTGAAATGCAGGCGGCGACCGTCAATGGTCAGCGCAATCTGGGCGGCGCCCAGGATATGGCCGGCCGGGATGAACCGGGCACTGACGCCCGGCGCGAGGGCCTGCGGCTCCAGGAACGGGCGGCCATCGAATCGGGTCAGGCACGTCATCGCATCTTCCTGGGTGTACAGCGGCAGCGGATTGGCGTGCTTGGAGTAGCCCTTCTTCTTCGCGTAGCGCGCTTCTTCCTCCAGTAGATGGCCGCTGTCGGGCAGCAGCAGTTGGCTCAGATCGCGCGTGGCCTCGGTGCAAAGGATCCGTCCAGCGAAGCCTTGCTTGACCAGGGCCGGCAGATAGCCTGCGTGATCCAGGTGGGCATGGGTCAGCAGCACCGTGTCGATGGACGCGGGCGCGACCGGAAAATCCGCCCAGTTGCGCTCGCGCAGCTGCTTGTAGCCCTGGAACAGGCCGCAATCGACCAGGATGCGTTGACCCGCCGCCTGGACCAGATAGCGAGAGCCGGTGACGGTGCCGGCGGCGCCGAGGAAATGCAGGGAGCGGGACGCAGGGGAAGACATGAGGGGAATCCTTGTGGGGTAAGGGGCCGCCCGGGGCAGGCGGTTCCGGGGCCAGGCCCCTGCGGCTGCATCGCCAGCCCCAGGGCCGGCCAACGCTGCCGCAGGCGCCGTTCGTTCATCAGCGGATCAGTTCAACGGTGTCGTTGACCTTGGGCTTGCCGGTGACCACCTGGGCCTGGGCGTAGTGCGTATCGAACAGCTCCGTGATCCGCACTTGGCCGACCGGCTCGCGACGGAACCGGGGACCGGCCGCCTTGGGACTGCGGGAGACCCGCTTGTGGCGCACGACGTCGAGCACCTGCCCGACCTGGGCGCCATCGGCCTCGCCCACGCAGACGACCAACGCGCCCGAGCGGGCCTCGAGTATCTGACCGCGCATCAGGACCTCATGCCGGAAGCCGCTTTCTTCGGCGTGGGCGGTGCCGGCCAAGGCCAGCATCAACACGCCCAGACCCAGCCAGCGACGGGCTCGGCCGCGCAGGATCGGGGTACGGGAGGAAACAGGGACGGTATTCATGACAGGGACTCCTTGAGGGACTCGGGGGACGACTCGGCCGCAGCCGCGGCCAAGGGGAGACGCTTGAGCAACAGCGCATTGACCGCCACGATCACCGAGCTGCCGGACATCGACAGCGCGGCGATTTCGGGCGAGAGCACGAACGGGAAGAGCACACCGGCGGCCAGCGGGAACGCCAGGACGTTGTAGCCCACCGCCCACGCCAGGTTCTGGTGCATCTTGCGCAGCGTCCCGCGGGCGATCGTGATCGCCCGCACGACGTCATAGGGGTCGCTGCGCATCAGCACCGTGTCGGCGCTGTCGATCGCCACGTCGGTACCGGCGCCGATCGCGAAGCCGACCTCGGCTTGGGTCAGGGCTGGGGCATCGTTGACGCCATCGCCCACCATGCCGACCTTCAGGCCCTGGGCCTGGAGCTTCTTGACCTCGGCGGCCTTGTCGCCCGGCAACACGTCCGCGAGCACGATGTCGATCCCCAGGTCGGCCGCCACACGCTCGGCCGTCGGGCGGTTGTCGCCGGTGATCATGGCGACCCGGATATTGCGGCGATGCAGCTCTTCGATGGTGGCCCGCGAGGTTGGCCGAATGGCGTCTGCAATCGCGATGACGCCTGCCAAGCGCCGATCGACCGCCACGTAGATGACGGTGCGGCCGGCGCCCTTGAGTCCGTCGGCCTGGGCCTCCAGTTCGTCCACGGCCACGCCTTGCGCGGCCATCAGCAAGCGGTTGCCCAGATGCACCCAGCGCCCGCCCACCCGACCCATCGCGCCTTGGCCGTCGATATTGGTGTAATCGGTGGCGCGATCCGTGACCGGCCCGGCGTGCTTGAGAATCGACTGTGCCAGCGGGTGCTCGGAATGCGCCTCCACGGCGGCCGCAACCTCGATCAAGCGCGCCTGGTCCCAGTCCGCCGCCGCCACGGTATCCACCACGTCGGGTTGTCCCACCGTCAAGGTGCCAGTCTTGTCGAAAATCACCACGTTGAGCCGGGCGCATTGCTCGATGGCCTCGGCATGTTTGAACAAGATGCCGTGGCGGGCCCCAAGGCCCGTACCAATCATGATCGCCATGGGCGTTGCCAGGCCCAGCGCATCCGGGCAGGCAATCACGAACACCGTAATCGTCAGGGTGAGCGCAAACAGCAGCGTCTGACCGAGCCACCAGAACCAGACGGCGAACGTCAGCAAGCCGATCACGATCGCCGCCAGCACCAGCCATTGCGAGGCGCGGTCGGCCAGCAGCTGGGCCGGGGCCTTGGAATTCTGGGCGGCCTGGACCAACTGGATGATCTGGGCAAGCGCGGTGTCGGCGCCGACTTTGGTGGCGCGGTAAGTGAAGGCGCCGCTGCGATTGATGGTGCCGCCAACCACCAGAGCGCCCGGCGCCTTCTTCACCGGCATCGACTCGCCGGTGAGCATCGACTCGTCCACTTGGGACTGGCCCTCGAGCACCTCGCCGTCGACCGGCACCTTGGCGCCGGGACGCACGACCACCACATCGCCCACCTGCACGTCGTCAGTGGCGATCTCCACGTCGACATTGTCGCGACGCACGATCGCCCGCGGCGGCGAGAGTTTGAGCAGGGCCTTCATGGCATCCGAGGCACCGGCGCGGGCCCGCATCTCAAGCCAGTGGCCCAGCAGGATGAAGGTCAGCAGGACCGAGGAAGCCTCGTAGAAGTTGGGGCCATCGAACACAAACGTCGCGCCCAGACTGAAGACATAGCCCGTGCCGACACTGAGCAACACCAGCACCGCCATGTCGAGGACGCCACGGCGCAGCGAGCGGATCGCGGCCGTGAAGAAGGGCCAGCCCGGGTAGAGCAGCGCACCGCTGGCCAGCAGCCATAGCCAGACGTTCTCAGTTAGGCCGAATGGCGTCGCCGGCGCGCTCATCAGCCCCATCGGGGACCAGATAAACAGCGGGATGGAGAACGCCAAGGCGACTATGAAGCGCCGGCGCATGTCCGCCGCCGCCGCGTGCAAATCGCCCCCGTGGTGCATGCCCTCGTGCGGGTCCGCGCCGCGCTTGTCCGGCGCGACGGGCGCATGGCCCGCGTGCCCTTGCATCGACGGCGTCGCGTCCTCAGGGAGGGCCGACGCTGCGGGGGAGGGCGACGGGGCATGGCCGGCATGTGCAGAGTGACTGGCGGCCGACCCGGCGGAGGCGCCTGGCGGGACAAACTCGGCGGACGGGGCGCGGCAGGTGAAGCCGCAAGCGCGAATCGCCGCCGTAATCGCCGTCGGCTCCGCAGCGCCGCGGGTATAGCGCACCTGAAGCGTGCCGGCCGCAAAATTGGCTTCGGCGGCCTGCACGCCCGGCAACCCGCGAACCGTGGCGGCCAGCGTGCGGGCGCAGCCCTCGGTCAGCATGTCGCCGATCGGCCAGACCCTTACCGCCTGAGTGTTCATGGCGGTGCTCATGACGCCACCGCCAGCGGCCGGCGACGGCGTGGGAAGAACCGCGGCACCGCGTCCGCGTACTGCTCATACGCCGTGCCAAAGCGTGCCCGGGTTTCGTGCTCCTCGTTGATCGCCAGGCGCACATAGGTGATCAGCATCACCGGGGTGTCGTCGGTCGGCTCGTCGGTCTCCGGCGGTGCGGCGACGGCCAACGGGGCCGCGAACAGGCTCGCGAGCAGCAGGGAAACGTTTGAGCGGTTCATCGGTTACCTCCAATCAAGCGATTGACAATGGTGAACAAGGCGCCCGCCACGAAGGCGTAACCGGCGATCGCGAGCGAACCGATCAGCACCGCGCTCCAGCGCAGTTCACCGACCGCCGGCGTGAGGCCGGACAGGCTCAGTCCGTGCACGACCAGGCCCAGGCCGGCGACCAGGGCGCCGGGGGACCACGCCACGATCAGCGTGCAGGCCAGGTACAGCAGGACCGCCGTTACCGACAGCGACAGCCCGCAAGACAAGGGGGATTGACGGGGCCGCGTCATGAGGTCTTTTCCTCTGCAGAGGCGCGACGGCCCAAGAGGCGCCGCGAGGTGGATTTGGGAACGGCGGCGGCCTCGCTGGCCGCGACGGCCTCGATCAGCGCGCAGACGTCACTGCCCGTCGGCACGGCGTCGGGCAGGCGAGACCACTGGGCAACGGCTTGCTCCATTCGCGTCTGCAGCGCCAGGAGTTGCTCGAGCTGGTCGCGGGTTTCCGTCAGCCGACGGCTGATGATGTCGCGTACCAGCGGACATGGGCTCTTGCGCTGGCGGCTGCGCCGTAGGATTTCCTCGATCTCGGCGAGGGTGAAGCCGAGACGCTGCGCCGTGCGGATGAAATGCAGGCGATGCAGTTCCGCGGTCGAGAACAACTGGTAGCCGGCCTCGGTGTGGCTGGCGGCGCGAAGCAGGCCGCGGCGCAGGTAGTTGCGCACCACGTGCACGGTCACGCCTCCCAAGTGCGCCAGACGGCGCACCGTCATCGGCGGATCGGATTTGCGAAGGTCGGCCGTCATTGCATGCTCCCGCAGAACCTGCCGGGGACCGTAAACCTGGGTGTCGGACACAGGTCAAGGCACGCCGGCGCGCAAACGCCGATAGCGAGAGCTCGTCGTGGAAGGGGGAATCCCATGGTCTTGGCCTCGCGCGAACCGCTGCCCAAAGGCACTGCGGTAGGAGTCGGCGGGGCAGGCCGCGCACACGGCGGCTGCACCGAGGCGACCGGCGCCCATACGGGCGCCGGTCGAGCATCGGCGCGGGATCAGATCAGCAGGAGGCTGGCCGGGTGGGGCGTAGGTCGATGCCAGGCGACACGAGGACGAGCGGCCACCGCGTGGCCCGCCGCGTCAGGCAATCGCTGCACTGTCACGACCGACATGATCGACACCGGACCCAAGGTCGGCACTGACACCAGTCGCGGTGCCTCCTTGCTCAGGTCGCCTTGGCTGCAGTGGGAAGCGCACAGTGGCGCGTCCTCACTCAGCGAGGCCCCATGGCACGGCGGCGGCGGGTCGGCTGCCGCGGGCTGGGCATGATCGGCATGTTCGGCGTGGGCGGGCATCGATGCCATCGCCGAAACTGCGCACGCCGGATGACTCGCCAGAACCAGTTGTGCCCAAACCAGCGCCAGCATCGCCAGCAGCGAGATTGGGGTGCGCCAGCGGTGGCGGCGGAAGCTGTTCATCTTGGTTAGTACCCTACACCTCTCGTGATCCCTGGCTTTGACCTAGGTCAATTGACCGACCCGCACCGTCCTTGCGTCAGGAACTACCAACATGCAGGTGCACGCAACACCCGAAGGAAGTGGATGCGAGTCGTGATGAGTCATGACAAACGCCTGAGGCAAGAGTGGGAGGCAAGCGGACCGCAGACTCCGGGAGCGGCGCGTCGGCCCGGGCGACACGCCCGGGCCGCACGGCCGCCCCCTAGCCTCGGCGCCGGACCCGGCGTCGGTTCGCCGCACGGCGCCGGCGCGGTATGCGGACCCTAAAGCTGGGTGTCGCACGCAAGTCAATGGCCTGGGCGGGGCCGATCATCGCGCCGTCTCCGACATATCAGCGACCGGCATGGGCTGGGCCCGGGGGCCCAGCAGTTCCCGGCGCTTGACCAGCGCGTAGATCACCGGGATCACCACCAGGGTCAGGACCGTGGACGACACCATCCCGCCGACCATCGGCGCGGCAATGCGCCGCATGACCTCCGAGCCGGTGCCCGTGCTCCACATGATCGGCAGCAGGCCGGCCATGATCGCGACCACGGTCATCATTTTGGGTCGGACGCGTTCGACCGCGCCCTCGACGATGGCGTCGGTGATGTCCGCCAACGTCAGCGCCTCGCCCTTTGCTCGGCGAGCCTGGGCGCGAGCGTCCAGGGCGTGGTCAAGGTAGATCAGCATCACCACGCCGGTTTCGGCAGCGACGCCGGCCAGCGCAATGAAGCCGACGGCGACCGCGACACTGAGGTTGTAGTCCAGCGCCCACATCAGCCACACGCCGCCGACCAAGGCAAAGGGCACGGACAGCATCACGATCAGTGACTCGGTGACCCGGCGGAAGTTCAGGTACAAGAGCAGGAAGATCAGCGACAGCGTCACCGGCACCACGATCTTCATCTTGGCGATCGCCCGTTGCATGTACTCGTACTGGCCGCTCCAGGTCGCGTAGTAGCCCGGCGGGAAAGTGACCGACTTGGCCACGGCGTCTTGCGCGGCACGGACGTAGGCTCCCATGTCCGGATCGCGCGTATCGACGTAGATATAGGCCGAGAGCAGGGCATTCTCGGTACGGATCGACGGCGCGCCCTTGCGAACCGTCACGTGCGCCAACTCGCCCAAGGGAATCTGGGCGCCGTCCATGGTCGGCACCAACACTTGCTGCGCGATGGATTGCGGGCTGTCGCGCAATTCACGGGGATAGCGCACGATCACGCCAAAACGCTCACGCCCTTCCACCGTCGTGGTGACCATCTCGCCACCTAGCGCGGCAGCGATGACGTCCTGCAGTTCTCCGACCGGCAGGTTGTAGCGCGCCAGCTGGCGACGGTCGGGTTCGATGTCGAGGTAGAACCCACCGGTGAGACGCTCGGCGTAGGCACTGGTGGTGCCCGGAACCGTGCGCACGGCAGCCTCGATTTCCTTGGCGAGTCGCTCCATCTCGCCCAGGTCCGTCCCGAACACCTTGATGCCAATCGGCGTGCGGATGCCGGTGGCCAGCATGTCGGTGCGAGCTTTGATCGGCATGGTCCAGGAGTTGGCCACGCCCGGGAACTGCAGCGCCGTATCCATCTCGGCGATAAGCTTGTCGATGGTCATGCCTTCCCGCCACTGCTCCTCGGGTTTGAGGTTAATGACCGTCTCGAACATCTCCAGCGGTGCCGGGTCCGTGGCGGTGAGGGCCCGGCCGGCCTTGCCGAACACGGACTCGACTTCCGGGAAGGTCTTGATGATCCGGTCCTGCTGTTGGAGCAGCTCCGCGGCCTTGGTGACCGACATGCCGGGCAGCGACGCAGGCATGTAGAGCAGGGTGCCCTCGTTTAGCGTGGGCATGAACTCACTGCCCAAGCGCGAGGCAGGCCAAGCCGTTCCGAGCAAGGCAACTAGCGCCAGCACCAAGGTGGCCGCCTTGTGCCGAAGCACAACGGCAATCACCGGCCGATAGATCGCGATCAGGAACCGGTTCACCGGGTTCTTGGCTTCAGGCAGGATCTTGCCGCGCACGAACAGCAGCATCAGCACCGGCACCAAGGTCACCGACAGCAGGGCGCCGCCTGCCATGGCAAAGGTCTTGGTGAAGGCCAGCGGGTGAAACAGACGGCCCTCTTGCGCTTCCAGGGCGAACACTGGCAGGAACGATACGGTGATGATCAACAGACTAAAGAACAGGGCGGGGCCGACTTCGCGGCAGGCATCGATGATCAGCTGGATACGAGGCTTGGTTCCATCATCACGCTCGATGTGCTTGTGCGCGTTTTCGATCATCACGATCGCCGCGTCCACCATCGCGCCAATGGCGATGGCGATGCCGCCCAAGCTCATGATGTTGGAGTTCATGCCCAGCAGGCGCATCGCCAGGAACGCGATCAGCACGCCTACGGGCAGCATGATGATGGCCACCAAGGCGCTGCGCACGTGGAAGAGAAACACGATGCACACCAGTGCGACGATCAGGCTCTCTTCGAGCAGTGTCCAGCGCAGGGTGGCGATGGCCCGGTGGATCAGGTCGGAGCGGTCGTAGACGGCGCGGATCGAGACGCCCTCCGGCAGGCCCGGGCCGATCTCCGCGATCTTTTGTTTGAGTCCCTCGATCACCGACAAGGCGTTCTCGCCGTAGCGCGCCACCGCAATGCCGCCCACCGCTTCTCCTTCCCCGTTGAGCTCGGTGACGCCACGGCGCTCATCCGGCACCAGCTCGACCCGGGCCAGGTCGCCCACGAGAACCGGGGTGCCGTCCTCGGCCTTGACGACCAATTGTTCGATGTCTTCAATGCCGCGCAGGTAGCCGCGGCCGCGGATCATGTATTCCGTTTCCGCCATCTCGAGGACGCGTCCGCCGACGTCCCGATTGCTGCTGGCGATCACCTCCGAGATCCTCGAGAGAGGAATGCCGTACTGGCGCAGCCGGCCGGGGTCGACCGTGACGGAATACTGGCGAACAAAGCCGCCGACGCTGGCCACTTCCGCGACGCCGGGCGCCTTGGTCAGCTGGTAGCGCACATACCAGTCCTGGATGGCGCGCAGCTGGTCGAGTGACCATTGTTCGCCCTCAAGCACGTACTGGTAGACCCAGCCCACGCCCGTAGCGTCCGGACCCAGCGTGGGGGTAACGCCTTCGGGCAGCTTCTTGGACGCAAAGTTCAAGTACTCGAGCACGCGCGAGCGCGCCCAGTAGATGTCGGTACCGTCCTCGAAGATTACATAGACGAACGAGGCCCCGAAGAACGAGAAGCCACGCACGACCTTGGACTTGGGCACCGCCAGCATGGCCGTGGTCAGCGGGTAGGTGACCTGGTCCTCGACCACCTGCGGCGCCTGACCGGGCACTTCGGTGAATACGATGACCTGCACGTCCGACAGGTCGGGCAGGGCATCGAGCGGGGTTTTGGCGACGGCGTAAATGCCGGCGGCAGTGACTGCGATCGCCATCACCAGAATCAGGAAGACGTTGCGGACCGACCATTCGATCAGGCGGGCAAGCATGTCACTGCCCTCCCGAATGGGCAGCGTGCGGGTCATCGACCGGGGGCGCCGTCGGCTCCGCGGACGCGTCATGGGCGCTGTGGTCCTCGGCCGGTGGTGTCGAGCCGTGCTCCATGCCCTGCATGGCCGATCGCAGGTTGCTCTCAGCATCGATCAGGAAGTTCGCTGAGACCACGACCATCTCCCCGGCCTCGACGCCTGACAGCACGGCGACCCGGTCGCCGGCGCGAGCACCCAATCGAACCTCGCGTGGCGCGAAGCGGCCCGGCGCCGTTTGCACCAGAACCACTTGGCGCGTCCCGGAGTCGATGACGGACGAACGCGGCACCACGACGGTAGGCTCCCCGCTGCGGCCCTGCAGTTCCACATCGCCAAAGAGCCCGGGGCGCAGGACCCCATCGGGATTGGGCAGTTCAATTCGCACGCCGACCGTGCGGCTGGCCAGGTTGACGACCGGCTGCAGGAAGCTCACCTCACCTTCGAAACGCTGCCCGGGCAGACTGGGCGTCTCGAAGCTGGCCTGGCTGCCGATCGCCAGATCGGCCGACGCCGATGTCGGCACCTCGGCGATCACCCAGACCGTGGAGAGGTCGGCGAGCCGCAGGATGGTCTGGCCCGGGGTGAATCGGTCGCCCTGGACGACGGGCTTATCTACCACGACGGCATCGGCGGGTGCCGACAGCACCAGGCGGGCCTCTCGACCCTGGCGAGCGACCTGTGCCCCGGCCACCTCCCAGTTGCGTAGGCGCGTTTGCGCCGCGTCGCGCAACTGGCGCATGGTGGCCGCGCTGGCCGGATCGCTGTCGGCCAGACGCTTCGCCGCCGCATCGGCCACCGCGTACTCGCCTTGGGCCGCGATCAGCTCCGGGCTGTAGATCGCCATCAGCGGCTCGCCGCGCCGCACTGTCATGCCGGTCTGGTTCGCATGCAGGGTCTCTATCCAGCCCTCGAAACGCGGAGCGACCGCAAACTGCCGAGTCTCGTCCACCTGCACCGAGGCGCTCGCACGGACGTTGGCGACCAAGGCCTCTCGAACGGCCACCTCGGTGCGCACGCCCAATTTCTGGACCTTGTCGGGCGGCAACACGACCGTTCCCGGCTCCGCGGCCGGCTCTCCGCCCTCAAATACCGGGATGTAGTCCATGCCCATGGCGTCCTTCTTGGGCACGGGCGAAGTGTCGGGCAGACCCATGGGGTTGCGGTAGTACAAGATCTTGCGCTCGCCCGATTCGGCCGAGGTCTCTTGGACGTTCAGCGACCCGGCGTCCGGCGCCGAGGCGCGTCCCGACCACCACCCCAGGGCCAGCGCCGCTCCAACAGCGAGGGCCAGGACACTCCAATTGAACCGATTCATTCGACACTCCCAATCAGGGCGCGCACCGTAGCGGCGCCAACGAGTTCATTGCGACGGACATCCACGCGCGACAGATCAGCGCCTTGCCAGGCCTCCAAGGCCTCCAACAAGGTGCCGAAGTCGACGTCGCCGACCCGGTAGCTGGCGAGGGCGGATTCGAAGTTGGCCTGCGCCTGCGGCAACAATGTCTGCTCGATCAGGCGGCGCTGCTCGCGTGCACTCCGGGTCTGGGCCCACGCCTGGCCCAGTTGGCCCTGCAGTTCGGTGCCGATCGCCTCGGCACGCGCCGTTGCGGCGTCCCTCATGAGCAGGGCCTCACGCTCTCGCTCACGCAGCGCACGCCGCTGTAGCGGGATCTCCACTTCGAGCATCACCTCGTAGGCGTCGACGCGATCATCGCGCTGCATGACGCCCACGCCGAGCGTGAGATCAGGCAAACGGCGGCGGCGCTGGAGCTGCGCCGCCGTATCGGCCGCCCCAGCCAGTGCCGTACTGGCCCGCAAGGCAGGATGCCGGGCCTCCGCCAGCAGGCCGAGCGCTTCGCCGAGCGAAGCGGCCGGCACGGCCAGCACGGGCTCGCCGGTCGGCTCGGCCAAGGGGGCGTCGGCCGGCCGGCCGAGGGTGGCGTTCAACATGGCCACGGCCTCTTCACGAATAGCCAGGCGCTCGATACGTTCGCGCTGCATCGCGGTGCGGGCCACCTGCGCGCGGATGGAATCCTGCTGGGCCGCGACGCCCAAGGCGTACCGTACCCGGGCAACCTCTTCCATCTGCGCCAACAGTTCGATCAGCCGGTCAACCACGGCCACACCCTCGCGGGCATGCCAGTAGCGCACATAAGCCTGCTCCGCCTGCGCCAGCAACCTCAGCGCCGCGGCTTCCCGCTCCAGCTGGATGGCGTCAGCCTGCTGTCGCGCCACGTCGCGGGCCAACCCGCGCTTGCCCCATAGCGGGATAGGCTGTTTCACGCTGTAGGTCGCCGACCCGACGTTACCGGGCAGTAAGTTCGGGCGATCAGGGTTGATCCCCTGCAATGAGATGCCGACCATCGGGTCGGGCAGGGCGCCAGCTGGGTAAATGCGTGCCTGCGCTGCTTCTGCCTCGGCCTGCATCGCCTGCAGGTCCGGATTGTTGCCCAACAACCAGGTCCGCACGGACTCGACATCGGCTCCGGGTAGCGGCGTGTCAGCGAAGGACGCTGGCGCGAACGCGAGCAGTGTCGCCAAGGCCAAAGCGCGGAGCGCGCCACGGCGCGGGTGGTTAGGGCGGGGCCCCGGGGGGGTAAAGGTGAGCGTGGATCCCATGATGTTCGCCTTGCACGGCTGCTGGCCACGGGGGCCGCAGGGGTGGGTCGGACGGCACCGGCCGCAGGACGCGGCCGAACCGATGTCTCCGGCGACGGCGCACAGCGGCGCCGGCCGGTCATCGGTGCGGGATCAAATCAACAAGAGACTGGCGGGGTGGGCGGTCGGTCGATGCCAGGAGCGCAACGGCCGCGGAGCCTGGGCGGCATCGGGCTCATGAGGCAGTCGTTGCACGCTCACGACCGGAACGACAGACCAGGCGCCCAAGGCAGGAACGGTCAGCACGCGAGGCACGTCCGGGCTCAGGTCGCTTCGGCTGCAGTGGGTATCGCAATCGGGAGACGTCTCTGGGGACGGCGATGGATGGCAGGGGGCCGGCTCGGAATCGACGTGCGCGGTCGACACTACCTGGGCGCTGTCCATCGCCATACTCGCCAAGGTGCAGGCCGGGTGGGCGGCCAGGACCAATTGCGACCACAGCAGCGCCACCATCGCCAGAAGCGTGAGGCGGGTACGCAAGCGGTGGCGGCGGAATTTCTTCATCCTGGGCGGCACGGTACCTGTTCTGGTGTCTTGGCGGCTTGACCTGCGTCAACTCACCGGCTCCGGGCATCGGACAGGCTTCGGTCCGGAAAGTTCCGGCGCCGCAACCCCGTGACAAGCGTAGCATCGGATCCGTCCGCCGTCCGACAAGCACTCCCTGCTGATGAGGATCCAAGTCCCGTGACCGTTGTGACCCAGCCCGTCATTCGCCGCGTCCTGGAGGGGTGCGGTGCGCCCTGCGTGGAAACCGTGACCGCCGAGGCCCTGCATCGCGATTGTTTCTGCGTCGCCGTGGATCCGGATGCCGTGCGTGAGCAAGTCAACGGTCTGCTG
Organism: Arenimonas caeni; assembly: GCF_003024235.1. Taxonomy (GTDB): domain Bacteria; phylum Pseudomonadota; class Gammaproteobacteria; order Xanthomonadales; family Xanthomonadaceae; genus Arenimonas; species Arenimonas caeni. The sequence goes on along the minus strand of NZ_KZ679085.1, from coordinate 97,723 downwards.
GCGTCGGAGGGCGCACCCAGTCGCTTGACCGATGCCCACGCGCACTTGTTCGCCGCACTGCCGATCTTCGTCCCCGAGCACACCGTTCGGCAGATGGAGTCGGCCGTGCAGGCATTGAGCGCGGCCGTCGCGACCCCTGCCTTTGTCGAAGCCGCGTTGGCCTGGGCACCCGTCATCGCCCGGCACGAGCCTGGCTCGCCCGGCGGACTGCTGGGCTTTGACTTTCATCTGGGGCCCACAGGACCCCGGCTCATCGAGATCAATACCAATCCCGGTGGCCTGCTGCTCAATGCCCTCTTAGCCAAGGCACAGCGTCTTTGCCTGCCGTCGCTGAGCACGCCGGCCGCTTCCGGCGAGGCCGAGCAGGCCGCCATCGACGTCCTGCTCGATGAATGGCAGGCGCAGGGCGGACGCGCCGATGACTCGCTGGTGGCCATCCTGGATCACGCGCCAGAGCAGCAGTATCTGTATGCCGAGTTCCTGCTGTTCAAACGAGCGCTCGAAGCGCGGGGCTATAGGACGGCGATCTGCGACCCGGGCGACCTGCGGTTTGTCGACGGGGCGCTGCGGCTGGGCGAGGAGCGCATCGGCTGCGTGTACAACCGCCTCACTGACTTCGCGTTGACGGCTCCCACCTCGCAGGCCCTGCGCCTGGCGTATCTCGCGGGTGCGGTGGCGCTGAGTCCCCATCCGCGCGCCCACGCCCTGTGGGCCGACAAGCGCAACCTGACTTTGTTGGGAGACCGCTCATTCTTGGCCAAAGCAGGCCTGTCGCCGGATCGGCAGACCCTGCTCACCGAGATAGTCCCGCGAACGGTGCTGGTGAGCGCGGACAATCGCGAGCAGCTGTGGGCCACACGACGAGAATGGTTCTTCAAGCCGGCCGCGGGCTTCGGCAGCCGCGCCAGCTACCGGGGCGACAAGCTCACCCACAAGACTTGGGCGCAGATGGCCGATCAGGACTACGTGGCGCAGGCCCTGATTCCACCCAGTGTGCGACACACAGGACCCGAATCACCCCCTTTGAAGGTCGATCTGCGCGGCTATGCGTATCAGGGCCAAGTGATCTTTTTCGCGGCACGCCTCTATCACGGGCAAACCACCAACTTCCGCACGCCCGGGGGCGGTTTCGCACCCGTTCTAACCCTTGCGCGCACCTGAGTGCACGAAGGGGGGGGCAGCACTCTGCATTCATTTCGTTGACATGTATTTCAAAGCTCCCGCGCCGACTGCCAAGAAAGTCAGTGTCTGCGTTGGGAGGACTCAGTCGGCATGACGGTGTCTAGGCTGGCCATCGGACGCTTGCCGCCTGAGAAAGTTGAACTCTGTGACCAGCATCGCCGTCATGATGACCAGAGCCACGATGAGGATCACAGGATCGGAGACTATTTTGACCTAGAGAAAGCTTACAAGGACGGTGAGATCAAGCCCAATGGCCAACGCTGGGACCACCGGATTGGCACCTAGTCCATGATCAAGTAAAAGGTAATGCCAAGCGCTGCTTGGCCAGACTGCACCTCCTAAGCCCCCCCCTTTGGACGGCAGAGCGGGAGGAGGGAGAAGTACTGAACTGCGTGAGAGATGCCATTAGCCGGGAAGCGGAAAAATCCGCTTGATCCGCTGCCTAGGCGCCTGAGGGAAACGTCGATGTCCATGCAGCGATTTGTTGGTCAAAGGCTGTATCACTTGGTGGGCGCGCGTCGGCCAGGCGCAGATCAGGAGAACTTCGAAACGTTGTGCGCGATCTTGCGTTCAATGGAGTTGAGGGCCTGCGAGGTCGCGGGCGAGCGCGGGGGGATGCGAACTGTCCGTGACCCGGCGCGCCCGGTGACCAATGGAGAACCGATCCAGCAATCCGTGGTCTGCTTGTGCGACATCCCGAGGGAAGACTTGCCATTCCACGCCCGGCGCTACGGCCGATTCGGAATCGGAATATGCCGGTCGGTGGTGGCCCAATGGGGCGGTCGGCCCGTCATCTATATTCCGTTCTCCAAGAGAGCGTACGGAAATTGGGGTGCGCGATTCCCAGGCGAGGTGAAGTCGGTGCTGGAGGGGCTAGACCGCTTCTTCCCCGATACGCCCGCCGTCAGGTCCAAAGCTGCCGGCGCTCCCGCCCAAGACGCACAGGAGGCCGTGGACGAGGCGAGTAGTCTAATCACCCGTGATCTCCAGGCCTTCCTCAAGTTCTGGGATGTCGATCTCCCGGAGGATCACCCCGAGAACTTCTATATGGAGCGGGAGTGGCGCAAGTTCGGAAACCTCGAGTTGGCCTCGTGCCTGCAGGAAGTCGTCGCGCCGCCGCGGTACCACGATGAGTTGCGGACCATCCTCGACAATCTCCGAGCACGGGGGCGCTACCTGATCGGGGAGGTGGAGCTCACCAGCATCCTGGAGTAGTCGCGGCTCGCGTCCAGGGCTAGCTTTGGGAATTTTTCGTATCGACCTGGAGTCCCAGGCTCCAGTGGCAGGAGTATCGTCGAGGTAGTCCCGACGACCGGTACCGGGGTAGGGGGGGCGAGGCCTACGGATTAGGGACCATTATCGGGGGTAGGGGAGGGCAGCGTCCGACCCTAAGCAGACGCCATGCCGGGCGAACGGAGGAGGGCTCACCTCCAAATTGAGGCGCTGCTCAGAACCGGGGGACGTCGCCTGTGGTTTCGTCCTGCGACGGTCGTCAGAAGTTCAGCCGATAATTTCACTTGGCGCAAGTGCACTGAAACGCTGGGCTGTGCAAGAGTTAGAAAGAAACGCAGGAGGGATAATGGTAAACGCACCCAGGCTAGAGTCCGTGCTTCTCATGGGTGATCAGGCCAGCCTGGTTGCTGAGGTTTCTTCGCTATTTCGCAGGCCCGGGCGTTACATTCCGGTATCGGACGGGCCCAGGATGGCTCGACCAGACCATGGCAACGAGATTGTTCGTCGCTCGAATATGGTCGCCAAGGCCGATTCGAAATTGGTACTGATGTGTGGACTCAATGATTCCACAGTGATTGCACAGACGCGAAAATGGCCAGCTCGAATGTGGAAGTCGGTCTCGACTAGGCAGGAAGCTGAGGAGGCTTTGCGCGGCAGACAGTCGTTGCCAACGACTGAACTGGAATGTGGCCAGGATTCACTAGCTGTTGCACTCCTTAAGGCACGATTCGCGGGAAAGAAGCTTCGGGCACCGTCGATTTGTCCGGACCTTGATGATTTTGAGTATTTCGCGGCTGGAAGGCATGTCTTGGTGGCATGCGAGCGGGGCGAGCCGCTGAGCGAGGTCATTGCAAGCAATTTGGCGTTTTCGCTCGGAGCAAGCTTTGCGACCTTTCCGGAGCTCCCTGAAAACATTCGTGAAGACTGGCTTGACGCGCTCTATCAGATTGGCTCCAAGGACCAGCGAAAGCGCTTCGTCGAAATAAGGAAGGAAGTTGAAGAGTGGCTGCCGCCTGAGGCGTTGGACGGAGCTCATTCGGAAGTCATCTTTGTAACGAGGGAGTTCCCTTGGGGGATCGCTGTGCCCGGTCGGGTGACGTCGCATGTCTTTTCATATCCGGATTTCGGCAGAAGCGTCGTTTCGGGAATTGTATCCGCCCATGATAGAAGCCGAAGCAGTCGAAGCGCCTTACTGATTGAGCCTGGCGAAGTATCGGCACCTGAGATGCACGCGATCGCAAACGCTTTGCACAATAACGGTGGGCTCGTTCGCAGACTGGAGGGTAAGGACGCGCAGGTTGCTAGAGCCAGCGTTACTCTTCAAGCAATGCCGTTCGATGTGATTGTGTTTGCAACGCATGCAGGAGAGTGGAGCGGTGAACGACAGACGTTCGAGTACGCCGATGCCGACGGCCTAATGCGACGCCTAGTTGTAGATGAGGCGGTTGGATTCGGGTACGACCGCCACACTGATCTCGTGCAAGTGCAAACCTATTGGAGGTTTCACTCTCTAGATGGCGTTTTGTGGGCAGACAAAGAGGCGAAGAAAAAGTTACCGGTCGGAACTGCTATTACTTCTTGGATGGCGATTGATTTCAAAGAGAAGCGTAATCGCATCGTGGCGTCTGAGAAAATTGATCGAGTACGCGGCGCTATGGCTCTCAAGCTTTCCGACGGCATTTGGATGCCCGCGATGCACGACCTACCGCCACACTGTTCCCCGTTTGTATTCAACAACGCCTGCGGTTCTTTTCACGCGCTGGCTGCAGCGTTCGTGTTTTCGGGGGCTCGAGCCTACATCGGAACGCTATTCCCCGTCTCAGATGCAGAGGCTGAGGATGTAGCCACGGAATTCTTCACCAGAAATCTTGGTAGTCCGGCCGCTTTGAGCTTGTGGCTGTCCCAGAACAAAGTCTATGGCCAGCAGGTGCGTCGACCCTATGTGATGGTCGGATTGCCGTTCTGCGGCATCTACGCAACTCGAAGAGACCCGATCCCAAGTCTGCTAAATGAGATTGAGGAAAGTATTCGCAGCTACAGGGAGTTGGAGAGAAGCTCGCTTGCTGAGGACGTTCGGCGAAACTCTAAGCGACTCATGAAACAGCTAGAAGTTGAGCGGCGCACTCTCCTATCCTTGATGTAGTTGTGTGCATACATCTCTTATCGCACCAAGGGAGGACATATCAGACGCTTTACTTGGTAGCAAGAACTGCGGGATGGTTGTGCCACGGGAAAAGGATCATCCTCCATATCGTCCACCACAGCGACATAATGCCTGCGTTCTGAAGTTCGCGATCCGTCATCAGGCCATGGCAGTAGGAATTGCGCAGATTGAAACCTTCCGTGTCTGTCAGCAGGACATGAAGCTCGAATACAAGGTTTCTGCCAAAGAATAGTTCGGCTTCAGGCATAGCGAGCATTTCGCCAAGCGTCTTCTCGTGTTGCGTGCCATCTTCGTTCATGCCCGTTGTGTGGGCTCCAATTCTTTTTAATTGTGCGCGCACGAAAGGTTCTACTGCGGGGATCAGGTAGACCGACACCGCGAGCCAATCGTCGATGAAGCCTGCGAACAGCCCTCTGGCTAAAGTGTCAACTTGGCCAGGTGGCGTTATGGGCGAGGCCTCAACTATCTCCTTAACCGCATGGAAGGATGGCTGATACTGGCTATGCAGGGTGTTAACGACATGCGACACCATGACCGACGATCGCATGGGAATGTCGATTTGGTGGGCACTACTGGTTGCGTGAAGACGAACCGACGCCGGATCGTTTAGATCTAGGGGTGGGCGTTGGGCAACAACCACGCCGTCCGCGTTGACGTGAGTGGTTGTGAACATGCTTGATAGTGGGTGTTGAGAGTACTGTTGCCGTACACGTTCCTCGATCTCTTCCAGATTCAACCACTGTCCTGCTCGATAGGCCGCTCGAAGTAGGGCGGAGAAGAAATCGGGTGCTGCGATCTGTTCGTCGATCCACTTTACCCATCCGCTGACATCGGTTTTCGCAGAAAAATGGCCAAAGTGGTCGAGGGACGCCCGCTCGTAGGTAGCAAGTCGATCTCGTAAATCCTGGATACGAGATGGCGCCGCCTTGGCCTTGCGCAGGATGCTTATGGCTTCGATCATGTGCACAGGGGCGATCAATGGTTGCTGCTCTGCGGCAAGTTCTGCAGCGCGCGCCATGGCCTCACCCTGGGCCATGAGCGACGCGTTGGCCTCCTTCGATTTACCCAATCGTTGATTCAGTCGATAGGCCTGCGCATGCCATCGCGCCGCTTCCTGAGGATTGTCGGCGTCCAAGGCGGCAGCCTTGGCTTCAATCTGGGGGAGGATGGCTTCGCAGGCATGGCGATTACGGTTAATCGCTTCGTCACACAGACGAAAAGCCAAGCCGGGCCAGTTGTTCTCGATCGAGTGCGGGATTTCGTCGAGGATCACGGTCCAGTATCGCTCCCACAACGCGGGATCCTTTTTGGCATACACCCAGAGCAAGACTAGGCTGCGTTGCAGTTCGTCGAGTCCACGAATCGCGTGCTCCGTACCAAATACCGACCCGACGTAGTCCAGGTAGGCGTCAACAGCCAATCGCCCCAAGCGCCAATCGGGAGGGATGCGTCCATCGGCCGTTACCGAAAGGTCGGCAAATCTTGCCTTGAGCCAAGGAGTTGGGGCTTCATGGGCAGCGCGTGCCAGAAGGGCCACATCGTGCTGGCCGAGGTCCTCCATGGACATGCTCCGGCCTTCGCTGCTTTGAAATACTGGCCCAAAGGGTGCGTGAGACGGGTGCCGCAGGTGCATGGAGATAGCGCCACCCAAGACCTGCATGGCCTTGGATCGAAGAGGTTGACCTTCTTCTTCGAGTTCCCTGGCCCTCTGGTAGAACTTCGTCGTCAAGGACCAAGGGACGGAGCCGTCTCCTTCCTCACCGACCAAGGAGATCCAGTCGAGCGCAGCGTAGGTCTCATCGTCGATAGCCTCCTCTAGTACGGGCATGCGCTTCTCCGATCTAACGGTGTTGGTCGATATGGGGGGGCACCACTTTAACGAAGAGCTGTTCCAGGATTTTGCCGCCGCCCCTCACTACTTCAGTAGGCGAGCTGCAGGATTGTCTTCCGCTGCGCCTGCCTGAAAATACCCAATCACGCTCGCCACGGAGCGGTGCTCGGTCATCGCCATCACCGCCGGCAGCGGCACCCCTTGCTTACCCGCCTCAGTGACAAACCCCGAGCGCAGGCTGTGCGCTCCAAAGTCCCCCTCCAACCCCGCCAAGCGGGCCCGGCGCTTCACGATCGCGGCCACTGAGCCGGGGAGCAGGGCAGGGCCGACTCGATCCTTCCAGATCCGCCGGAAAATCGCCCCCTCGTGGATCCCAGCGGCCTCTAGCCAGGCCGCGAGCGCCTCGGCACTGCGTCCCAGGATCGGTTTATCCGGCGTCGAATCCGCCTTGACCCCCGCCTGCTGGGTCTTCGAGTGCTCCAAACGATAGATGTAGCCGCCCTCACTGACCCTCCTCAAGTCGCGCATATCCGCCGCGGCAATCTCGCTGCGCCTGCGCCCGCCACTGGCGAATCCGAAGCAGAGCAGGGCGCGGTCACGCAAGCCTTCCAAGCTGTCATCGCAGGTTGCCAGCATTGCTTCCAGTTCGACGCGTGCAATGGCGGTCTTCTTGGTCGGGCGCTCGCCACGCTTAACGGAGGCACGCCGGGCCCGACTAAGTAGGGTCCGGACGCTGGGCAGTTCGCAGGGGTTGGTCAAGCGCTTGAGCTTGTGCGCGGTCGAAAGCACCGCTACTCGCTGGACGACGGTGGAAAGCTTCAGCGGGCCCACCTTCGCCTTGAGGCCGGCGACAACTAACGCCTGGTCAAGCGTAGGAGGCAGTTCGCTGACCAGACCGGCTTTGCCTTTCCGCTGGATGTGATCGACCAGAAACTGGATCACGACTGCCTCGTTTACCGGCAATGTGAGCTCTGTGCCGAAGCGGCCTAGGTGCCAGCCAGCCCAGTAGCGTAGGGCGGTGGCGTAGCTCCGCGTGGTGTTGGCCGCTGCGGCTTCGGCGAGAAGTTCGCGCACCGCGTCCGCGGCCTGCTGCGCCAGCTGCTCAGGCAACACGAGTGCGGCGGAGGGTGAGGCCAAGGCGGGCAGGGTGTCTTTACGCTTCATAATATGTAGTGTGAACTACGTTACGGAGTGCCTACTAACGATAATCATCACTTATCGTTGGTACTTCAAGGCCGGGGCAGGGGATCCGAGTAGGAGGGCATCAGATGGCACGGGGCGTCACGCAGGAACAGGTCAACGGCGCCATCGAGCAGCTGCTGCTCGCCGGCGAACGGCCCACCATCGAGCGGGTCCGGGCGACGCTCGGCACCGGCTCGCCCAACACACTCACGCGGATGCTCGACGTTTGGTGGCAGGGACTCGGCGAGCGGCTCACCGCGCAACGACGCTCCGCCGCCATCCCCGAGGCGCCGGCGGCCGTGGTCGACGCGGCGTCTGCGCTCTGGGAGGCCGCGCTCGCGGCGGGGCAGGCCCACGCCGAGGCGGCCGTGGCCCCGGAGCGCGCCGCCCTGGCCGAGGCCCTGGCCGCCATGGAGTCGACCATCGCCACGGAGCGGGCCGCGGCCGAAGCGGCCGATCGCGCCCGCCAGGCCGCCGTGGCCGCCGCCGAGGGCTCCCAGGCGGCGCTGGCCATCAGCGATCAGCGGGTCAGCGACCTGCTCCGGCAGATCGCCCAGCTCGAAGTCCGGATACAGGATTTGACCCTCCGAGGCGATGCCCTGGACGCCCGGCTCCAGCTCACGCTCCAGGAGGCGGAATCCGCGCGCACGGCGGCGGCGGCGGAACGCTCGGCACTGCAGGCCCACGTGCGCCAGGTCGAAGACCGCAGCCATGCCGAGATTGACCGGCTGCGCCAGGAGGTCAAGGGGCTCAAGGCCCAGGCCGAGAGTCAGGTCCGCGAGCGCGCCACGGCCCTGCGCGCCGCGGAGCAAGCCCGGCGGACGGCCGAAACAGACGCACAGCGCGCCCAGCGTGAAGCGGCGACATTGCGCGGCCGCCTCGACGCATTGCTTGAAACGCCGCCGGCGAAACCGGGCGGTGCCGCCAAGCAAAGTCGTCGCGAGCCGCCACCAAAAGCGCGGGCGCAGCGACCAGCCCGACGGACCACGGGGCGTCGGACGCCATGAGCGGGCCGAACGACACCTATCCACGGGCCGTCTTTGACGCACAGGGCGCATACACCGTGCGGACGGGGGCCAGCTACTGTGTCGAGGATTCACGGGTACGGGAGTTGGCCGAGATTGGGTATGCCCGGCGTGATGTCGCCAAGGCCTACGACTTCCTGACCCGTTGCCTCGACGACAACGACGGCGAGCGCCCAGGTGAGTGTGAGGAAAGCTTGTGGGTCGCCGCCGTCGTCTTCTACGCCAAACCGTTCGGTCGCAACGACGCCCGCGGCGCCTTCGACGCCAATGCCTTTCTCAATGCGCGTTTGAGTGACGAGGGACGTCGGCTTCACGAGTACCTGCGCCGCTTGCGCCATCGTTGGGCGGCGCACGACGACGGGCTCGGCGAGGACAAGACCGTCGCAATCTACTTGCCGCCGTCACCTCCACGCTCAAGTCTCGAAATCGGAATGCATGGACCCGCACGCCGAGTTATTTCCTTGGGGACCGATATCGCCCGCCAGCTCGAGCCCCATGTCGCGTGGGTTCGCAATGTACTTCTTGCACATGAAGACCAGCGTCGCGAGACGATCGCGCGCGAACTTATTGCCACGCGGTTCGACGGCCTATGCCTGACCGGCGTCGCTACACCGGCGCCCTTGGCGGTCGATATCGATTCTGTACTGGCCTTGCCGCGGTAAGGGCTCAATCGCGCTTGCCGCCACCCCCGCCGGAGTAGGGGTGCGCTTATACTGTCCATACAAGGTGCTCTAGGTAGGAGGCGCCGTGTCCACCACCACGACCCAGTTGCCTGACATCACGCCGTTCCAGGACGGCGAAAGGCCGATCCTCTCGCCTACACGGGTCGGCCAAGAGTTTCTGCTGGGGATCCAAGACCTGGCCGATCTCTCGCGTGTGCATAGACACACCGTCCGCACCCATCCCGAGAACAATCAATTACAAGCGACGCTGGTGAATTTGCTGCGCGTTCGCTCCGCGGCCATGGTGGTGAACCACGATCCTCAGAAGGCCGCTTTCTTCATTCGCAACCAACCGATTCCGAGCTTTGACCACAAGACGGCTCTTCAACTGGTGGGCGAGGGCCGAACCGAGGACGTGATCGGGTACCTTGCCTCGATCGAGTCGGGATTCGTGGGTTAATTAATCCACATTGGCGAATAAGTCTCCCGTCATCGGCCTGGCATCAGAATTCGAACCGCTTAGCGCCAGAATCCTCTCTACTGGTCTAGTTATGGCCCAGAACCCCGCCCGTTGAATTTCCTCCACCGACAGACCCGAAGCTGCGAGATCCAGCACCTTTCCGACTCGAATTGAACGTCCAGTGACGATGCGATCCGCGATCTGAGCGCGTCTGAGGAGCTCAGTGGCGGTCAAACGCCAACGCTCCATACTCCAAGGCAGGCCCAAGGGAGAAAGGAACAGGGCACCGTCCGCATCCCGACTAGGTCGAACGGCGCGACCCAGCCACGTCATCGTCAGTGGACTGAGAGCCGCTTCGAAGTAGCTCGCGAAACTCGTCGGAGCACGAAGTCGCAGGCGACCACCCCCATTAGGCTGGAACCGGAGGTCTGCAACAGTTGGCGGGGATAACCGCCAATTGGGGCCATCGCGAAGGCCAAATAGCGCGTCCTCCCGAGCCATGCTGTCATAAAGAATGAGCATCGCAGCAGCGGCCTGCACTTCTCGATCGTTCTTCGCGTCCACAACGTCCAAGCAGGATTGAATTTCAGTCCAACCCACTGGCACGGCACGTGCGCTCCGGCGGGCAGCTTCTCGCTTAAGCACTGCATGACGTCGGGCGCTGCACCTCAGGACGCTCGCGGCGCCCCGATCCGTCCAACCCAAGGCCGCCAGAAACCGAAATACAAAGTCGATCGCCTTCCGCCTGGAGCAGGGCACCCGACCGCTGGCCTCTAGGTACCTCAGATACGCCTCGACGCTGACCGCGGTGCTTGGGCTTTCTCTCCGGTCGGTGGTCTCCCACCAAGTCATCCACTGGCGAATCTCCGAGAAGGATTGCTTGATGCCCCGTGTTCCCCGCGTCCGGGCGAAGCCACCGGCAACCTCCGAGGTCAACTGGCCGAAATCAGGACCCTCGCCAAGACACTGGACGCACCATTGCTCGATCAGCCGTTCGAATCGTTCTTGTGCAGGCGGGAGTCGGGGACGCGGCATACGGATTTCCTCTGGACTGGCAGCTGTCCTTCGAGGGAATCACAGATTTGCCAACGTCAAAGTTAGCGAAGCCAGGGATGCCGGCGGGGATGGAGGCGATTGGACCTGAGCCGATTACCTAGTCCGGTCAGGACACTTGAACCCAGCGACGCAGTTACTGGACGCGTCACGGTTACCAAGTTTTCAAAGCCGCTCGTTCTGGGGCCCGATTCACGAGCGGAAGCCGCAAGTCCTTGAAGTAAGGGCAAAGTGCGACATCTCCGCGTCAGACTTACAGGACATGACAAGGTAAGCGGGCCGCCGCCAGGCTAATAAGGCCGGGGACAGGAGCCGGGGGTGGCGGGGCGGGACTGCCCGCGGGCGCCCCTGGATCCTGTCTTTCCATAATTGACATAATATACATTATGCGCAATTGGTCAGGCGGGCCGTCCGGTCGATTCTGGCCCGTTGGCGCTCCCTGACTGCCCCCCGGCTCCAACCCCCCAACTTGGAGCCTTACGCATGGAACCGCTTTGCCTCATCCCCGGCCAACCCGTGAACGCTTGCGCCCGGAAACTCTACGCCGAGAAGGTGCTCGGCCACGTTGACCTGTCAGCCGATTGGGCCGGCTGGCGCCTGCGGGGGCGCTGGCTGATTTCGCCAGATGGCGACCGGGTAAACCCGCAACGGCTGCGGGGGATGCTCTTTCGCGAGGCGAACGAACGCCGGCACAAGGCCGGCTTGAAAAGCGGTCAGCAGGGGGCGGCGGTGATTGCCCTGGGCATTGTAAAGACGACACGCCAACAGCTGCCCGACTCCGAACCCTGACGCGAGAGAAGCGTCACCGTAGGGGGCGCAGCCCCCTACACCCCCAGCCAACGCCCGAGGGCGACACCGACGGCCAGCGCCACCACCACCGGCCAGTTCACCCACAGGTAGGAAACGCCGTCGCGGCCTCGGTAGGAAAAGACGGGGAGGAAGTCGGAAAGCGACAGCGGCGCGAATCGCTCCATGCTGTCCTTTTTCTGCCGTAGCGCCATGCGTTGCCCTCAGTCCGAAACGATGCCATCCGCGCGCAGGGTGGCGGGCGCCATGCCCCATACTTCGCCCTGGCGGGGAGAGCCTACCGAACCGGGCGCCGTTCGAACACCGGCCACGGACGAAGCGGGGCCGGGGGCGGGCGCGGCTTCGCCTTTGCGCCCTTCCCCCCCTACCCGGCCACCGTCGGAACGGAACAGATTCATGTCGATAGGGAACGGCACATGCCCTTCGGCAAGATTGCGACAGGTCGCGTCGTCCATCTCGATCACCTTTCCCGCGAAGTCCCAGCAGCGGCAGTGACGGCCGGCAGCACACCCGTTCAACGGCTCGACCGTTGGCCCGCTGCGCCATGCATAGGCGCTCGGAAGAACCGGGGGCGGTTCGCCCTGGGCTTCGTGCTCGCGAACGGGAACCCCTTCGGGCTCGGGGGCGGAGTCATGCGCGAAAGACCGCGAGAGCAGCCAGAAGCCCAGCGGGATGCACAGGCAGAGCAGCAAGAAGCCACGAATGGCCCACTTCGCACCGGCCGGCATTTTGAACTTGTGAGTGTGCACGGTGGCCGAGTCGTAAAGCGCCCACGTTTCCGGGTTCATCTTCCGGAGGGAGGTGTCGGCTTCTTGCTTGGCGAAGTGATCTTCGGGGTTCGACTGCGCCTTACCCCACTCAAGCACCGTCATCATTTCGGCACCGTTCGGGCGGACGAGGTGGATATGCCGACCCACGAACTTGCGCGCCCAGTGATGCACCAGCGCCGGGTCTTGGGTGATCAGGACGATATCGAATCCCCGATGACGGTGGGTGTCGAGTGCAGAAATGCGTTCATCGTCGGGAAGCCCCGGCTTGCCCGTGGCGGGGAACAGGTCGCGGCTTTGCGCTTCGTCGTAGATCACCAACGAGCCATCCGGGAGCGTTCGCCAGTCAAGCGGCGCGGGGCCAACCACAACGCCGTATTTCTGCGCGATGGCATCGACCCGAAGCCCCTTGATGTTCGCGTAAATCGGGCGGCCGGGGTTCGCCCTAGCTTCATCGATGATGAATCGCTCGATGGCGAACTGCGTTTTGCCAGAGCCGGGAAGCGCGGTCAGGAGGTAGAGCATTAGGCCGCACTCCCCTGCCCGCTTCGGCGAGCGATGCCGACGGAGGCCGACGCGATGGCGGCGCGGACGAGCAGCGCGGAACCGATCATCGACAGCGCGTCGCCGAAGCCCAGCAGCATGACCACGCCGAAGATGTCCGACGGCAGACCGCCGACGTAGGACTGAACCACGGTCAAGCCGCTTTCGATGGCGAGCTTGAGCGCGGCGAAGCTGACCACGGCCATGCCGCCACCGATCAACAGGTTCGCTATGGCACCGCCGAACAGGCCCTTAAGGAACAGCTTGAGACTACGAAGCACGGCGGAAACCTCCGATGATCAGCACCGCCATCAAGGCGGCAGCAGCCAAAACGATAGGCTTGATATAAACGGCGAGGTCGCAAAGCGGCTGATAGCTGAAATCCACATCAGCTCCCATCACTTCGACCGAAACGGGCGCGGGGCAGGAACCGCCAGAGAAACCCGAACTCCACGAAACGGACGTATCCGGCTCGATGACGGGAACTTCGGGATCGGGGTCATCACCTTCGGTGTCCAAGCGGAGCCAGTCGGCCAACTCGCAGACGACAGAGGCCCACGAACAGAAATTCGGGAAGTCGAGGGCGGTCGGGGAGCCCTGCGGCTCGCCGCCCTGATAGCCCGTATCCCATTCCGCCGTCGGGTCGGGAGCGGGATTCGTGTTCGGGTCGGGATTCGTGAGTGCGTCGCGAAGGCGATCAGCTTCCTGCATAACGTCCGGATTGCGATTAACGGAGCCGTCGGGGTTGCGCAGGGCGTCATTCCATACGTGCGGGTTATCACGCACCAGAGCGCCTAAGTCGGGATCGGGAACAGGTTGCGGCTGGGCTACGGGGACGGTTAAAGGCAATGGAGTAGTGCGAACGTTCCGATACTCAGAATTTCCGGGGAAAACATACTCAACAGCACCCGTAGTCGGATGCACTTTTTTGAGTTTTGCTTGGCAAATGAGCATGTCGTAGGGGCCGGAAGGGCCAGAGCAATTCACCGCGGGCGATTCAACGGAATAGACGTAAGAACCGCCGGTGTTCAAATAAGACGCCATCCACTGCGCGGAAGCCGCGAGGGATGAATGGTAGTAGCCGAGCATCGAATCCCTCGCATACAACTCCCCCGGAGGAACCTGCGTTTGCGGAGGTGGGGAATCGAGAACTTGCCCGGTCAGTTCATCAATGACCCAGCCCGCACCTTCGATCGCCGCAAGCATGGCAGCGACAGGCACAGACCGGCGCACCAGTCCACGAGCCAACCCGCCGAGAGTGTTATTCGACACCAGCACAGGACGGGAGTAGTAGCCATTAGCGGCACCTGCTCCTGTCGCCTGATAGGTGGCCATCGTCTGCAAGCCACCCGGCGCGGGGCCGACCGGCGAAATATTGACCGGCACCACCGACGGCGCAGCTTGCGCGAAAACAAGACCGGCGCACAGCGTCAGCGCAGCAGCAGCCAGAACGAGGAACAAATTGCGTAGAGAACCAGCCATCCAGTCATGCCCCATTACTCCGAGAAAGTGAAACGGGGCCGAGGCCCCGTTTCGTGTCCACCTTCGGGATTAACCGAAGATGGCGCCCTTGACCCACTTGAAGGCCACGGCGATGCCGGCGGGGCCGAGCTTGGCCGCGCCCACCGCGGTAATCGCGGCGGCGAGGGCGGTAAAGGCCGCGAGGGCCTCGGTGACGTCGATGGTCATGCTTGATGCTCCTTTGTGATGTGCCCGAAATGGGCGGGTTATCGGGGACTACCCCCGAACGCTTTTCTCCACGCGGTTGAAGGCGTAGGCGAGCGCCCAGCAACCGACCATGGCGGAGCCGAGCAGGAACGCATCGGCCACGCTCAACGGCGGGAGGAATGAGGGCGGCGGCGCCCACTCCTGCACGGTGCAGGTGTTCGTCGCCGTATCGAACTCGCGACAGGTGAGAACGCCGCCTTCCATGGGTCAGGCCCTCGGGGCCGACGGCTTGGGCCCGTCGAGGCGGACGAGCTGCGGCCAGCCGCTGACCTCCGGGCCATACTTGCCGGGGTAGAACGACGCCGGGTCGAGCTGGTATTCGCCGACCGGCCACGCCGGCTGGTCGCGGTTGAGGCCGATGTCCCACTTGCGGACTTCGCCGTTGCCGTAGGCGACCATGGCCCGCTGGATGCGGCGCTCTTTCTTGCCCTCGCGGGCGGGGAACGTCTGGACTTCGGTGTTTTCGATCTTGATCTTCACTGGATGGCCCCTTGTAGGAACTCGGCGGTTCGGTAAATGGCGACTTCTTCAGGGATGCCTACGAACCGGGAAGGCATACCGTCGCGTGTGAGTAGATCGAGGACTTCAGAATCGGTGGCGCCCGCTTGCTTGGCGGCAGCGCGAAGCGCGCCCAGCGACTTGCCAGCGGCGGAGCGCAGCCAGTCGGTCATGTCCTCGGCGCGGGCTTCGACCTGCCGGCGCATCGTGCGAGCGCGAGTGGGCGAGGCCTCGGGCAGATACTGGCGAAGATGCGGATACGCCCCGAGAATCGCGCCGAGCGGAGAATCGAGCATTTCCAGCGGAAGGAGGCGATTCTTCGACCAGAGGCGCACTTCGACGCGCACCCAAGGCGAAAAGCGGTCGCCCTGCTGCTTGCCCTTCTCATAGGCGTTCAGTTGCTTGTCGCCCTTCCTGCCGACGTAGAGGGCGGAGCCGGCGCCGGTTCCGAGATCGTCCACGAAAGAGCGCGAGGACGGCCGGTTGCCCCCGTCGAACATCCCACACACCGCGTCGTAGCGCAGCAGATCGAGAGCGACGAACTCCCCATCCAGATCATCGAAGGCGGCATCGATGCGGGTGATTCGGGCGCCGTAGTGTTCCAGCGCGAGACGGGCGCGGCGCAGATCGACGGCGAACATGCCCGAGCCGGTGATGCTGACGCAGATCGTGTCGGCGTTGCCGTCGCGGGCCATGATGCCGACCGGGTCGGCGAGTCCAGGCGCGAAGATGCGGGCGCTTTGCTTGTAGCCCTGCCAGCCCTTGGTTTCGAAAATATCCGCCTTAAGCGCGTGGCCCGGCAGGAGCCAGTCGAGAATGTCCGACGGCAGCACCTTGGCGGTTTCGTGATCTTCGTCGGCGCCGTGGGCGCGCTTCACCACTTCCCCGAATTCATCCTTGGAGCGCAGCGCACCACGCGGGACGGTCAGCGTCGCGTAATCCCACAGGCCGCGAGCTTCACCCCCCGAACGTGACCGGGGTTCATCGCGATCGTGAGACTTCACCCCGTGATTACTGGACGGGGTGCCGGCTTCGCCGGCGGGCACGGCTAACACCCCCGCTGGCGGGGGGGTCAGCGCGACGGAAGCGGCGGCGCTCAAAGGACGCCCTCCCCTGCTACCCAGCCGTAGAAATCGCGGGAGTAGCGGACATCGCGCGCAAGGAAGTCCTCGGAGGCGCGAGCCAGCAGAGCCTCGACGGCTTCAAACCCGAAGGTGCGAAGGTCAAGGAGCTTCGCGGCGACGCCGTAGATCGGGTCATCAAGATCGAACCCCTTGCACATGCGCGCATGGGCGTATGCGCCTTTCCAAGCCTGACGCGCGCTCACTGGCAATCCTCCGCAAGGACAAGGCGCGAGCGTTGGACGGCGACAAGGCAATCACGGAAGCCGTGGCGGCGGGCGCTGGTATAGCCCCACAGGCCGGCGCACAGACCGAACAGGAGCAGGAGAGGAAGAACGAACACCGGAACTTCGATCATGGCGGCCTCACGACATGGGCGGGTGCCGGGGGGCATCCGAGGGGGCGGGGATTTCCCTGTCCTCGGGAGGCCAGCCACCCGGCATTGAGTGGCCTCAATGTCGAGACCTGCTCGACACAGGCGCATGTATAGTCCCCCTGAACACCGCCTGTCAAGAGGGTATGAACGTGAGCGCGACTTTTTCTTTGTTCGAGCGTTGGAAGCTAGCGAAGGGCCATGTCAGCGACGCACAGGCAGCGACGGCGCTGGGAGTGACAAGAGGCGCAGTTCACCTATGGCGGAACGGCCGGAACGGCAGCGCGGCAGTGGTGGAGCGCATGGCGAAGGACTTGGGAGAGGACCCGGTGCCGGTGATCTTGCAGGCGTTCGCCGAGGCCGCACGGGATGCCGAGGACAAGCGGACGCTCGGACGCCTTGCAAGGCGACTAGGGGCTGCGTGTGTGGCGCTGCTGGCGCTGGCCCCGTGGATGATGCCAAGCAGCGCGCACGCGGCCACAGAGGGCCACGAAGAAGCGCCACGGCTTATACATTATGCGCAATCAAGGATTACCGCATCCCTCCATTTCCAGGATCGCAAACCCCCGCTCCCGAATAGTCTGCTCGACCTCCGGCCGCGCCTGTTCTACGTGGCAGAACCGGCACTCGTGGGCGGTCAGGCTCATGGCGGTCACGCCCTTGTCGTCCAGGTAGCGCCGGCCGTGCGCCAGCACCTTGTCCATGTCCCGGTCCGCGGGTTCGTCCTGCACCAGGATGTCGAAATGCATGCGCCTGCCGTCGCTGCGCAGCACGTGGGTGTCGAATACCGCGATCTTCATTGCCATGAGCTCACCCCTGGGTTGCCGGCCGCCAGTAATTGTTCGCGGCGGCGATGGTCTGGAAGTTCACCGCCACCACCTGGGAGGCCGCGACCAGGCCTTCCGCCGAGTCGGCGTAATCGGGCCGCAACTTCTTGAGTACCGCCGGATCGGGCTGCGTGTAGCGGACGCCGCGCCGGCTGAGCGTGATCGCCAGCTCGAAGCCCTGCTGCGGCGTCTCGGTGATCAGTGTTTCCAGCCAGGTGTCGGTCATGGCCAACCCTCCTCTTCAGATGGACTTGCGGCGCCCAGGGCGCTCGCCCAGGGACTGTTCGGCGACCAGCGCCCGGATCTGGCCGGCGTTGGCGATCACGTCCGCGAGGGTCAGGCCGTCGAGGACGCGGAAAAAGGCTTCCAGCGCCTCGTGCATCGCAGCGCGCAGCCTGCACGCCGGCGACAGCACGCACTGGTTGTTGACCTGGTCGAAGCACTCGACGATGCGGAAGTCGGCTTCGGTGGCGCGCACGATGGCGCCGATGTTGATCCGCTCCGGCGGCAGCGCCAGCCGCACGCCCCCGTTGCGACCCCGGGTCGCCGCCACCACGCCCGATTGCGACAGCTGGTTGACGATCTTCATGAGGTGGTTCTTGGAGATCCTGTAGCCATCGGCCACCTGCTGGATGGTCACCAGCTCGTCCTGGTGCAGACCGAGGTAGATCAGCACCCGCAGGGTGTAGTCGGTGTAGTCGGTGAGCTTCATGGGGCGAGCCTATCGCAAAATGATGCATCATGCATATTGCTTTAGGGTATCCGCCGATTTTAAGATGTATTTCACCCGCATCTTTATCAATCCCGGCGCCGGCCGGGCGCCCTATGAACACCGCAACCCTCCTGCTTTCCTCTTTCCTGCTGGCAGTCACGGCCCTGCTCGTCTTCATCTGGTCGCTGCGCAAAGGCCTGGCCGAGCCTGATCCGGAGGCCGCCCGGGTCATCTTCGAGCCCGGTGAAATCGGCCAGCGCGACCTGGGGCCCCTGCCGCCCCGCGCGGAAGACATCCGCCTCGCCGCCGACCGGTCGACGGCCAGGCCGGTCCTGCTGATGCTGGTCTTCGCGGTGGCCTGGCTCCTGGTCGCTTCCTGGGCCGGGCTCACCAGCTCGATCAAGCTGCACGCGCCCGACTGGGCCGCCGGCTCGGCCTGGCTGAGCTTCGGCCGCATCCGCACCCTGCATCTCAATGCCGTGGCCTATGGCTGGGCGCCGATGGCGTCGCTGGGCATCGCGCTGTGGATGCTGCCGCGCCTGCTGCGCACCGAACTGGTGGGCGCGGGCTACGCGGTCGCGGGCGCGATCCTGTGGAACCTGGCCCTGCTCGCCGGCCTGGTCTGCATCGCACTGGGCATCTCCGACGGCATGGAGTGGCTCGAGATCCCGTGGCAGATCGGCCTGCTGTTCGCACTCTCCGGCGCCCTGGTCGCCGTGCCGATGCTGCTGACGCTGCGCAACCGGCGCGTCGGGCACCTGTACGTGTCGGTCTGGTACATCGGCGCCGCGCTGTTCTGGTTCCCGGTGCTTTACGTGGTCGCGAAGTGGCCCGGCCTGCACTTCGGCGTCGAGGCGGCGACCATGAACTGGTGGTTCGGGCACAACGTGCTCGGCCTGTTCTACACACCGCTGTCGCTGGCGGCGATCTACTACTTCCTGCCCAAGGTCATCGGGCGGCCGGTCCAGTCCTACAACCTGTCCCTGGTGGGGTTCTGGTGCCTGGCCTTCTTCTACGGCCAGGTCGGCGGCCACCACCTGATCGGCGGGCCGGTGCCCGAGTGGCTGGTCACGCTGTCGATCGTGCAGAGCATGATGATGGTGGTGCCGGTGCTGGCATTCACGGTCAACCAGCACCTGACGATGCGCGGCCATTTCGCCGTGCTCAACCATTCCCCCACGCTTCGCTTCGTGGTGCTGGGCGGCATGATGTACACGCTCAGCTCGGTGCAGGGCTCGTTCGAGGCCCTGCGCAGCATCAACACGGTCACCCACTTCACCCACTTCACCGTGGCGCATGCGCACCTGGGCCTGTACGGCTTCGTGACGATGGTGATGTTCGGCGCGATCTACTTCGCGCTGCCGCGCGTGGTCGGGCGCGAATGGCCCTGGCCGCGGCTGGTCTCGGCCCACTTCTGGCTGGTGATGGGCGGTTTCGCGGTCTACTTCACCGCGCTAACCGTCGGCGGCTGGCTGCAGGGCCTGGCCATGCTCGACGCCAGCCGGCCCTTCATCGAATCGGTCCAGCTGACGATCCCGTGGCTGCAGGGCCGCACCGTCGGCGGCTCCATCATGACCCTGGGCCACGTGGTCTTCGCACTGCACGTCGGCGCGATGGTGCTGGGCCTCGGACCCCGCCGCGAGGGCGCCGTCGACCTGTATCCCCTCCCCCGGAGCGCCTGAGCATGGAAAGCCCCGCCAAACTCATCGCCGGCGCGATGGTGACGCTGGCCGTCGCCACGGCCACGCTCGTCGTACTGCCCTACCTGCAGCTCAAGCCGCTGCAGCCGCCCGCGGAACTCAAGCCCTACACCGAGGCGCAGCTGCGCGGGCGCCAGCAGTACATCGCCCATGGCTGCGTCTACTGCCACTCGCAGCAGCCGCGCGATGCGTCGCAGGCCCCGGACGCGACCCGTGGCTGGGGTCGCGCCTCGGTCGCCGCCGACTACGCCTACGACCGCCCGCACCTGCTGGGCACCATGCGCACCGGCCCCGACCTGTTCAACATCGGTGCCCGCCAGCCCAGCGAGGACTGGCACCTGGGCCACCTCTACCAGCCGCGCGCCTACGTGCCGGGCAGCAACATGCCGCCCTACCCCTTCCTGTTCGAGGTCAAGGACGCCGCCGCGCCCGGCGATCGCGTCGTCACCCTGCCGCCCGGGCTGGGCCCGCCCGGGGGCGTGCTCGTCGCGCGGCCCGAGGTGCGCGACCTCGTGGCCTACCTGCAGTCCCTGGACCACACCTACCCGGTGCCAGCACCCGAAGCCGCCCCGCCCGAGGACCAGCCATGAGCCCCACGCCCCAACAAGTCCGCGAAAACCCCGAGCCGAGGGAGGCCCGCAATCCCGTGCCGGTGGTGGTGATCGCGCTGGTCAGCCTGATGGTGGGCTGGGCCACCGGCTACCTGATGGCGGCCCAGCCGGAGGCCGACCCAACCCTGGGCGACCAGCGGATCGTCCTGCAGGCCGCCCCGGACGCGGCCGCGTCCGCCCCCGTCGACGGCGCCGGCCTTTACGCCACGCACTGCACCGCCTGCCACCAGGCCAGCGGCGCTGGCCTGCCGGGCGTCTTCCCGCCGCTGGGCGGCTCGGAGTGGGTGCTGGGCGACGAGGAGACGCTGCTGCAGATCCTCCTGCACGGCGTCTCGGGCCCCATCGAGGTGGCCGGGCAGCCCTACCAGGGCGCCATGCCCGCCTTCGGCGAGCGCCTCGACGACGCCGAGGTCGCTGCCCTGGCCAGCCACCTGCGTTCGTCCTGGGGCAACACCGCGCCCGCCGTCGACGCCGATGCCGTGGCCGCGGCGCGTGCCCGTACGAAGGAACGGAGCACGCCCTGGGCCGGCGGCGCCGAGCTCCTGTCACGGGCGCCGTGAGGCCGGGCAGCCTGCACAGGACGCTCGCGGCCGTTGCGGTGATCGTGGCCTGCGCGGCCGCCGCCTTGTGGACGGCCACCGACGGATTGAGCGCGCTCACCAGCGAAACGGCCCGGCGCCTGGCCGTCGCCCGCGAGCCCCTGCCCTTGCCCCGGGCGCACCTGGCCGACGGCCGTGAGCTGGGTGCGGCGATCCGCGCCGACGGCCGCGTGGTGCTGGTCGACTTCATCTACACGCAGTGCGAGAGCCTGTGCACGGCGCTGGGATCCGACTACCAGCAACTGCAGCGGGAACTGCGCCGACAAGGGCTGGGCGACCGGGTTCGCCTGCTGAGCCTGAGCTTCGATCCGGAGCGGGACGACCCGCCCACCCTCGCCCGCCACCAGCAGCGCCTGCGCGCCGACCCCGCACTCTGGCAGGCCGACACCATTCCCGACCCGCGCGAGCGCACCGCGCTGCTGTCGGCCTTCGGCATCGTGGTCGTGCCGGACGGCCGCGGCGATTTCGTGCACAACGCCGCCATCCACGTGGTGGATTCACAGGGCCGCCTGCGCCGGATCCACGGCCTCGGCGGCTGGCGGCAGGCGCTGGCCGACGCCCTGGCGCTGCGCTGATGCAACCGCGCACGCAGGCACTGGCCGGTGCGGGCCTGCTGGCCCTGGCGGCGATGCCACCGGCCCGGCACCTGCTCGAAGGCAGCATGTTCCTGCACATGCTGGTCCAGGTCCCGTTGCTGGTGCTTGCCGGCGCGCTGCTGGCGGCGCGGCTGCCGGCAAGGGCGGGCGCCGCCCTGCAGTCGTTCAATGCACATGGCCTGGCGGGCTGGACGCTGGCCAGCCTGGTGCTGGCGTTCTGGATGCTGCCGCTGGCCCTGGATGCCGCGGTGGCGGATGTCCTGATCGACGCCGCGAAGTTCGCGAGCCTGCTGTTCGCCGGGCTGGCGATCCGGCTGTCGACGGCGGTGCCGGGCGCGATCGTGCCGCTGTTTTTCATCGGCAACTGGGCCTGGATGACGGCGACCATCGGGCTGCTCTACACCCAGACGCCGGAGCGGCTGTGCAACGCCTACCTGGTTGGCGACCAGGCGGCATCCGGCTACGGGCTGGTGCTGCTGGCCGTGCTGGCGCCGGCCCTGTGGCTGGCCTACTCTCCCCGGTCCCCGAGCGAGCCACCCAGGCCCAGCGCAGCGCCACCGGCCGCGGCGCCGCCGCCCATGCCGCCGCCACCGGCGCCGCCCGAACCGCCGCGCTGAGCGTCGCCCCGCCCGCCGCCCGCGCGGCCACCGCCGCCCGGGCCCGGCCGCGTCGGCCCCTGGCGCGGGATGTCCACGCCTGCCGGCACCGGCTCCAGGTCCAGGACCTGGCGGATGAAGTCGCGCAGTGAAACCACCAGTTCGTCGGTATGCACCGGCCGGCCGGCCGCCAGCTCGGACGCGGCGCGCGCGGCCAGGCGCACCTGTTCCTCGGTGCCCAGCAGCAGGATGTCCGACAGCGCCGCTTCGACGGCATCGCGGATACGGCGGTTCCGGTCCGAGCCGCCCTCGGGGCCTTCAGCGTCGGCGGCCTCGCCGGTTTCGGCCTGGGCCCGGCGAAGGTCGCGCAGGTGCGTCGGGTCGACGTCGAGCTTGCCGGTGAAGGAACCGCCAAGCGTCTTGTAGGCCGAGATCAGCGTGCGCAGGCGCTCGTTGATCTGCCGGTTCTCGCGCTGGCGCCGCACCTGCACGGTCTGCATCACCAGCAGCCGGATGCCCACGCCCATCAGCGTGATCAGCGCGAGCGCGCCGACCGTCACCAGGATGCTCTGCCAGGAGCTGAAGTCGAGGAAGCGCATGCCCCCTAGGCTACCGCATGCCGCCGGCGGCCGAGCAGCAGGGCCAGCACGCCCTCGAAGCGGTCGAGCTCGCCGGATTCATCCTGGCAGCGCTGGTAGACCTCGGGGTCGTCGCACACGCGCAGCACGCGGCAATGGCCGATGCCGGCGACGTCCTCGCTCAATTCAGCCTCGTAGAGGCATTCGCCGGTCCAACTGCGCCAGACGCGCAGCACATCGCCGTCGAGCCAGACCACCCAGCGGTCGTCCAGCGAAGCGGGCCACAGGCCCTGGCGCAGCAGCGCCATTTCATCAGGGCCGAAGCTGCGCGCGTGGCGCAACGGCCAGCCCAGGCGCATCCTGCGCAGCCGGGTCAGCCATTCGTCGCGTTCATCCATGGTGTCGTGGTTCCGGGGGTCTGTGGCGCGCATCGTGTCAGCCTGGCCGCTCATGGATTGAGACGCGGATCCCAGCTTGGGGCGGACATTCCGCCAGCCGGCGTGCACGCCGCGTCGACGCGCCCGCCGGGCCCTTCACAGCGTGGATGCGAGGCCGGCGACAGACTTGCGCTCCAGGCCCGCCATACGCCCGATGCCATGCCCCGCCACCTTCGCCTTGTCTACGCCAGCCGCGCCAACTTCCCGTCGATCCGCAACGGCGCCGGCATCCACCCCGAGGTCGCGCGCATCCTGATCCAGTCGCGCCGAAACAACGCGCGTCGTCGCGTGGTCGGTGGCCTGTACTTCGCCGACGGCTGCTTCTTCCAGTGCCTCGAGGGCCCGGCCGAGGTCGTCGAGACGCTCTACCAGAAGCTGCATTCGGACCCGCGCCACCGAGACCTGAAGTTGCTCGACCGGCGCGAGATCCCGGCGCCCAGCTTCCGCGAGTGGACGATGAAGCACATTCCCGACGCACCGGAGATCCGCGACCTGCTGGCGCGGCACGGTCGCACGGGCTTCGAGCCCTACAGCTTCACGCCGGAGCTCGCCGACGCGATGGTGACGCTGCTGCTGGGGCGCCCGGATGTCGGCGACCTGCCCGCGCTCGAGGAAGCGCGCGAGGAACTGGGCGAAAACCGGCGCCGCGACCTGGGGCGCCTGCTCGCCGCCATCGGCCTGTTCGCCAGCGCGGCGCTGCTGGCCGTGCTGCTGTTCCGCTGAGCCGCGGCTCAGGCTGCGCCGGGGCCGCAGCCGGGGCAGTCCGGATCCGGGCGCAGGCGCGTCTCGCGAAAGCGCATGCCCAGCGCGTCGAAGTGCAGCAATCGGCCCGACAGCGGCTCGCCCAGCCCGAGCAGCAGCTTGATCGCCTCGGTGGCCTGCAGCAGGCCCACCACGCCGGGCAGCACGCCCAGCACGCCGGCCTCGGCACAGTTGGGCGCGTCCTCCGCCGCGGGCGGCTCCGGGAACAGGCAGCGATAACACGGCGCCTGCCCGCGGCGGCGGCCGGCGTCGAACACGCTCACCTGCCCTTCGAAACGATGCACCGCGCCGTAGACCAGCGGCTTGCCGTGGCGCAGGCAGGCGGCATTGAGCACGTAGCGCACCGGGAAGTTGTCGGCGCCGTCGACCACCACGTCGACGCCCTCGAGCAGAGCATCGACCGTGTCGGCGGTGACGCGCAGGCGGTGCGCCTCGATGCGCACGCGCGGGTTGAGCGCCGACAGCGCCGTCGCCGCCGAGGCCACCTTGGCCTCGCCGATGCGCGCCTCGGTGTGCAGGATCTGTCGCTGCAGGTTGCTGCGGTCGACCACGTCGTCGTCGGCCATCACCAGGGTGCCGACGCCGGCCGCGGCCAGGTAGTACGCCGACGGCGAACCCAGGCCACCGGCGCCGACCACGAGCACCTTCGCGCTGGCCAGCCTGCGCTGGCCTTCCAGCCCCACCTGCGGCAGGCGCAGGTGGCGCGAGTAACGCTCCAGGAAATCGGCGTCCTCGTCGGCGCCGGCAACGGTGGGCAGGCCGGCCGCGCACCAGGCCACGTAGCCACCGGCGACGTTGCACAGGCGGGTGTAACCGCGCGCACGCAGCGCCTCGGCCGCCAGCAGTGAACGGCGCCCGGTGGCGCAGATCAGCAGCAGTTCGGCGCCGGTGTCGGGCGTGAGCTTCGCCGGGTCGGCCTCGAGTTGCGCACGCGGCACCGGCAGCGCACCCTCGGGCAGGCCGAGCGCATGTTCGCCGGGCTCGCGCACGTCCAGCAGCCGGCTGCCCGACGCCATGCGGCGAAGCGCCTCGGCCGGGGTGATTTCTTCGATCTCAGCCATGGCGGAAGTCTAGCCGGCCGGCGCGCACGGGATGCAGTCGAGCACGTCGCCCTCGGCCCACTGGCCCGCACCTTCCGGCAAGACCAGCAGCACGTCGTTGTTGGCCGCGGCGGCGAGGCGGTGCGAGCCGGTGGCCAGGTCGGGCTCGACCTCCAGTTGGCCGCCATCCCCCACCCGCAGCCGGCCGCGCATGAACTCCAGGCGTTCGTGGCGCTTGGCCACCGGCGCCGCCAGCCGCGCGCGCCAGCGACGACGCGGCTCGGCGCGCCCCTGGAGCCCGTCGAGCAGCTCGCGCCCGACGGTGAGGAAAGTGGCCAGCACCGACACCGGGTTGCCGGGCAGGCCGAGCACCAAGGCCCCGCCCAGCGCGCCGAACAGCAGCGGCATGCCCGGCTTCATGCGCACCTTCCAGAAGAACAGCTCGCCGTGCTCACAGAGCAGCGCCGGCAGGTGGTCCTTTTCGCCGGCGGACACGCCGCCGCAGGTGATCACCACGTCGAAGGAGAAGGCGGCGTCGCGCAGCGCCGAAACGATGCGCGCCGGATCGTCGGGCAGGATCGGCCAGGCCACCGGCTCCAGTCCCTCGGCCTGGAGCAGGGCCTGCAGCAGCGCGCGGTTCGAGTCGTGGATCTCGCCCGGCGCCAGCGCCTGGCCCGGCGGCTGCAGTTCGTCGCCGGTGGTGAACACCGCCACCGTCGGTCGCCGCGCCGCCGGCAGCGTGGGCAGTCCCAGGGCGGCTGCCAGGCCGATGCGCGCCGGCGTCAGCACCTGGCCGGCGGCGAGCAGGCGCTGGCCAGGCCTTACGTCTTCGCCGGCGCGGCGGATGTTCGCGCCGGGCGCCGGCTGCGGATCCGCCAGCACGCGCCCCTGCTGCTCGCGCGCGTTCTCCTTCACGAGCACCGTGTCGCAGCCGGCCGGCAGCGGTGCGCCGGTGGTGATGCGGCAGGCCTCGCCCGGGCCGAGCGAAAGCCCCTGGTCGACGCCGGCGAACTGCTCGCCCGCCAGGCGCCAGCCGTCCGGCGGCATCGGTCCGCGCACGGCGAACCCGTCCATGGCGGCGTTGTCGAAATTGGGCAGCGGCGTGCCGGCCACCACGTCGCCCGCCAGCACGCGGCCGGCGGCACGCTGCAGCGGAATCTCTTCCGGCGCCAGGCGTCGCGCCGCGGACTCGCGCGCGACGATGGCGAGGGCCGGGTCAAAACCGATTCGGGTCGGGAAGGTCTGGCTCATGGTCCTGGATCATAGGCGCCGGGCAGGTTGGCGTTGCCCAGGCAGTGCGGAGCGAGGTCGAGGCAGGCCGGGTGCAGGGGCGCGAGCGCGCGATGCACGGCGAACTCGCCGGCCTCCAGCGCCGCGCGGGCCGCCTCATGCAGGGCTGGCGCCGGCCAGAGCCCGACCAGGGGCTGCAGCCCGCCGCCGTCGCGCAGCCAGGCGCCGCGCAGCGTGGCGATGGCGGCCAGCCGGCCGAACAGCCCGACCGGCAGGCCGAAGGTGTCCACGGGCAGCACCAGCAGCCAGGGCGTGGCGCAGGCGGCGGCAAGCGCTTCGATGCCGGCCAGCGGGCCGGGCTGGCCGGGGCGCAGGTCTGCGACGCAGGTGAACCCGCGCGCGCCCCAGCGTTCGTCCGTGGTGCGCACGCTGGCCAGGCGGCCGCCGAAACGCGGTTCGCCCAGCTGGGCCAGCAGGCCGTCGAGGAGGTAGTCGCCATCGCGCCGCAGCCAGGCCTTGTCGCGGCCGCCGACGCGCTCGCCGCGGCCACCGGCAAGCACGCCGAGGCTGACGGCCGACGCCGGGATCACTTCTTTTTCTTGACGTGCCGCAGCAGGCGGCGCTTGCGCTGCACCTGGCGCTCCGAGAGCACGTTCTTCTTGCCCTCGTAGGGGTTCTCGCCTTCCTTGAAGATGAAGCGGATCGGCGTGCCGACGAGCTTGAAGCGCTTCCGGAAGAAGTTCTCCAGGTAGCGCCGGTAGCTTTCGGTGAGCACGCGCAGGCGGGTGCCGTGCACGATGAAGGTGGGCGGGTTGCTGCCGCCGGGGTGGCAGTAGCGCAGCTTGGAGACATGGCCGCGCACCGCCGGCGGCGGGAAGCTCTGGTAGGCGATCTCCAGCGCCTTGGTCACTTCTGAGGTGCTGAATTCCTTGGTGGCCGAGGCGTGCGCGCGGTGGATGGCGCGGAACAGCTCGCGCATGCCGGTGCCGTGCTTGGCCGAGATGGTGATGCGCTCGGCCCACTCGCAGAACGAGAGCTTGCGCGCGAGCATGCCCATGGTCTGTTCGCGCTGGTAGGTGCTCTGCCCGTCCCACTTGTTGATGGCGATCACCAGCGCCCTGCCCGCCTCGAGCACGTGGCCGAGCACGGTGGCGTCCTGCTCGGTCACGCCTTCGCCGGCGTCGAGCATCACCACCGCGACCTGGCAGTTCTCGATGGCCTGCAGGGTCTTGAAGACGGAGAACTTCTCCACCGCCTCCTCCACCTTCGAGCGGCGGCGCAGGCCGGCGGTGTCGATCAGGCGGTAGGGGCGGCCGTCGCGCTCGAGGTCGACCGCGATCGAGTCGCGGGTGGTGCCGGGCACGTCGGAGGCGATCATGCGCTCCTCGCCCAGCAGCCGGTTGACCAAGGTGGACTTGCCCACGTTCGGGCGGCCCAGGAAGGCGATGCGGATGCGGTCGGGATCGTCCGAGAGCACCTCGGCGTCGCCATCCTCGGGGAGTTCAGGCAGCACCTGCTCGAGCAGTTCGGGCACGCCGCGCTGGTGCGCGGCGGCCACGGGGATCACCTTCTCGACGCCGAAGCGGGCGAACTCGGCGAGGGACGCGCCCAGGTCGATGCCGTCGGTCTTGTTGACCACCAGGAAGAAGCGGCGGCCGCGCTTGCGCAGCATCGCCAGGATCGATTCGTCCAGGCCCGAGGGACCCTCGCGGCCGTCGACCACGAACAGCACCAGGTCCGCCTCGTCGATGGCTGCCAGCGACTGGCGCGCAGTGGCGCCGGCCAGGCCTTCTTCCTCGCCCGACAGGCCGCCGGTGTCGCACAGGCCGAAGGGCCGGCCTTCGACCAGCCGGCAGATGCCGTAGTGACGGTCACGCGTGACGCCCGGCTCGTCGTGGACGAGCGCGTCGCGGCTGCGCGTGAGCGCGTTGAACAGCGTCGACTTGCCGACGTTGGGACGGCCAACGAGGGCGACCAATGGCAGCACGTGGTTCTCCCTCGGTGTCCTGCCGGCGCCGGCTTACTGCGCCGGCGTCGGGTAGGCGGCCAGACGGCCTTCGGAATCGATGGCCAGCAGCACGCCGGTCGGGCTGACCTGCGGCGTGGCGCGGATGGGATCGCGGCCGAGGCGATCACGCCCGGCCAGGGTGCCGTCGCTGGCGCGCACCCAGTGCAGGTAGCCCTCGACGTCGCCCACCACCAGGAAATCGCCCTGCACGGCCGGCGTGGTCAGCCAGCGGCGCGCCAGGCCCTCCTGCTTCCACAGGGCCGAACCGCTGCTGCGGTCGAGCGCCCAGAGGGTGCCGTCCGGATCCGCCAGCACGACCCGGTCGCCCAGCAGGGCCAAGCCGGAATAGCCGCCGGTGTCGCGGTTCCAGAGCGGACGACCGTTCTGGGTGGAGATGGCCAGGGTCTGGCCGGCGAAGCTGGTCGCGTAGAGCTCGGTGTAGCCCACCGCCAGCTCGCCGTCGACGTCGGCCATGCGGGCCAGCTCGTTGCGGCCCTCGGGCTCGGCCACCAGCTGGCTCCAGGCCATCAGGCCGTCGCTGCCGCGCAGCGCGATGACGGTGCCGTCGTCGTAGCCAAGGTAGACCAGGTTGCCGTCGGTGACCGGCTCGCCGTTGCCGCGCACGCTCAGCGTGGGCAGGCCGCGGTCGAAGACCCACTTGCGGGTGCCGTCGGCGACGTCCAGGCCGAAGGTGCGGCCATCGTTGCTGCGCACCACGACGCGGTCGCCGGCGACCAGCGGCGCCGCGATGACCTCGGAGGTCACCTGGGCGCGCCAGCGCTCGGCGCCGGTCTCGGCGTCGAGGGCCACGACCTCGCCGTTGCGACCGCCGGCCACGACCATGCCGTTGCCCACGCCCGGGCCACCGGTGACGTGGCCGTCGATGGCCTTGCGGCGCCAGAACAGCAGGCGGCTGCCTTCCTTGCCGGTGCGCACGACCTCGGAATCCCAGAGCGTGGCGCCGGTGTTGAGGTCGAGCGCCATCACGCGGCCGGCGTCATCGGCGACGAACAGACGCTCGCCTTCGATGGCCGGGCGCTGGCGCAGGCCGAGCGCGGCCTTCTCGTCGCCGAGCTTGCGCGACCAGGCCTGGCGAGGCGACACGGGATTGGCGATTTCCACCAGTTCGGCCGGCTCGAGGGCCTTGCCGCTCTTGTCGCCGAACCAGCCCTTGACGGTGGAACAGCCGGTGGCGAAGGCGAGCAACGCCGCGATGATCAGGGAACGACGCAGCATGCGCTCAGGCCTCCGGGGTTTCGGGCAGGCGACCGCCGGCCTCGGTGAACTTCAACTCGACCATGCCGCGGGTCGCGGCCGCCAGGTCGAGCGCGGCCAGGGCCGCTTCATAAGCCTCGCGGGCCTCCTCGCGCCGGCCCAGCGCCAGCGACGCATCGCCGCGCAGTTCGGCGGCGACGCCGGCATAGGCGGCGAAGTCGCGCCCTTCCAGGCGCTTGAGCGCATCCTCGTGGCGACCCAGCGTGACCAGCACGCGCGCGGCGCGCAGCGAGAGCAGTTCGGCCATCGATGCGTCCAGGCCCTCGACGGCGACGCCGTCGAGCACCGCCAGCGACTCCTCGCCCTTGCCCTCGTCGAGCAGGCGGCGGGAATCGACCAGCGCCACGAGGGCGTTGTAGACGGTTTCGCCGTGGTTCTGGCGCAGCGCCTGGGCGTGCGCGGCGGCCTTGGCGGTTTCGCCGGCCTCGCTGGC
Organism: Arenimonas caeni; assembly: GCF_003024235.1. GTDB lineage: Bacteria > Pseudomonadota > Gammaproteobacteria > Xanthomonadales > Xanthomonadaceae > Arenimonas > Arenimonas caeni. The sequence continues at coordinate 67,690 of NZ_KZ679085.1, read as the reverse complement.
GCGCGTGAAGGCGAGGAATTCCGCGGCGGCTTCGACCTTGCGGACCTCGCCCTGTGCCTGCCACCAGTTCCAGCCCGACAGGGCCGCCAGGCCCAGGGCGACGCCGGTGATCAGGGAAGAGCCGTTCTTCTTGAGCCAGGCGCGAACGCGTTCGCCCTGCTCGTGTTCGTCAATGTGGTCCATGGATCACTGTCTTGGGGCCCGCACGCGCAGGGCGTGCAGGCAGGTTGCGGAGGGTGGCGCCGTGCTCAGTGGCGGGCAGGCGCGGGTTCACCCTCGGAGGATACCGTAAAGCGGGCCACGTTCGCCGCGCGGAACGGCGCCAGGTCGACCGGCTTGCCGTGGCTGAGCACCTCGACGGCGGCGGCGTTGCCGAGCGTGACGCGACCGACTTCACCGTCGGCATAACGGCGTTCGGCGCCAGCCTCGAGCAGGGCCTGTTCGATGCGACGGCCGTTCGGGTCCAGCACTTCGACCCAGCTCTGGCCGCTGAACCGCAGCACCAGGCCGTCTTCGGGCACCGGCGCCGGCGCGGCCGCCTCGGGCACGGCCGGACGCGGCTGCACGGGGGCCATCGACGCCATCACCGGCTCCGGCCCGTTGGCGGCCGGCGGCTGGGCCGCGAGTTCAGCCTCGGGCAGCGCCGGCAGCAGCGCCGGATCGGCCTCGAGCGTGAGCGTCTGGGGCTTGGCGGCCGACTGGTAGTGGCGAGCGACCAGCACCACCGGCACCACCAGCACTGCGGTCATGACCAGGTAGATGCCGTTGCGCAGCGACTTGTCGAGCGTGCGGCGCAGGCGCGAACGCGAGGCCATCGGCACCAGCTGCGGCGCCGACGCCTGGCTGGCGACCGGCTGGGCCAGTTCCTGCGGCAGGCCCAGCAGGCGCAGGTAGCTGCCGAGGTAGCTGCGCACGTAGATCGGCGCGCCCAGGCGCGACCAGTCTTCGCGTTCCATCGCCTCGATGATGGCCACCGGCAGCCTGAGCTGCTGGCTGGCCTGCTCGATGGCGAGCCCCTGCTTCTCCCGGGCCGCGCGCAGGCGCAGGCCGATGGGATCTTCGAACAAAGCGTCCTGCCGGCCTTCGTGGTTCATGACTGCGGCGATCCCTCGCTGGCGGTTGGCGTGTAATCGGGGTAACCCTGCTTCAGGCGCGCGCGATAACGTTCGGCGGCGGCGCGGTCGCCCGCGCCCTCCTCGATCGACGCGGCGAGCTCGAGCAGCTCGGCCCCCACCTCGCCCACCGCCTCGCGGCGCTGGAAGAAGGCGCGGGCGCCGAGGAAATTGCCCTGCCGGAACTGCAGGCGGGCCATCTGCTCGAGCAGCAGCGGATGCTTGGGGTCGAGTTCGAGGCCCTTGCGCAGCGGCGCCTCGGCGCGGTCGAGGCGGCCGCCGAGCATGGCGCAGCGGCCCGCGTTGAAGTAGGACTGGGCCTTGTCTTCGTAGAACGGATCCTTCACCGCGCGCTCGAACAGCGCGTCGGCCTCGTCGTAGCGCTGGCGCTCGCACAGCCACACGCCGCGCACGTTGAGCACGTGGCCGGCGTCGGGCGCCAGCTTCACCGCGCGCTCGAAGTGGTCGCCGGCGCGGGCCTGGTCGTCCAGGGCCTGGCGGATCATGCCCAGCACGACCTGCACGTCGGCCGACTGCGGGTCGAGCCGCTGCGCGCGGCTGGCGCGGTCGAGCGCAACGTCGAGCCGGCCCTGGCGCAGGTAGGTCTGGGCCAGCTGCAGGTTGGCCAGGCCCTTGCTGGACATCTTCGCGTGGCTCGGGCCGGACGACGCGGGCGCGCTGCCACCGGTGCTCGCGCAACCAGCCAGCGCGAGGGCCACGGCGGCCACCCAGGCCCAGCGGAAGGACTCATGCCGCATCGGTAACCCCCTGTTGTTCGAGCTTGCGCTTGAATTCGGACTGGCGGCGCGTGCGGTCCATGACCTGGCCCTTGAGTTGGCCACAGGCCGCGTCGATGTCGTCACCGCGGGTGCGGCGCACCATGGCGAGCACGCCGCCGTCGAGCAGGATCTTCTGGAACGCCCGGATCTCGGCTTCGCCGCTGCGCTCGAAGCGCGTGCCGGGGAACGGGTTGAACGGAATCAGGTTGACCTTGGCGGCATCGGCGTACTGCATCTTGTTCGAGAACGCCTTCATCAGCCTGACGAGCTCGCGGGCGGTCTCCGGCGAGTCGTTGACGCCCTTCATCAGCGTGTACTCGAAGGTGACCGAGTCGCCCTTCTTCTTGTGTCGCAGGTAGCGCACGCAGGCGTCCATCAGCTCGGCGAGCGGGTACTTCTTGTTGAGCGGGATCAGCTCGGTGCGCAGCGCGTCGTTGGGCGCGTGCAGCGAGACGGCCAGGGCCACGTCGGACTCGACCGCCAGGCGGTCGATCATCGGCACCAGGCCGGAGGTGGACAGGGTGACGCGCTTGTTCGCCAGGCCGAAGCCCAGGTCGTCGCGCATCAGGCTCATGGCGCGCACGACGTTGTCGAAATTCAGCAGCGGCTCGCCCATGCCCATCATCACCACGTTGGTGAGCTTGCGGTTGAGATGGGTCTTGTTGCCAAGGTGCTTCGAGGCCACCCACACCTGGCCGATGATCTCGGCGGTGCTGAGGTTGCGGTTGAAGCCCTGCGTGGCGGTGGAGCAGAACTGGCAGTTCAGGCCGCAGCCGACCTGGCTCGACACGCACAGCGTGCCGCGGCCCTTGTCGGGGATGAACACGGCCTCGATGGCGTTGCCCGCGTCCATGCCCAGCAGCCACTTGTGCGTGCCGTCGGCGCTGGGCTTGTCGAACAGGACGTTGGGCGGGCGGATCTCGGCCTTGGCCTCGAGCTTGGCGCGCAGCGCCTTGCCCACGTCGGTCATCTGCGCGAAGTCGGTGACGTGCTGGTGGTAGATCCACTTCATCACCTGGTGCGCGCGGAAGCGCTTCTCGCCGAGTTCTTCGGCGAAGAAGCGCTCCATGCCCGCGCGATCGAGGTCGAGCAGGTTCACCCGGGCCGGGCCGGCGGAAGCCGGCTCGACCTGCAGCGGGATGGACTTGTCGTTGGCTTCGATCACGGGGCGTCCAGGCTCAGCGCGGGCAGAGCTCGGTGGCGGCGAAGAAGTACGCGGTTTCGATCGCGGCGTTCTCGAGGCTGTCCGAACCGTGCACGGCGTTGGCGTCGATCGACTGCGCGAAGTCGGCGCGGATGGTGCCGGCCGCGGCTTCCTTCGGGTTGGTGGCGCCCATCAGCTCGCGGTTCTTGGCGACGGCGTTCTCGCCCTCGAGCACCTGGATCATCACCGGGCCGGAGATCATGAACTCGACCAGCGCGTTGAAGAACGGACGCTCGCGGTGCACCGCGTAGAAGCCCTCGGCCTCCTTGCGGGAGAGGTGCTTCATCTTCGCCGCGACGATCTTCAGGCCGGCCTTCTCGAAGCGGGCGTAGATCTCGCCGATGACGTTCTTGGCGACCGCGTCGGGCTTGATGATGGAAATGGTGCGCTCCAGCGCCATGGTGTGACTCCGTGTGGTTTCTGGGGGTTGAGGGAGCCCAAGAATCTACCACAAAACCCCGCATTGACGAGGGTTTAGCGCATTTCCCTGAATTTTTCCAGCAGCATCCGCCACCCTGCCCTCACCCCCTCCCGCGGAGCCTGCTTCCAGACATCCGTTTCAATTGAGCATTTGACGGCGGGCGCGGGCCGGGTACACTCGCCAACAACCGTTTGAATCGACCGCTGGCAGGCCATGACCACGAGCCACTTCAACACCAAGGAACGCATCCTCGGCGCTGCCGAGGAGCTCTTCGCCCAGCACGGCTTCGCCGGGACCTCGCTGCGCCAGGTCACCAGCCGGGCCGACGTCAACATCGCGGCGGTCAACTACCACTTCGGCAGCAAGGAAAACCTGGTCAACGAGGTCTTCCGGCGCCGCATGGACGAGATGAGCGAGCGCCGCCTGGCCCTGCTGCGCAAGGCCCAGGAGGACAAGCCGGGCGATCTGGAGGCCATCCTGTCGGCCTTCATCGAGCCGCCCCTGGCCCTGACCATCGACCGCCACGGCGGCTCGGCCTTCGTGCGCGTGCTGGCCCGCGCCTTCGCCGAGAAGAACGACCGCCTGCGCAAGTTCCTGTCCGACAACTACGGCCACGTGCTGCGCGAGTTCGCCAAGGCCATCGGCCAGGCCCTGCCCGGCCTGGCCAAGGAAGACCTGTACTGGCGCCTGGACTTCACCGCCGGCGCGCTGACCTATGCCATGGCCGACTTCGGCCTGATCAAGCGGCCCGCCGGCGTGTCCGAGAAGGCCCACTGCGAAAAGGCCGCCCAGGCCCTGATCCGCTTCGCCGCCGCCGGCCTGCGCGCCGGCTGAGCCCCTTTCCTCCTCCCACGGAGCTGTTCCCATGCCTCAACTTCGCATCCGCAAGGTGGCCGTGCTCGGCGCCGGCGTGATGGGCGCGCAGATCGCCGCCCACCTCGCCAACGCCGACGTCGACACCGTCCTGTTCGACCTTCCGGCCAAGGAAGGCAAGCCCAACGGCATCGTCGAGAAGGCCATCGCCAACCTCGGCAAGCTCTCGCCCTCGCCGCTGGCGAGCAAGGCCAAGGCCGCCGCCATCACCCCGGCCAACTACGACCAGCACCTGGAGCTGCTGCGCGACTGCGACCTCATCATCGAGGCCATCGCCGAGCGCATGGACTGGAAGAAGGCGCTCTACGACCGGATCGAGGACTACGTGGCCCCGCACGCCATCCTGGCCTCGAACACTTCCGGCTTGTCAATCAATGGCTTGGCGGAGGTTCTTCCGGAATCACTTCATAACCGGTTCTGCGGCGTGCACTTCTTCAACCCGCCGCGCTACATGCACCTGGCCGAGCTCATCCCGTGCGCCAAGACCGACCGGGAAGTGCTGGAAGGGCTTGAGACTTTCCTGGTCACCACCCTGGGCAAGGGCGTGGTCTACGCCAAGGACACGCCGAACTTCATCGGCAACCGCATCGGCGTCTTCTCGATCCTCTCCACCCTGCACCACACCGCCCGGTCGGGCCTGGGCTTCGACGAGGTCGATGCCCTGACCGGCCCGCTGCTGGGCCGCCCGAAGTCGGCCACCTACCGCACCTCGGACGTGGTCGGCCTCGACACCATGGCCCACGTCATCAAGACCATGGCCGACACCCTGCCCGACGATCCCTGGCACAAGTACTTCAAGGCGCCCGAGTGGCTGCAGGCGCTGGTCGCCAAGGGGGCGCTGGGCCAGAAGGCCGGTGCCGGCATCTTCATGAAGAAGGGCAAGGACATCCACGTCCTCGACCTCAAGGCCCAGGACTACCGTCCGGCCAGCGGCGTGGCCGACCCGGAGGTCGTGGCCATCCTCAAGAACAAGAACCCGGCCGAGAAGTTCGCCCAGCTGCGCGCCAGCCAGCACCCGCAGGCGCAGTTCCTGTGGGCGCTGTTCCGCGACCTGTTCCACTACAGCGCCTGCCACCTGGCGTCGATCGCCGACACCGCCCGCGACGTCGACCTGGCCATCCGCTGGGGCTACGGCTGGAAGCTCGGGCCGTTCGAGACCTGGCAGGCGGCCGGCTGGAAGCAGGTGGCCGAGTGGATCGCCGAGGACATCGTGGCCGGCAAGGCCATGTCCAGCGCCCCGCTGCCCGACTGGGTGTTCGACGGCCGCGACGGCGTGCATGCCGCCGCCGGCAGCTTCAGCCCTGCCCGCGGCGAACTGATGCCGCGTTCGAACCTGGCGGTCTACAACCGCCAGCGTTTCCCGGACCCGGTGCTGGGCGAGCGCGCCAACCCCGGCGAGACCGTGTTCGAGACCGACGCCGTGCGCATGTGGCACGACGGCGACGGCATCGCGGTGCTGGGCTTCAAGACCAAGATGCACACCGTTTCCGACGGCGTGCTGGCCGGCATCCTCGAGGCCGTCGACCGCGCCGAGAAGGACTTCCAGGGCCTGGTGATCTGGCAGCCGTCCGAGCCGTTCTCGGCCGGCGCCGACCTCGCCGGGGCGCTGGGCTCGCTGCAGGCCGGCAAGTTCGACGAGTTCGAGAAGATGGTGGCCACCTTCCAGGCCGCCAGCCAGCGCATCAAGTATTCGCTGGTGCCCGTGGTGGCCGCCGTGCGCGGCCTGGCCCTGGGCGGCGGCTGCGAGTTCCAGATGCACGCCGCGCGCAGCGTGTTCGCGCTCGAGAGCTACATCGGCCTGGTCGAAGCGGGCGTGGGCCTGCTGCCGGCCGGCGGCGGCCTGAAGGAAATCGCCCTGCGTGCCGCCCAGGCGGCCGGCCCGGGCGGTGATGTCTTCGCCCAGCTCAAGCCGTACTTCGAGGCCGTGGCCATGGGCAAGGTGTCCGGTTCGGCGCTGGAGGCCAAGGAACTCAAGCTCGCCCGCGAGTCCGACGTCGTGGTCTTCAACGCCTACGAGCTGCTGCACGTGGCCAAGGCCCAGGCCCGCGCCCTGGCCGAGTCCGGCTACCGGCCGCCGCTGCCGGCCCGCGCCATCCAGGTGGCCGGCGACGTCGGCATCGCCACCTTCCGCATGATGCTCGAGAACATGATCGAGGGCCGTTTCATCTCCGAGCACGACTACGAGGTGAGCAAGCGCATCGCCACCGTCATGTGCGGCGGCGACGTCGACCGCGGCGCCCTGGTGGACGAGGACTGGCTGCTGCGCCTGGAGCGCGAGCACTTCGTGGCCCTGGCCCGGATGCCCAAGACCCAGGAGCGCATCGCCCACATGCTCAAGACCGGCAAGCCGCTGCGTAACTGAGCGACGACGAGGACATCGAAATGACCAAGCAAATCCAGGACGCCTACATCGTCGCCGCCACCCGCACCCCGGTGGGCAAGGCCCCGCGCGGCGTCTTCCGCAACACCCGCCCCGACGAAATGCTGGCCCACGTGCTGCGCGCCGTGGTCGACCAGTGCCCGGGCATCGACCCGACCCGCATCGACGACGCCATCATCGGCTGCGCCATGCCCGAGGGCGAGCAGGGCATGAACGTGGCGCGCATCGGCCTGCTGCTGGCCGGGCTACCCAACGTCATCGCCGCCCAGACCATCAACCGCTTCTGCTCCTCGGGCCTGCAGGCCGTGGCGCTGGCGGCCGACCAGATCCGCCTGGGCAACGCCGACCTGATGCTGGCCGGCGGCACCGAGTCGATGTCGATGGTGCCGATGATGGGCCACAAGGTGGCCATGAGCCCGAAGGTCTTCCAGGACGAGAACGTGGCCATCGCCTACGGCATGGGCATCACCGCCGAGAAGGTGGCCGAGGAGTGGAAGGTCAGCCGCGAGGACCAGGACACCTTCGCCCTCGCCTCCCACACCAAGGCGCTGGCGGCGCAGGCCGCCGGTGAGTTCGCGGCCGAGATCACGCCCTACGGCCTCGTCTCGCGCCAGCCCGACCTGGCCGGCAACGCCGTGCGCCTGCGCGAGCTGAAGGTCGAGCACGACGAAGGCCCGCGCGCCGACACCAGCGCCGAGGGCCTGGCCAGGCTGCGCCCGGTGTTCCGCAACGGCGGCTCGGTGACGGCCGGCAACAGCTCGCAGATGTCCGACGGCGCCGGCGCGGTGATGCTGGCCTCGGAGAAGGCCATCAAGGAATACGGCCTGACGCCGCTGGCGCGCTTCGTCGGCTTCTCGGTCGCCGGCGTGCGTCCGGAAGTGATGGGCATCGGCCCGATCGCCGCCATTCCCAAGGTGCTGCGCCAGGCCGGCCTCACGGCCGACCAGCTCGACTGGATCGAGCTCAACGAGGCCTTCGCCGCGCAGGCCCTGGCGGTGATCCGCACCTGCGAGCTCGACCCGGCCAGGGTGAACCCGCTGGGCGGCGCGATCGCCCTGGGCCACCCGCTGGGCGCCACCGGCGCGATCCGCACGGCGACGATCGTGCACGGCCTGCGCCGTCGCCAGCTCAAGTACGGCATGGTCACCATGTGCATCGGCACCGGCATGGGCGCCGCGGGCATCTTCGAAGCCCTCTGACCGCCAGACGCTTCAAACGAAGAACCCCCGGGAAACCGGGGGTTCTTCTTTATGCCAGGCGGGTGCCGTCGGGAACGGGGCGTTCGAGGGTGGTGATGACGACGCCTTCGTCGGTGGGGAAGCCGGTAAGCAGGAACTCGGAGCGGAACGGGCCGACCTGCTTGGGCGGGAAGTTGACCACGCCCACGACCTGCCGGCCGACCAGGTCTTCGGCCGCGTAAAGCGCCCTGACCTGTGCGCTGGTCTTGAGCACGCCGATCTCCGGCCCGAAGTCGACCCACAGCTTCCAGGCCGGTTTGCGTGCCTCGGGGAAGTCCTCCACGCGCAGCACGGTGCCCGCGCGCAATTGCACCTTCTCGAAATCAGCCCAGCTGATCAGCCCGGCTTCGCCCGCTTCGCTCACGCCCTGCCCTCCCGCCAGTCCTTCCAGGCGTCCTTCGCCTGGTACCACCAGTACGACAGCTGCGCGCCGACGAAACCCGCCGGCTTGAGCGCCGATACCAGCCCGTAATCGTTGAACTCCCGCCAGCGCGGGTCGCCGTGGGCGATGGCCGCAGCGAGCACCTCGCCGGCGAAGGTCGTCGGCGCCACGCCGTGGCCACCGAAGGCCTGGGCCAGCCACAGGCCCTCGTCCACGCGCCCGACCTGCGGCATCTGGTGGCGCGCGTAGCTCATGAGCCCCGACCAGGCGCGTTCGATGCGCACGCCCTCGAGCTGGGGGAAGACCCGCAGCATGTCCCGGCGCAGCAGCCGCTCCACCGCCGCCGGCGAGCGGTCGAGCACCGAGATCCGGCCGCCCCAGAGCAGGCGCGTGTCCGGCAGCGGCCGGTAGTAGTCGAAGGCAAAGCGGCTGTCGTAGATCGCCGCACGGGTGCGCAGGATGTCGTCCATGCGCGGGCCCAGCGGCTCGGTGCACACGACGTAGGTGGCGATCGGCAGCACGCCGGCATCCACCTCGCGGCGCAGGCCGGCCAGGTAGCCGCCGCAGGCCAGCACCACGTGCCGGGCATGTACCTCGCCCTGCGCCGTGCGCACGCGCCAGCCGCCGTCCTCCCGGTCGAGCGCGATCGCCGGGCTCTGCTCGTGCAGGCGCACGCCCAGGCCCCGGGCCACGCCGGCCAGGCCACGGGCGTAGGCCAGCGGGTCGAAATGCAGGGCGTTGGCCTCGAACAGGCCTTCGCCGTAGCGCTCGCTCAGGACCAGCCCGGCCAGCTCCTCGCGCGGCATCCAGCGCCACTCGACGCCGAAATGCCGGGCCAGCAGCGCCTGCCGCTCGCGCAGGGGCGCGGGGTCGCGGAACCAGTTCGCCCAGATCACGCCGGCATCGGTGGCGCTGCAGTCGATGCCGTGCTGCCGGATGCGGCGACGGATCAGCCCGACAGCGTCCTGGGTGCCCTGGTAGAGCGCCTGCGCCCGCTGCGGGCCCAGCTCGTCGAGCAGGGCCTGTTCGCCGCGCGAGAAGCCGCCGAAGACGAAACCGCCGTTGCGCCCGGAGGCGCCATGGCCGACCCGCCGGGCCTCGAGCAGCACAACGCCCTGCTCGCCGCGTTCGGCCAGCCCCAGGGCCGTGTTCAGCCCGGCGAAGCCGCCGCCGACCACGCAGACCGTGGCCTCGTGCCGCCCCTGCAGCGCGGGTTCCGGCGCCGGCGCCGGTGCACTCGCCAGATAATGGCTCGCGCCGTCCATGCGGCGAATCCCTGCGCTTAGCGTGCCAGTACGGCGCGCATGTACTCGCGCGCCGGCTCGGCCAGGTCGTCGTGGTCGAGCGCGAATTCGATGGTCGCCTCGACCAGCCCGATGCGGCTGCCGCAGTCGAAGCGGCGGCCCTCGAAGCGGTAGGCCAGCGCCCGCTCCCGGGCCATGAGCGCGGCGATGCCGTCGGTGAGCTGGATCTCGCCGCCGGCACCCGGCCGGGTGTTGCGCAGGTGCTCGAAGACGCGGCCGCTGAGCACGTAGCGGCCGACCACGGCGAGGTTGCTGGGCGCGTCTTCGGGCCGCGGCTTTTCGACGATGGCGCTGATCTCGCCGTGGCGACCGGAGAAGTCGCGGGTGGCCACGATGCCGTAGCTGCCGGTCTGCTCGGGCGGAACATCCTGCACGGCGATCACGCTGGCCGACTCCTTCTCGGCCAGGTCGGCCATCTGGCGCAGCGCGCCCGGGCCCTTGTTCCAGATCAGGTCGTCGGGCAGCAGCACGGCGAAGGGCTCGTTGCCCACGACCGGCTCGGCGCACAGCACCGCGTGGCCCAGGCCCAGGGCCTCGGCCTGGGTGACGAAAACCGCGCGCACGTGGCGCGGCAGCACCTCGCGGATCATCGCCAGCAGTTCCGACTTGCCGGCCTTCTCCAGCTTCTGCTCGAGCTCGTAGGCCTTGTCGAAATAATCGGCCACCGAATGCTTGTAACGGTTGGTCACGAACACCAGGGTGTCGCAGCCGGCCTCGATGGCCTCGTCCACGGCGTACTGGATCAGCGGCCTGTCGACGACCGGCAACATTTCCTTGGGCACGGTCTTGGTGGCCGGCAGGAAACGGGTGCCGAGGCCGGCAACGGGGAATACGGCTTTCCTGATGCGCTGGCTCATTCGCTATTTCGTCATCGCTGGGTGGGTGGCGTCGGCAAGCAGCTCTTCCGGGCTGGCGTCGGCCTGCTCCGGCCGGTAGTCGGGCACCGCCTCACGCAGCAGCGCCTGCAGCCCCTCCTGGGACCCCGGCTCGGCCAAGAGGCGCTCAAGCCGCGCCAGCAGGCCGCCAAGGTCCTGGCCGACCGCCTGCCGGGGCCGGGCCTGGAAGATGCGCGGATGCCGCGTGCGCTGGTAGCGCTCCTCGGGGTGGAAAAGGATCTCGTGCAGCTTCTCGCCGGGACGCAAACCAGTGTAGCTGACCTCTATGTCGATTCCGGGACGCTTGCCGCTGAGCCGGATCATCTGTTCGGCCAGCTCGCGGATCGGCACCGGCCGACCCATGTCGAGCGCGAACACCGCGCCGTCCTCGCCCGGCAGCGCCAGCGAGTGCAGGATCAGCTGGCAGGCCTCGGGAATGGTCATGAAGTAGCGCGTGACCTCCGGGTGGGTCACCGTCACCGGCCCGCCCTCGGCGATCTGCTGGCGGAACAGCGGCACCACCGAACCGGCGGAGTCGAGCACGTTGCCGAAGCGCACGATCGACAGGCGCCCGCCGTTGCCGCCCAGCTCGGCCTGGCAGGCCAGCTCGGCGAAGCGCTTGCTCGCACCCAGCACGTTCACCGGGCAGATCGCCTTGTCGGTGGAGATCAGCACGAAATGCCCGACGCCGGCCTCGCGGCAGGCACGGGCGACCACCGCGGTCGCCGCGACGTTGTTGCGCAGCGCCTCGCGCAGCTGCCCTTCCAGCAGCGGCACCTGCTTGCAGGCCGCCGCATGGAACACGAAGTCGATGCCGCCGGCGAGCGCGATGCGGCAGGCCACCGGGTCGCCGCAGTCGGCGAGCATGGGCACCAGGCGCAGGCCGGGGAATTCGCGGGCGATCTCCTCGACGATGCCGCCCAGGGCCATCTCGGCCCGCTCCATCACCACCAGCTCCGCGGCCCCGGCCGCGGCGCACTGCCGCACCAGCTCGGAACCGATCGAGCCGCCGCCGCCGGTCACCAGCACGCGCTTGCCCTGGACCAGCAGCGCGCCCAGCGCCGTGTCGAACTTCACCGGCGGGCGGCCGAGCAGGTCCTCGATGCGCACCTCGCTCAACTCCAGTCGCTGCGGCTTGCCGGCGAGCATGTCGGCGATGCGCGGCGCCGCCCGGAACGGCAGGCCGGTTTCGTCACACAGTTCCACCACCCGCTGCATCTCGGCAGCGCTGGCGCTGGGCATGGCGATCACCAGCAGGTTCGGCGCGGTCTCCTGCGCCAGGTAGGGCAAGTCGCCGATCGGGCCCAGCACCGGCACGCCGCGCACCCGGGCTCCCTTGAGCGCCGGGTTGTCGTCCAGCAGCCCGATCACGCTGTAGCGCCCGTCGCCGGAGAGATCCCGAAGCAGTGCGTCGGCGGCCCGCCCGGCGCCGAGCACCAGCAGCCGCTTGGCGTCCGGGTTCTCGTGGGCCAGCCGCCAGTCCTTCCACAGGCGGTAGAGCAGGCGCGGCACGCCCAGCAGCACCACCAGCGCCACCGGGTAAGGCAGCAGCACCCGCCGCGGCACCTCGGGCAGGAGCCCGCCAAGGAACAACAAGGTGACGATCAGCAACACGCCCAGCAGCGCGCCACGCACCAGGTTCGCCAGGTCGGGCACGCTGGCGAAGCGCCACAGCCCTTGGTAGAGGCCGACGAAACGCAGCACCAGGCCCTGCGCGAAGATCGCGATCAGCAGCTCCGCGGGCAGCGACGGCGCCGGCGGCGCGCCGGCGCGCGCGGCCAGCCAGCGCAGCCCGATCCAGAGCAGCGCGATCATGAACAGGTCGTGCAGCACGATCAGGACGCGCGGCAGCAGGAAGCCGGTTTGTCGGTAGGAAATCTTGTCGCGGGGGGACTTCATCGGGGGGAAAGGCCTGGGGGCTGGGGCTGGGGCCGCGGCCAGCGGCGGGACAGCAGTAAGTGCAGGATGATGCCAACAACGAGGGCCAACAGGGTGAGCAGCCAGGGCCAGGGCGCCGGCCGGCCCGCGGTCGAGAGGGCCAGCAGGCTCGCTGCCAGGGCCCAGCCCAGGTAGAGGCCGCAGACGCCGGCATGGCTCCAGCCTGCCGCCACGGCGCGCTGGTAGAGGTGCTCGCGATGCGCCTGCCACAGCACCTGCCGGCGCCGCAGCCGCGACAGCAGGGTCAGGCTGGCGTCGAGCAGCATGGCCGATGCTGGCAGCAGCAGCAGCCAGGCGCCCTCGCCTGCCGCCGGCGCCGCGAGCAGGGCCAGCGCGGCCAGGCCGTAGCCCAGGGCGTGGCTGCCCACGTCGCCCAGGAACAGCCGGGCACGCGGGAAATTGAGCGGCAGGAAGCCCAGGCTGGCGGCCGCGAGCACGGCGGCGAGCAGGACCGCCGCCGGGGTAGGCCCGAGCAGGGCCAGCACCGGCGCGGCCACCAGCGCCTGGCTGGCCGCCAGGCCGTTGGCGCCGTCCATGAAATTCCAGAGGTTCACCATCGCCAGCACCAGCAGCGCGCCCAGGGCGATGCCGGGACCCACCCCCCACAGACCGGGCAGCAGCGGCCAGGCCGAGGCCAGGCAGAGCGCGCCCGCGGCCTGCAGCAGCAGCTTTGCCAGCGGCGGCAGGGGCCGCAGGTCGTCGACCAGGCCGGCCCCGGCGCACAGCACCAGGCCACCGGCAAAGGCCGCCGCGCCCTCGCCCAGCCAGGGCGCCAGCGCCAGCAGCACCAGGGCGATGCCGATGCCGCCGCCGCGGGGCGTGGGCTGGACATGCAGCCGGCGGGCGTCGGGCTGGTCGACATGGCCGCGCCGGAGCGCGAACACCCGCCAGGACGCCGCCAGCACGAACGACGCCACCATTGAAGCCAGGGCAAGCCAGACGATCGGTAGCTGGCTGCTCACTCGCTGACCGTGCCGTGGACGGGTTTGATGCTGCCCCAGGACTTGCAGCCGGGGCACTGCCAGTGGTGCGCCCGGGCGCCGAAGCCGCAGCGCTGGCAGCGATAGCCCGGCGTGCGCACCACCAGCTGCTCGGTGATCTGCTTGAGGGTCTTGAGCGCCTTGGCCGGGTCGGAATCCCCGTCGCGCAGGCTCAGGTCGATGTAGGCCGCCTCGCCGCGCACCGAGGGACGCTGGCGCAACTGCCCGGACAGGAAGGCCAGCGCAGCCTGGCGGCCCTCCTCGCGTTCGATCATGCGGGTCAGCGCCAGCACCGGCGACACGCCCGGGTAGTGCTCGGTCATCTCGAGCAGGAAGCCGCGCGCCCGCGCGCTCTCGCCGCGGCGCTCGTAGCAGGCCAGCAGCGGGTCGAGGATCTCGGGCAGGAACTCGATGTCGTGCCGGGCCACGCGCTCGAAGGCGCGGATCGCGGCCGCATCGTTGCCGGCGCTCAGCTCCAGCCGCGCCTCGACCAGGCCCGCGCGCACGGAATGGCTGTCGGCGGCGTAGGCGTCGGCGACATGGCGGCGCGCACCTTCGTCGTCGCCGCCGAGCCGGGCCATCTCGGCCAGTTCGCAGTGGAACTGCGCCACCAGCCGCGCCATGGACTCACCGCCGGCGCTCTCGAGCTTGTGCGCATGTTCGATGGCCTTGGCCCAGTCGCGCTCGGCCTGGTAGATCGAAATCAGGTGGCGCAGCGCCTGCGGCGCCAGCACGCCCATCCGCACCAGGTCGGTGAACAGGGTCTCGGCGCGGTCGAACAGGCCGGCACGCATGTAGTCCTCGCCCAGGGCCAGGACGGCGCGGGTCTTCTGCTCGTCGCTCAGGCCGGGCCGGGCGACCAGGTCCTGGTGCAGGCGGATGGCGCGGTCGACTTCGCCGCGGCGCCGGAACAGGTGGCCGAGCGCGAACTGGGTTTCCACCGTGTCCTTGTCGACCGCGGCGATCTGCAGGAAGACTTCGATGGCCTTGTCCTGTTGCTCGTTGAGCAGGTAGTTCAGGCCGCGGAAGTAGGTGTTCGAAAGCCGCGAGACGCGCGCACCGCCGCGGCGCTCGCCGCCGCGCCGGCCGGCCAGCCAGCCGGCGCCGGCCGCCACCGGCAGCAGCAGGAACAGCCAGGCCAGTTCAGTCATGGCCTTCCGGCGCGGAAATCGGGGTCGCCGCCGGGGCCTCGGCCGCATCCGCCGCCTGCCCCTTGCCGGCACCACGGCGCAGCCGGTGCCGCAGCGGCCAGACCACCGTGGCGGTGATCACGACGCCGGCGAGCACGGCGCCAAGCAGCACGGCCAGCAGCAGGCTGGTGCCGAGCGACAGGGATTCGATATGGGTGAGGCCAAGGTCGATGCGCACCGGATCGCGGTTGAGCGCGCCGAACAATACCCCGAGGGCGACGAAAAGCAGGGCGATCAGTGCCTTGAGCAGTCGCATGCAGTGGTTCCCGGTGCTGGTTGCGGGCTAGCTTAGCCCATCGCCACGCTGGTTCAGGCCACCGGCGGCGCGTTGCGGGCGTTGACCCGGTCGCGCAGTTCCTTGCCCGGCTTGAAATGCGGGACGTATTTTCCGGGCAGGGCCACGGACTCGCCGGTCTTGGGGTTGCGGCCCAGGCGCGGCGGACGGAAATGGAGGGAAAAACTGCCGAAACCGCGGATCTCGATGCGCTCGCCCTGGGTCAGGGAACCACTCATCATCTCGAGCAGGGTCTTCACGGCCAGGTCCACGTCGTCGGCCTTCAGGTGGGCCTGGCGCCGCGACAGCACCTCGATCAGTTCGGACTTGGTCATCTCGGGGCGATCCCTCGGTCTCTTCGGGCAAGTGCGTGGCCCGGGGTCGCCGGGCCACGCACGGGTGCTGCTGGCTTAATCGCCCTTGTTCAGCTGCTCGCGCAGCAGGGCACCGAGCTTGGTGGTGCCGGCCGACGCGTCGGAAGCCTTGTTGACCTCCGCCATCGTCTCCTGCAGCTCGGCCTCGTCCTTGGCGCGGATCGAGAGCTGCATGGTGCGGCCCTTGCGGTCCATGCCCATGTACTTGGCTTCGACCGCGTCGCCCACCTTCAGGTACTGGGTGGCGTCCTCGACGCGCTCCTTGGCGATGTCGTTGGCACGGATGTAGCCCTCGACGCCGCCCTCGAGCTCGATGGTCGCACCGCGGGCGTCGACTTCCTTGACCACGCCGTTGACGATCGAACCCTTCTGGGTGCCGGCCATGTACTGGCCCACCGGATCCTGCTCGAGCTGCTTGATGCCCAGCGAGATGCGCTCGCGCTCCGGGTCGACGGCCAGCACGACCGCCTCGACGGTGTCGCCCTTCTTGAAGTTGCGCACCACGTCCTCGCCCGTGGTGTTCCACGAGATGTCGGACAGGTGGACCAGGCCGTCGATGCCGCCGTCCAGGCCGATGAAGATGCCGAAGTCGGTGATCGACTTGATCTGACCGGAGACCTTGTCACCCTTCTTGTGCAGGGCCGAGAAGGCCTCCCACGGGTTCGGGGTGCACTGCTTGATGCCCAGCGAGATGCGGCGGCGCTCGCCGTCGACGTCCAGGACCATCACCTCGAGCTCGTCGCCCAGCTGGACGACCTTCGACGGGTTGACGTTCTTGTTGGTCCAGTCCATCTCGGACACGTGCACCAGGCCCTCGACGCCCGGCTCGATCTCGACGAACGCACCGTAATCGGTGACGTTGGAGACCTTGCCGAACAGGCGCGAGCTGGTCGGGTAGCGACGGGCGATGTTGTCCCACGGATCGTCGCCCAGCTGCTTGAGGCCGAGCGAGACGCGGTTGCGCTCGCGGTCGAACTTCAGCACGCGCACGTCGAGCTCGTCGCCGACGTTGACCACCTCGGACGGATGGCGCACGCGCTTCCAGGCCATGTCGGTGATGTGCAGCAGGCCATCGATGCCGCCGAGGTCGACGAACGCGCCGTAGTCGGTGAGGTTCTTGACCACGCCCTTGACGACCGCGCCTTCCTGCAGGCGCTCGAGCAGCTGCTCGCGCTCGACGCTGTTCTCGGACTCGACCACCGCGCGGCGGGAGACGACGACGTTGTTGCGCTTGCGGTCAAGTTTGATGATCTTGAACTCGAGTTCCTTGCCCTCGAGGTAGCCCGGGTCGCGGACCGGGCGCACGTCGACCAGCGAACCCGGCAGGAACGCGCGGACGTCGCGGATGTCGACGGTGAAGCCGCCCTTGACCTTGCCGGAGATGCGGCCGGTGACGATCTCGCCGGCTTCCATGGAAGCCTCGAGCTCGTCCCACACCATGGCGCGCTTGGCCTTCTCGCGCGACAGCACGGTCTCGCCGAAGCCGTTCTCGAGGTACTCGAGGGCGACCTTGACGGTCTCGCCGACGGCGATTTCGAGCTCGCCGGCTTCGTTACGGAACTGCTCGATGGGGATGATGCCCTCGGACTTCAGGCCGGCATTGATGACGACCACGTCGTTGCGGACCTCGACGACGATGCCCGACACGATGGCGCCCGGCTTGAGCTTGGAAAGGGCGCTCTGGCTCTGCTCGAACAGTTCAGCGAAAGATTCAGTCATTGTTGGATACTCGGTTGGACACACGGGCCCGCGGCTCCGCCGCGACCCACCTGTTGGCGCTTGATGCGCGTTCATGGACCCCGCGCCATCGGGCGCGGGACGGTTGCCTGCTTCGGAAGTCGCGACCGCGGGTGCGGATGCGCCGGGAGGATCAGTCCTGCCGTGGCTGACGGAGTTTTTCCGGCAGCACCGACAGCACGCGCTCGATCACCTCGGTGATGGGCGTGCCGGTGGAGTCCAGGAGCACCGCGTCTTCCGCGGGTTTCAGGGGCGCCACCGCACGCCCGGCATCGCGCTCGTCGCGAGCGGCGATTTCGTGCAGCAGACTGTCAAGATTAACCGAAACCCCTTTTTCCTTCAACTGCTTATGGCGCCTTTTGGCCCTTTCTTCGGCGCTGGCGGTCAGGAAGACCTTGTAGGGGGCGTCCGGGAAGATCACGGTGCCCATGTCGCGGCCGTCGGCCACCAGGCCCGGGGCCCGGCGGAACCGGTGCTGCAGGTCGACCAGGGCCGCCCGCACCGGCGGGTGCGCGGCGATGGCCGAGGCAGCCGCGCCGGCCGTTTCCATGCGCAGCTGGCGGGTGGCGTCCTTGCCGTTGACGATCACGTGCGGCTCGCCCGCACCCTGGGTCTCGAAGCGGATCTCGGTGCGGGCCGCGCACTGGGCCACGGCCCCGGCATCGCTCAGGTCGATGCCCTCCCAGGCCGCGGCCAGGCCGACGGCCCGGTACAGGGCCCCCGAATCCAGGTAGTGCCAGCCCAGGCGCTCGGCCACGGCCCGGCTGACGGTGCCCTTGCCGGAGCCGGAGGGCCCATCGATGGTCAGAACGGGGATACGAGGCATGGCCGGATTCTAGCCGAGCGCCGGTGCCGGCTGCAGGCCGAAGCCCGCCGAGGCCGCCAGCGCCACGAAACCCGGGAAGGAAGTGGCGACGTTGGCGCAGTCGGTGATGCGCACCTCGCCCGTGGCCCGCTGGGCCGCCACCGCCATAGCCATGGCGATGCGGTGGTCGCCGTGGCTGTGCACCTCACCGCCACCCAGGCGGCCGCCGCGGATGATCGCCCCGTCCGGGGTTTCGGCCACCTGCCCGCCCAGGGCCTGCAGCGCGGCGGCCATGGCCGCCAGGCGGTCGGACTCCTTGACCCGCAGCTCGGCGGCGCCGCTGACCCGGGTCTCGCCCTCGGCCAGGGCGGCGGCCACGAACAGGGCCGGGAACTCGTCGATCATGTCCGGCACCAGGGCCTCGGGCACGGCGATGCCGTGCAGGCGCGCATGCCGCACGCGCAGGTCGGCCACCGGCTCCCCGCCCTGCTCGCCGGCCGGGAATTCGGTGATGTCGGCCCCCATGGCGCGCAGCGCCGCCAGCAGGCCGGTGCGGCGCGGGTTCATGCCCACCCGCCGCAGCATCAGGTCCGAGCCCGGCACCACCGAGGCCGCCACCAGGAAAAAGGCCGCCGAGGAGAAGTCGGCCGGCACCTGCACCCGGGTCGCCCGCAGCCGGTGCCCGCCTTCGAGCCGGGCCTCGCCCGGGGCGAAGCGCACGGGCCAGCCGAAGGCCGCGAGCATGCGCTCGGTGTAGTCGCGGGTGGGATGCGGCTCGTGCACCGCCGTTTCGCCACGCGCGTAAAGGCCGGCCAGGAGCACCGCGGACTTCACCTGCGCGCTGGCAACAGGTGATTTGAAATCAATGGCTTGCAAGCCATTGCTCGCGTGGATTCTAAGTGGCGGCAGTTCGCCTCCGGCGGCCTCGATGCGGGCGCCCATGCGCTGCAGCGGCCCGATCACGCGCCCCATCGGCCGCCGCGAAAGCGAGGCGTCGCCGACCAGGGTGCTGTCGAAGGCCTGGCCGGCCAGCAGGCCGGCCAGCAGACGCATGCCGGTACCGGAATTGCCGCAGTCGAGCGGGCCGTCGGCGCCGCGCAGGCCATGCAGGCCGACGCCGTGGATTCGCCTCAGCCCATCCCCGGGCGCTTCGATGCGCACGCCCAGGCGCGCCAGGATGGCGGCGGTGGCGCGGGTGTCCTCGCCCTCCAGGAACCCGGCGATTTCGGAAACGCCCTCGGCCAGCGCGCCGAGCATGACCGCCCGGTGCGAGACCGACTTGTCGCCGGGCACCGCCAGTTCACCCGCCAGGGCGCGGCCCGGTGCCGCCAGCCAGTCGAGCCGCCCGGGGCTCATGCCGGGCACCGCGCCAACCGCTCAGCCATTGCGTCGGGCGAAATCGGCCATGAAGTCGACCAGGGCCTGCACGCCCGCCTCGGGCATGGCGTTGTAGATCGAGGCGCGGATGCCGCCGACCGCGCGGTGGCCCTTCAGGCCCAGCAGACCGGCCGCGTCGGCCTCCTTGAGGAAAGCCTTCTCGCGCGCCTCGTCGGGCAGGAAGAACGGCACGTTCATCCACGAGCGCGCGGCCGGGTCCACCGGGTTGCGGTAGAAGCCGCCGGAGCCGTCGATGGCCGCATACAGGTTGGCCGCCTTGCGCCGGTTGCGCTCGCCCATGGCCGCCGCGCCGCCCTCGGCGCGCAGCCACTTGAGCACCAGGCCCAGCACGTACCAGGCGAAGGTGGGCGGGGTGTTGAACATCGAGTCGTTCTTCGCCTGGTTGAGCAGTTCGAAGATCGGCGGCAGTTCACGGCCGTGCCGGCCCAGCAGGTCCTTGCGCACGATGGCGATGGCCAGGCCCGAGGGACCGAGGTTCTTCTGGGCGCCGCCATAGAGCACGCCGAAGCGCGACACGTCCAGGGGCGCGGACAGGAAGTTGGAGGACACGTCGGCCACCAGCGGCACGTCGCCGGCGTCCGGGATGTCGTGGAACTCGACGCCGTGGATGGTCTCGTTCGGGGTGTAGTGCAGGAAGGCCGCGCCGGGCGTCAGCGCCCAGTCCCCACGCGGCGGGATGCCGGTGTAACCGCCGGCCTTGCCGCTGGCCGCCACGTTCACCTGCAGCGAGGGCTTCATGTTGTCCAGGGCCTTCTCGCCCCAGTGGCCGGTGAGCACGAAATCGGCGGTCTGGTCGGCGCGGGCCAGGTTGAGCGCCAGCAGGGCCGACAGCGTGGTGGCGCCGCCCTGCAGGAACAGCACGTGGTAGTCGTCCGGCACCGCCATCAGCTCGCGCAGGTCGCGTTCGGCTTCGGCGGCGCATTCGACGAAGGCCTTGCCGCGGTGGCTGACCTCCATCACCGACGCGCGTTCGTCGCGCCACTCCAGCAGTTCCGCCTGGACTTGCCTGAGGACCGGTTCGGGCAGCACGGCCGGACCGGCGCTGAAGTTGTACGCGCGTGACATCGGGCACCTCGGGAGCAAGAATGAGGAAATTAGCACGGGGCCGCAGGCCCCGTAAGGCGTCATCCGACGATGCTCGCCGTCCGGCGAGCATTTGCTCGAATCGCTGCGACGCCGGCCGCACGATCACCTGCCCGCCACGACCGCGGGTGCTAGGCTCGAACTGCATGAGCAGATTCCGCTATCCGCGCCCGCCGTCTTCCGAAATCACCCCCGAGGCGGTGTACCGGCGCCGTCGCGAGCTGATCGGCCTGGGCCTGGCCAGCCCGCTGCTGGCCCTGGCCGGCTGCGCGGGCGCCGAGGATGCCTCCGCGGCCGGCACGACGGCCGCCCCCGCCGCGCCCACCGACACGCCCGACGGCTTCCGCAGCAACGAAGAGCTGACCACCTGGCGCGACGCCACCAACTACAACAACTTCTACGAGTTCGGCACCGGCAAGGCCGACCCGGCGCGCAACGCGCACACTCTGGTGACCAACCCCTGGGTCGTGGTCGTCGGCGGCGAGGCGGAGGTCACCGGCACCTTCCCGCTGGAGGATTTCCTGCGCCCGCATGCCGTGCAGGAGCGCATCTACCGCCTGCGCTGCGTCGAGGGCTGGTCGATGGTGCTGCCCTGGCAGGGGGTGCCGCTGGGCGAGGTGCTGGCGCGGTTCCGCCCGACCTCGAAGGCGAAGTACGTGGCCTTCACCACCCTCGCCGACCGCGGCCAGATGCCCGGCCTGCGCTGGCCGGTGCTCGACTGGCCCTACCGCGAGGGCCTGCGCATCGACGAGGCCATGCACCCGCTCACGCTGCTGGCCACGGGCCTTTACGGCAAGCCGCTGCCGAACCAGAACGGCGCGCCGCTGCGGCTGGTCGTGCCCTGGAAGTACGGCTTCAAGAGCATCAAGTCGATCGTGCGCATCGACTTCACCGAAAACATGCCGGTCACCAGCTGGAACCAGTCCCAGCCCAGTGAATACGGCTTTTATTCGAACGTGAACCCGGCCGTGGACCACCCGCGCTGGAGCCAGGCCAGCGAACGCCGCATCGCCGGCGACGGCCGGCGCCTGGTCGCGAACCGGATACCCACCCTGCCCTTCAACGGCTACGGCGCGCAGGTGGCCTCGCTCTACGAAGGCATGGACCTGCGCAAGTGGTTCTAGGCGGGCGGCCGGACTGGCGCTGGCTGGGGCTCAAGGCGGCGGCGCACGCCCTGGCCCTGGCGCCGCTGGCCGCGCTGGTCGCCGGGGTCGCCCGGGACAGCCTGGGTCCCGACCCGGTGGCGGAGATCACCCACGCCACCGGCACCTGGGCGCTACGGCTGCTGCTGCTGGGCCTGGCGCTCACGCCCCTGCGCCGGCTGGCCGGCCAGGCCTGGCCGATCCGCTTCCGGCGCCTGGTCGGCCTCTACGCCTTCTTCTACGCCTGCCTGCACCTGGCCACCTGGCTGGTGCTGGACCTGGGCGGCTACTGGATGCAGGTATTCGACGACCTCGCCAGGCGGCCCTACATCACCCTGGGCTTCAGCGCCTGGCTGCTGTTGCTGCCGCTGGCGCTCACCTCCACCCGCGGCTGGATGCGCCGGCTGGGCCGGCGCTGGGGGCAACTGCACAAACTGGTGTACGTGGCGGCAACGCTGGCGGTGCTGCACTACCTGTGGCTGGTGAAGGCCGACCTGCGCGAGCCGCTGGCGTATGCGGCGGCCCTGGCGCTGCTGCTGGGGCTGCGCTGGCGCTGGCGGCGCGGCGGTGCCCCGGCTCAGGGGGCGTAGACGAGCAGCGCCGTCATGGCCGCGGCCAGCACCGTGGCGGCGGCGATGAGCCACCACAGCGCACTCGGGTCGCGCCCGGCGGGCGCCGGCGGACGAGGAGCCTGCTCGACGGGGCCCGGGTCGCTGGCGACCGGGACGTTCACCGCCTTGAGGGTCTGGGTGTGCGGGTTGGCCACCGCCTTGCCCAGGCCGGACTGCCCGCGCAGCGGCAGCCCGGGCGCCTCGAGCACGAACCGGTGCTGGTCGACCACCAGCTGGTCGCCGGGCGAGAGCACCGCGTCGCGCACGCCCACGCCGTTGACCTGGGTGGTTTCGCCGCCGGGGGCCAGGGCCCGCAGCACGACGCGGTCGCCGTGCAGCTCGACCACGGCGTGGCGCTCGGCAACGGCGGGATCCTCGAGCCGGATGTCGGCCGCCGGCGAGCGTCCGATCACCCTCGGTTCGGTGAGCGTGTAGCTGCGGCCGAAATGCGGCCCGCTCAGGCCGCGCAGCACCACCCGCACCGCCGCCACGCGCTGGGCGTCGCCGAGCGAGGCCGGCGCGCCGGCCGGGATGTCGCGTTCGATCGGCGGCCGGTCGTCGGCACGCACCACCAGGCGCAGCGTGTCCAGGCAGACCAGGTCGCCGGCCCGCAGCTGGGCCAGGCGCTTGACCGGACGGGCATTGAGGTGGACGGCGGGCACGCCGTTGGGCACGCGCAGCCAGAGGCCGCGGCGGTCGCTGAAGAAGCTGGCGTGGTGCGGCGCCAGGCTGCTGCCGGGCAGGCTGACCCGCAGGCCGGCACGGCTGCCGACGGCGACTTCGCCCTGCAGTGGCACATTGGCGTGTTCGCCGTTCGGGAACGTCAGTTGCATCCGGCCTCCTCGGACCGCAAATCTAGCATGGCCAAGCCGCCGGCCCTGCTTGGTGGATACGTCCCGGCCGCGCAGAATAGGCCGCCAAGGAGGAACCCATGTCCCACATCGATATCCGACGCAAACACGGCCGGCCGCTCAAGGAGGCCAAGGCGGCCATCGAGCGCGTCGCCGAACACCTGGCCGAGAAGTTCGACGTCGAATACGGCTGGGATGGCGACACCATGGAATTTTCGCGCGGCGGCGTCGACGGCCACATCGCCGTGGGTGCCAAGGAGATCCGGGTCACGGCCACGCTGGGCTTCCTGCTGTTCGCCATCAAGGGCCCGATCGAGCGCGAGATCCACCAGTACCTCGACCGCGAGTTTGGGCAGGCGTGAGCCCGAACGGATCCGGGTGGCCGGCGAACAGCCGCCTGGATACCTCGCGTTCCCGGTGGCCGATGGCCTCGAGGAACTCGCCGGCCCCGCCAAGGGCGTCGAAGGCCGAGAACCCGCGTTCCAGGAAGCCCTGAAGCTCGCTCAGCCCCGCGGCGCGCGCCGGCAGTCGTGACGCGCGCAGCAGCTTGTAGACGCCGTGCTTCTTCACCGCCGCGTCGAGCGTCCAACCCACGCCCAGGATCATCCCGATCTGCCGCCGGCGCAGCCGGGGGCAGCCGGTGGCGCGGTAGGCGGCGCCGTAGTCGTCCACCGAAACCGGCGCGTCCGGCGCCGCACGCGCCGCGAGGGCCTCGGCCATGCGCAGGTCGAAGGCGTGGCTGAGCACCGCCAGGCCGATGGCGTCGGCGGCGGCGGCCACCAGGGCGTCGGGCAGCAGGCGGGCCATCAGCGGCATCACCCGGGCCACGTCGCGGTCGCGCCCGGAAAAATCGCGCTCGCCGTACAGGTCGGTGAGGAAGAACTCGGCCGCCGGGCGCATGCGCGGGTTGGTCAGGAAGTCGGTGAAGCTGTCGGCCAGGCGCCGGGCCTGCCAGGACTGCAGCGCCCGCAGCTGCGGCAGGCGGTTGCGCGGCTCGCGGCGCGGGTCGTTGATGGCCTGCTGCCAGGCCAGCCGGTGCGCGATGCGCTGGCGGAGGACCTGGCTCATGCCGGGCGGGCGGTCGGTTCGGGATGGATGGACGGGTTCACAGCGGCGCGGGCTCGGCTGCGGCTACAATCGCCGCGTCGTCTCGGGAGTTACCCATAGCATGCTGGTTCTGCAACCCGCCCGGAAGCGCCAACCGCCCAGCCAGGGCCGCATCGGCCTGGCCATCGCCGGCGGCGGGCCGATCGGCGGCATGTACGAGCTCGGCGCCCTGCGCGCGCTCGACGTGTCCATCGAGGGCCTGGACCTGACGCGGCTGGAGGTCTACGTCGGCGTCAGCTCGGGCGCGTTCCTCGCCGCGGGCCTGGCCAACCGGCTCGACACCGCCGAGATGTGCCGCATCTTCATCACCGGCGACAGCGACGACGTGAAGTTCCAGCCGCACATGTTCCTGCGTCCGGCCTTCATGGAGTACGTTCGCCGCGCCGCGGCGGTGCCGCGGCTGGCCTTCGACTGGTGGAAGGACCTGCTCACCGACCCCAGCGGCTCGCACCTGAGCGAGCTGGTCGGTCGTTTCAGTGGCGTCATCCCCACCGGCCTGTTCGACAACCGCGGCATCGAGCGCTTCCTGCGCCAGGTCTTCACCATCCGCGGCCGCAGCAACGACTTCCGCGAAATGGCGGCCAAGCTCTACGTGGTCGCGGTCGACCTCGACAGCGGCCAGGCGGTGCGCTTCGGCAGCCCGGGCTGGGACGACGTGCCGATCTCCCGCGCGGTCCAGGCCAGTTCCGCCCTGCCCGGCCTGTACCCGCCGGTGGACGTGCGCGGCCATCATTTCGTCGACGGTGCCCTGCGCCGCACCATGCACGCCTCGGTGGTGCTCGACCATGGCATCGACCTGATGCTTGGCGTCAATCCCTTCGTGCCCTTCAATGCCAAGACCGCCGGCCGCCCGCCGGACGGCATGGAAAACCTCAGCGAGGGCGGCCTGCCGGTGGTGCTGTCGCAGACCTTCCGCACCCTGCTGCAGTCGCGCATGCGGGTCGGCCTGGAGAAATACGCCGAGCGCTACCCGGACGTGGACCAGGTGGTCTTCGAGCCGAACGAAGACGACGGCGAAATGTTCTTCACGAACGTCTTCAGCTACTCCTCGCGCCAGCGCGTCACCGAGCACGCCTTCCGGTCCACGCTCAACGACCTGCGCCGCCGCCGCGACGAACTGGCGCCGGTGCTGGCGCGTCACGGCCTGTCCCTGCGTCAGTCGGTGCTCGACAACCCGGCCGCCTCGATCATGGACGGCCTGGGCCTGGTGCCCACCGTGACCGACACCACCGCCCAGCTGCGCCGCGCACTGGACGACGTCGAGCTGCTGGTGCGCAACCGCCGCCCCAACCGCCGCCGGACCGGAGCCACGTCCCGCCGCTGAGCCGCGCCCTTGGTGTGAAAACTCTAGACATCCGGCCCAGATTGCCCACAACCGGCGCCACGCCGTCACGAAATGCAAGGGAGTCCAGAACCATGGCCAAGCTCAAGAAGAACGCCCGTTCCAAGGCCACCAGCAAGCGCGCCAGCGCCAAGCCGGCTGGCGCCGCCGCCGACCTGCAGGCCCGTGCCGAGCAGGTGTCGCGTTCGATCGTCGGCTCCGCCCAGCAGATCTGGATGGCCGGCATGGGTGCTTTCAACCGCGCCCAGGGCGAAGGCTCGAAGCTGTTCGAAGCCCTCGTCAAGGAAGGCATGAACATCGAACAGAGCACCCGCAAGCTGGCCACGCGCCGCGTCGATGCCGTGCGTGATGCCGTCGAGGACCGCGTCGGCGTCGCCCGCGAACGCGCCGTGGACACCTGGGACCGGCTCGAGAAGGTGTTCGAGGATCGCGTGCAGCGCGCCCTCAACCGCCTCGGCGTGCCGGGCCGCGAGGACCTTGCCGAACTGAGCAAGCGCGTCAACGAACTCAACGCCGAGCTGCGCAAGCTCTCCGGCGGCCGCGCCGCGCCGAAGAAGGCCAAGGCCAAGCCGGCTGCGAAGAAGGCTGCCGCGAAGAAGCCGGCCGCGAAGAAGACCGCGCGCAAGGCAAGCGCCAAGCCGACGCAGGCCGCCAAGGCCCCGCGCAAGCGCAGCCTGCCCAAGGCCCCCAAGCCGGTCGCGCCCAGCCAGGCCGGCTGACGGTTCCCGTCCGCCAGCCCGAACGGGATCCGCTCGCTCCCTCCCCTTGCGGTTTCCGGCTGGCGGACGGTTTTGATTGACCACGGGGCCCGGCGAATGCCGGGCCTCGTGCTTTCGGGGGCCAGACCTGCCGGGGCGCCATTCCGCGTTATCCTTTGGCACCCGCAGGACCCCACCCCCCGGAGCAACTTGATGCCAGGCCTCAGCCCCCTCGTCGTCGCGATCGCCGCCACCCTCGTCGCCCTCGGTGCGAGCAGCTGGTGGTTCGGCGTGCACCGCCGGCGCCTGGCCGAAACCCGCGCCGGCATCCAGGCCCTGGCCGGCATGAAGTGGCGCGAGTGCGCCGGGCTGGTCCTGCAGGCGATGGAGGAAAAGGGCTACAAGGAGCTCCCCTCCAGCCGCCAGCCGGGCGACGGCGGCGCCGAGTTCCTGCTGGTCAAGGGCGACGAGCGCTGCCTGCTCGGCTACAAACACGGCACCGCCTATCGCCTGGGCGAGGCCAATGTCCGCGACTTCGCCAACGGCGTGCAGCTCCAGGGCGCGACCACCGGCATGCTCGTCACCCTGGGCAGCGCCGAGGGTTACGCCCGCGACCTGGCGCGCCGCTATGGCGTCGACCTGACCGACGGCGCTTCGCTGTGGCCGCAGGTCGAGCCGTTCGCGCCGCCGCAGATGGTGGTGGCGATCCGCGAGGAAGCGGCGAACGAAATCCGCAAGGGCCAGCGCATCGGCATGGCCAGCAGCCTGGTGCTCGGCCTGGTGGTGTTCGGCGTGGCCACGCTGCTGCAGCCGGCCGATCCGGCCCTGCCGGCGCCGGTTGCCGCCACGGCTCCCGCCCCGGCCGCCGCCGCACCGACCCCCGACGCGCCCGCCGCTGCACCGGCCGACGCAGCGCCCGCCGCCGCCGGCGAACCCGCCGCGGCCGAACCCGAGCCTTCCCGTTTCACCGACGAGGCTTCGCGCCAGGCCGACGCGGCCCTGCGCGAACTCAAGGAGGTGGCCGCGCTGTCCGAGCAGGAACGCATCCAGCGACGCCTGGCCGCCGCCAGCGCCGTCGCCTCGCTCGAGCAGGCCGAAAGCGCCGCCTGGTCCACCCAGTCGACCCTGGTGGTGCGCATGGCCGGGGCCGACGGCATCGACTCCGGCCTGGTCAACGAGGCCTGCGCGATCCTCGTGCAGTACGAGGAACTGCGCTATTCACGGCTGCAGCTCGAGCCGCCCGCCGGCAGCACGGCGCCGGTTCGCTGGCGCCAGTGCCAGTAACCGACGCCGCCTGAAACGGCTTACCAGTGCACGCCGCGCATCAGCGCGGCAAAGGCCACCTGCTCGTTGGTCGGCTTCTCGTCCTTGAGCGCCTTGCGGTCGCCCTTGGCGGCGGCCGAGTCCGGGAACATCTCGAAGGCCGTGTTCATGATCACCTCGTAGGCCTTGGGCGCCACGGCGTTGAGCGTGGCGGCGAAGATGCCCATGCGGGTGGCGACGCGGCTGGGACGCTCGATGATGGCCTTGACCACCAGGTCTGCGGCCTCCTCCGGCGTCAGCGTGGGCACCGACTCGTACATCTTGGTCGGGGCGATCATCGGCGTCTTCACCAGCGGCATGTTGACGGTGGTGAAGGCGATGTTCTTGGCGCTGAACTCGGCCTGGGCGCAGCGGCTGAAGGCATCGAGCGCGGCCTTGGAGGCGACGTAGGCCGAGAAGCGCGGCGAGCTGGCCAGCACGCCGATCGAACTGATGTTGATCACGTGGCCCTTGCGGCGATGGGTCATGACGGGCAGGAAGCCCATGATCAGGCGCAGGCAGCCGAAGTAGTTGAGCTGCATCGTGCGCTCGAAGTCGTGGAAGCGGTCGTAGCTGAGCTCGACCGAGCGACGGATCGAGCGGCCGGCATTGTTGACCAGGATGTCCACGGCCTTGTGCTCGGCCAGCACCGTCTTCACCAGTTCGTCGCAGCTGGCCATGTCGGTCAGGTCGCAGGTGTAGGCCCAGCACTTGCCGCCGGTGGCGAGGATCTCGTCGCGGGTGGCGTGGAGCTCGTCCTGCCCGCGCGCGACGATGATGACCTTGGCGCCCGCCTCGGCCACCTTCTGCGCCGTGGCCTTGCCGATGCCCGACGAGCCGCCGGTGATCAGCACCACCTTGCCGGCGACGTGGCCGCGCAGGGTGCGGTCGACGAACAGGTCCGGGTCGAGGTGGCGCTCCCAGTAGTCCCAAATGCGCCAGGCGTAGTCCTCCAGGCGCGGCAGCACGACCTTGCTGCCCTTGAGGGCGCGCTCGGCCACGCGGGTGTCGAAGCGCGTCGGGTAGGTGATGTAGGAAAGCGTCTGCGGCGGCAGCTTCAGGTCGCGCAGCAGCATCGAGCTGAAGCGCTTGACCGGCGGCAGGTTCAGCACCGCGCTGCGCACCGCGCCCGGCACCACGGCCAGCATGCGCGCGTCGAGCCGCATCGTCATTTCCGGGGCGTGCGCGGCGCGGCAGAAGGTGTTCATCAGCTCGCCAAAACGCATCGGCTCGGGGTCGACCAGGTGGAAGCACTGGCCGTCGAGCCCGCGCTTGTGGGCGATGTGGTCCATGGCGTCGGCCACGAAGTCCACCGGCACCACGTTGATCCGGCCGCCTTCGATGCCCAGGGTGGGCACCCACTGCGGAATCGCCCGGCGCATCTTCTTGATCAGGGTGAACAGGTAGTAGGGGCCGTCGATCTTGTCCATCTCGCCGGTCTTCGAATGGCCGATGACCATGGACGGGCGGTAGATCCGGAACGGCACCTTGCACTCCTTGCGCACGATGCCCTCGGACTCGTGCTTGGTGCGCAGGTAGGGGTCGCGCAGGCCCTCGGCTTCCTCGAACATGTCCTCGCGGAACACGCCCGGGTACAGCCCGGCGGCGGCGATCGAGCTGGTGTGGTGGAAGCAGCCGGCCTTGGTGGCGGCGGCCAGCTCCAGGGCATGGCGGGTGCCGTCGATGTTGGCCACCTGCTGGGAGGCGGCGTCGGCAGAGAGGTCGTAGATCGCCGCGAGGTGGAAGAAGTGCTTCACCTTGCCCTGCAGGGCCCTGATCTTGGCCGGCGACACGCCCAGCTTCGGCTTGGACAGGTCGCCGGTGACCACGTCGATGCGCTTGCGGTCCCAGCCCATCGAGGCGGCGATGGCGTCGAGCTTCTTTTCGGAGCCCTTGCGCACCAGCACGTGGATCGTGCCCTTGCGCTTGAGCAGGTTGCTGACCAGGAAGCGCCCGATGAAGCCCGTCGCGCCGGTGACGAAATAAGACATGACCTTTCCCCTGCCCGTGTCCGAAGCCCGGCCGGATGGCCGGATACCCGGCCTAAATTGCCAGAGCGCATCGCGCGCGGCAAACCCCGCGTTGACCGACCATGGGCGCCGTGATATCACCGGGGCCTGACCCGGGGGATGCAAGCGATGGCCGACCTGAAAGCCGAATTCCAGAAAGCCGCCAAGGACGTGATGGACCTGGCCGAGCGGCCCGACAACGACACCATGCTCAGGCTCTACGCCCTGTACAAGCAGGGGTCCGAGGGCGACGCCAGCGGTCCCAAGCCCGGCTTCTTCGACTTCGTCGGCACCGCCAAGTACGAGGCCTGGGAGAAACTGGCCGGCATGTCGGCCGAGCAGGCGATGAAGAAGTACGTCGACCTCGTGAAAACCCTGCGCGGCTGACCCCGGGGTGGCCAGGCAAACCCGCCAGCGCATCCTCGATGCCTCGCTCGCCATGTTCAACGAACAGGGCGAGCCCAACGTCACGACCAACCACATCGCCGACGAGCTGGAGATCAGCCCGGGCAACCTCTACTACCACTTCCGCAACAAGGACGACATCATCGAGCAGCTGTTCGCGCGCTACGAGGAGCGCATGGACACGGCCCTGGTGGCGCCCGAGGGCCGGCTGCGGGATCTGGAGGACATCTGGCTGCAGCTGCACCTGGTGTTCGAGGCGATCTGGGACTACCGCTTCCTCTACCGCGACCTGGTCGACATCCTCAGCCGCAACCGGCGCCTGCGCCTGCGCTTCGCCCGCATCCTCAAGCGGGCCGCCGACAACGCCACCTCGGGCATGCGCGGCCTGGTCCAGGCCGGCGTGATGCGGGCCTCGGCCGCCGAGGTCGAGGCCACGGCCACCAACATCCTGGTGCTGGCCACCTTCTGGCTCAACTACGCCTCGGTCCGGGGCGACCGGGACGAGCACGAGGCCATCCGGGCCGGCATCGTCCAGGTGATGATGCTGCTCTCGCCCCTGCTCCGGGACGCCGAGCGGCTGCACCTGAACAACCTCGTCCAGGCCTACCGGCAGTAGGCGTCGGGCCCGGAGGCCCGGCTGCACCTGCCCAAGGGCTTGTATTGCAAGCCGTTTTGGACCCCGCTATAATCCCGCTTCTTTATTGCCACCACCCCATCCAAGGAACTGCCATGAAAGTGCTCTCGTCCCTGAAGTCGGCGAAGACCCGCCATCGCGACTGCAAGGTCGTGCGCCGCCGCGGCAAGGTCTTCGTGATCTGCAAGTCCAACCCGCGTTTCAAGGCCCGCCAGCGCTGAGCGCTGCAGGCCAGGTTGGAAGCTGAGCGCCGGCGAAAGCCGGCGTTTTGCTTTCCGGCCGCCCGGGGGGGCCGGCGATGGCGCCGCGGCAGCGGTTTTGCCATTATCCTCGGCCCAACCGTCAACCCGACGATCCCGCGGAGGTGCACCATGAAGGCCCATCCCCTGTTCCTGGCCCTGGCCCTGTCCACCGGCCTGCTGCTGCAGGCCAGCCCGGCGTCCGCCGACACCCTGCTGGTCGAGCGCGTGCGCGCCGAGTCGGGCGACATGCCGGCCCGTGGCCAGTCCATGGCCCAGGTCGAAAAGCATTTCGGCGCCCCGCAGCGCAAGCATGCGCCGGTGGCCGGCCCGGGCGACCGCCAGCACAACCCGCCGATCACCCGCTGGGACTACGCCGGCTTCTCGGTGTATTTCGAGCACAGCCATGTCGTCGACGCGGTGGCCGCCAAGGCCAGCCCGAACGAGATCGGCCCCAAGCCCGTCCAGTAAAGCCTGATGCACGACAATCTTCGCTTCCCGGCGGAATGGGAGCCCCAGTCCGCCGTCCTGCTCGCTTGGCCGCACGAAGGCACCGACTGGGCCGACCGCCTGGCCCAGGTCGAGCAGACCTATGTGGCCCTGGTCTCGGCCATCACCCGCTTCCAGCCCGCCCTGGTCTGCGTGGCCGGGCCGGCCCTGCGCGAGCGCGCCGCCGCCCGGCTGGCCTCGGCCGGCGTAGACCCGGACCGGGTGCGGTTCATCGAGATTGAGTACGACGACACCTGGCTGCGTGACTCGGGCCCGATCACGCTGCGCGAGGGCGAAGGTTTCCGGCTGCTCGACTTCCACTTCACCGCCTGGGGCGGCAAGTTCGAGGCCGGCCTGGACGACCAGGTGGTCGGCAAGCTGCACGCCGCCGGCCTGTTCCGGGGCGCCAGCCACCGCCGCGTCGATTTCGCGCTCGAGGGCGGCGGCATCGAGACCGACGGCGCCGGCACCCTGCTCAGCACCTGGCGCTGCCTGCACGAGCGCCACCCGGACCGCCCGCGCGCGGAGATCACCGGCCTGCTCGAGCGCGAACTGGTGCAGTCGCGCACGCTCTGGCTCGAACACGGCTACCTCGAGGGCGACGACACCGACGCCCACATCGACACCCTGGCCCGCTTCGCGCCCGGCGACGCCATCGTCTTCCAGGCCTGCGACGACCCGGGCGACAGCCACTACCACGAGCTGACCGCGATGGCCGGCGAGATCGCCGCCCTGCGCACCACCGACGGCCGCCCCTACCGCCTGTTCCCGCTGCCCTGGGCGCGCCCGGTGCTCGACGGAGGCCGGCGCCTGGCCGCCTCCTACGCCAACTTCCTGGTCATCAACGGCGCCGTGCTGATGCCCGCCTACGGCGACCCGGCCGACGGCCGCGCCGCCGAGGTGCTGGCGGCCGCCTTCCCGGGCCGCGAGATCGTGCCCGTGAACTGCCGCCCGCTGATCTGGCAGAACGGCAGCCTGCACTGCGTCACCATGCAACTTCCCGAAGGCCTGCTGGCATGAACAACAAGACCCTGCGCGTCGCCTTGGTCCAGGACCGCGACCACGGCGACACCGAGGCCAACCTGGCCAACATCGAACTGCGCGTGGCCGAAGCCGCGGCCGCCGGCGCGAAGCTGGTGCTGCTGCAGGAACTGCACAACGGTGCCTACTTCTGCCAGCACGAGTCCACCCACGAGTTCGACCGCGCCGAGCCCATCCCCGGGCCGAGCACCGAGCGCCTGGGCGCCCTCGCCCGCCGGCACGGCGTGGTGCTGGTGTCCTCGCTGTTCGAACGCCGCGCCGCCGGCCTGTACCACAACACCGCGGTGGTGTTCGAAGCCGACGGCTCGATCGCCGGCAAGTACCGCAAGATGCACATCCCCGACGACCCGGGCTTCTACGAGAAGTTCTACTTCACGCCCGGCGACCTGGGCTTCGAGCCGATCGACACCTCGGTCGGCCGGCTGGGCGTGCTGGTGTGCTGGGACCAGTGGTATCCGGAGGCGGCGCGCCTGATGGCGCTGGCCGGCGCCGAGCTGCTGCTCTACCCCACCGCCATCGGCTGGGATCCGGATGATGGCCAGGACGAGAAGGACCGCCAGCGCGGCGCCTGGGTGCTCAGCCACCGCGGCCACGCCGTGGCCAACGGCCTGCCGGTGCTCAGCTGCAACCGCATCGGCCACGAGCCTTCGCCGCTCGGCGCCTCGGGCATCCAGTTCTGGGGCACCAGCCACGTGCTCGGGCCGCAGGGCGAGTTCATCGCCGAAGCCGGCACCGAGACCGCCGAAGTACTGCTGGCCGACGTCGACCTGGCCCGCAGCGAGCAGGTGCGGCGGATCTGGCCCTTCCTCCGCGACCGTCGCATCGACGCCTACGCCGACCTCCTGAAGCGGTACCGCGATTGAACATTCCAGAAGGCGCCACCCCGGGCGGCCTGCACGACCAGCCTCACGCCATCGTCGAACGCGAGGGCGTGCGCTACACCCTGCTGGGCACCGCGCATGTGTCCCAGGCCAGCGTGGACGCGGTGAACGCCGAACTGGCCAGCGGCCGCTACGACACCATCGCGGTCGAGCTCGACGCCCAGCGCCACGTCGCCCTGACCCAACCCGACGCACTCTCGCGCCTGGACCTGTTCCAGATCCTGCGCGAGGGCAAGACCGGCCTGGTCGCGGCCAACCTGGCCCTGGCCGCCTACCAGCGGCGCCTGGCCGAGCAGCTCAAGGTCGAACCCGGCGCCGAGCTCAAGGCCGCCGCGCTGGGCGCGACCGAGCGCGGCCTGCGCCTGGAGCTGATCGACCGCGACGTCGGCACCACGCTGCGCCGGGCCTTCGGTGGCCTCGGCTTCTGGGGCCGCACCAAGCTCATCGCCGGGCTGGGCGCCAGCCTGCTCGCCGACGAGGAGGTCGAGGCGGGCGAGATCGAGAAGCTCAAGCAGGGCGACGTGCTCGAATCGAGCTTCGGCGAGTTCGCCCAGGGCAGCCCGCCGCTGTACAAGGCGGTGATCGCCGAACGCGACCGCTACATGGCCGCGCGTCTGCGCCAGGCTGGCGCCGCCGGTGGCCGCGAGGTGCTGGCGGTGGTCGGCGCCGGGCACCTCAAGGGCCTGTCGGAACACCTGCGTGGCGACCACGACGAGCCGGTGTCGGCGCTCGCCGAACTCGACACGCTGCCACGCAAGAGCAACATCCCGTGGTTCACGATCTTCGTGGCGGTGTTCCTGCTCGGTGGTTTCGCCTTTGGCTGGGCCCAGGGCGGCGTGGCCTTCGGCGGCGAGCTGCTGCTGCAGTGGGCGGCGATCACGGCCATCGGCGGCGCACTCGGCTGCCTGGCCGCCGGCGGCCATCCGCTGAGCATCCTGGCGGCGGCGATCTCCTCGCCGCTCACGCCGCTGCACCCGGCCCTGGCCTCGGGCACGGTGAGCGCCGCGGTCGAGGCCTGGGTGCGCAAACCCACCTACGCCGACTTCCTGCGCCTGCGCGACGACACGGGCCACGTCAGCGGCTGGTGGAAGAACCGCGTGGCCCGCGTGCTGGTCAATTTCTTCCTCACCAGCCTCGGCACCGCCATTGCGGTCTGGGTCGGCGGCGCCAACCTCATCACCCAGCTCGCCTGACCCCCACTCCCGCTCCCCACTCGTTCCCCTGTAGGAGCGCCTTCAGGCGCGAATCTTTTTCGCTGGTGCCCCTTCCGGCCGGACACTGGGCCGAGTGGCGCCGCCGCGCACGCGTAAGACCCGCCGTCCGGCCGCGCGCAAGCATCATCCATGACCAGCTTACGGCCGGGCGTTACGGACATCCTGTCCTCCACTCCGTCGAGTCGTACGCGTGCACGCCGTCGCTCCGATTGTCGCGGGCGGCCTCCAGGGATGCGACATGGCTGCTTGCCCTTCGGCCTCGATGCTCCATCGAGGAGGTGGCGTGCATTCGCCCCGGCCGACCCTCGGAGACATGGATGTCGACGAGGAGACCCCATGAATGGGTTCACGGCGTGTCGGCCGGGGCGAATGCACGCCGCCTCCACCCGCGAAAGTGGCGAGTCGCCCAAGCCGGAACAATAAAAGATTCGCGCCTGAAGGCGCTCCTACGGGGAAAGCGGGCCGCCGCGCGGGGGCGCGGCGGCGGTGGGGTCAGAGGCCGGCGGCAACGCCGAGGGGGGCCTTGGCGCGGGCCCGCGCGATGCGGGCCGAGACGGCGGAAGCCATGTCGTCGAGGATCGCGTAGATCGTCGGCAGGAACAGCAGGCTGACCAGGGTCGAGAAGGCCAGGCCGCCGGCGATGGCGCGGGCCATCGGGTAGTACGGCGGGCCGCTGCCGGCCATCTGCGTCGTGCTCAGCGCGATCGGCACCATGCCCAGGATCGCCGTGCCCATGGTCATCAGGATCGGCCGCAGGCGGTCGCGACTGCCCTGCACCAGCGCCGCGGTCCGGTCCAGGCCCTGGCGCCTGAGCGTGTTGATGTGCTCAACCATCACGATGCCGTTGTTCACCACCACGCCCATCAGCACCAGGATGCCGATCGAGGCCATGATCGTGAACACCGTGCCGGTGATCCAGAACAGCCAGAACACCCCGAAGATCGAGAACACGATCGAGCTCATGATCGCCGCCGGGAACAGCAGCGACTCGAACACCGCCGCCATCACCACGTAGATCATCAGCAGCGCGATGATCGTGTTGAAGGCCATCTGCGCGCCGGCCTCGTCGTTGCGGCGGAACACGCCGTCGAAGCTCCAGGTGTAGCCGGCCGGGAACTGCGCCACAGACAGTACGTCCTCCATCGCCTTGCGGGCATCGGGGGCGGTGGCGCCTTCGGCCAGGTTGGCCTCGATGTTGAGGGTCGTGCGGCGGTTCTGGCGGAACACCTGGGTCGCCGACGACTGTGTGTCGACCGTGACCAGGGCCATCAGCGGGATCGCCGTGCCGTTGGGCGTACGCAGCGTGAAGCCGGCCAGGTCCTCGACGCCGAACTGCTCGGCACCGTCGAAACGTACCCACACCGGCACCTCGGTCTCGCCGCGGCGGAACTCGCGCAGCGGCGTGCCGCGCAGGGCCGTGCCCACGTAACGCGCCACTTCCTCGGCGCTGAAGCCGTAGGTCAGCGCCTTCTCGCGGTCGACCCGGACGGCCAGCTCGACGTTCTCGTCGCCCGTGTCCACGCGCACGTCGCGCAGGGCCTCGCGCTTGGTCGCCAGCTGCGGGACCAGGGATTCGGCCAGGAGCTTGAGCTGCTCGGACGAGTCGCCGATCAGCGACACCTGCACCTTCTCGGCACCGCCCTGCCCGCCCTGGCCACCGCCCTGCTCGAAGCCGATGCTGGCGCGCGCCGACTTGGGCATGTCGCGGCGGATCTGTTCCATCACCTCCAGCGGATCGCGCAGCCCGCCGCCATCGCTGCGCAGCGTCACCTTGGTGCCGGCCCAGCCCTGCTCGCTGAACCAGGAATAGATCTGCTCGATCTGCAGCTCCTCGCGGTTCTGGTCCAGGTAGCGCTCGACCCTGGCCACTTCCTCCGAGACCTGCTCGAGCGAATAGGCACCGTTCCAGCGGTAGAACATGTCCAGCTCGCGGCCCGGCTCCTGGTAGAAGAAGTCGGTCTTGGTCTGGGTCATGGGCACGACACTGACCGCGACGATCAGCAGGATGCCGCCGACGCTGGTCCATCGGTGCCGCAGCGTCCACTCCAGGAAGCGGGCGTAGCCGTCCTGCATGCGGGCGATCACGCCGGTGCGGGCCGTGGCCGCCGGCGGGGTCTTCATGCGCGCCGAGAGCATGGGGATCAGGCTGATGGCCACCAGCCACGAGGCCAGCAGCGAGACCGTGATCGTCACCGCGATCTGCACCATGAAGATCGAGATCTGGTTGGTCTCGCCGAACAGGTTGGGCACGAACACGATGCAGTGGCAAAGCGTGCCCGCCGAGAGCGCGATCGCCACGTGCCGGGTGCCGATGATCGAGGCCCAGCGCGGGTTACCGGGGTGCTTCTCGCGCTCCTGGTAGATGCTCTCGACCACCACCACGGCGTTGTCCACCAGCATGCCCACCGCCAGCAGCAGGCCCATCATGGTCAGCACGTTGAGCGTCACGCCCAGGAAGTGCATCAGGCCCAGGGTCATGATGAAGCAGATCGGGATCGCCAGGCTCACCATCAGGGTGGACGGCCAGTGGCGCAGGAAGAAGAACAGCACCGCCACCGACAGCACCAGGCCGATGATGCCGGCCTCGGTGAGCTCGAGCAGCGAGCTGGTGACGTTGTCGCCCTGGTCCTCGATCAGGATCATGCGCACGCCGCGCAGGTCGGGGTCGTCGCCCATGCGCTCGATCTCGGCCAGGGTGTTGCGCGCCACTTCCACCAGGTTGGCGTTGCGCTCCTTGTACACGTCGATGCCCACCGCCGGCCGGCCCTCGAGCCGGCGGCCGTAGTTCATGCGCTGCGGCTTGAGCCGCACCTCGGCGATGTCGGACAGGCGCAGGCCGCTGCCGCCGACCACCAGGTCGCGCAGCTCCTGGATGTCGCGAAGTTCGCCCACCGGCTGCACGCGCAGGCGACGGTCGCCGTCCTCGATGGTGCCGGCCGAGACCGAGAAGTTGACCTGCTGCAGGGTGGCGGCCAGCTCGTTGAGGCTCAGCCCGTGCGCGGCCAGGCGTTCGGGGTCGATGGCGATCTCGACCTCGTTGGGGTTGGCGCCGGAAATCTCCACGCGCGCCACGCCCGGCAGGCGCTCGAGCCGTCGCTTGATGCGGGTGTCGATCAGGTCGTAGTCGCCGGTCAGGTCGCGCTCGCTGGCCAGGCGCACGCGCAGGATCGGCTCGTCGCTGGTGGAGAACTTCATCACCTGGTAGCGCTGGAAGTCGTCCGGAAGCTCGTCGCGGATGGCGTCGATGCGCTCGCGCGCCTCGGAGGCCAGCACCTCGACGTCGCGGTCCCAGTCGGTGAACTCGATCCAGACGCTGCCGCCGTCGGCGCGGCTCATCGAATTGATGTTCTTGATGCCCTGCAGGGTCGACAGCGCCTCCTCCACCGGCCGCACCAGGCCGCGCTCGACCTCCTCCGGGGTCGAGCCGGGGTACGGCAGCTCGACCGCGATGAACGGCGCGTTGAGGTCCGGGAACTGCTCGAGCGGCAGGCGGAAGGCGGCGATCAGGCCGATGACGACCATGGACACGAAGAACATGATCGCCGTCACCGGGCGGCGCAGGCTGAGCTCGGCGATGGTCATGCGCGCGCTCCCTCCGGTTTGCCCTCGCCGTCGCCGATGACGATCGGCCGGGCGCGGGCCACGTAGCTCTCGTCGCTGCGGCGGTCCATCAGGTTGTAGACCACCGGGATCACCACCAGGGTCAGCAGCGTCGACACCGCCAGGCCGCCGATCACGGTGGCGGCCATCGGCGCGCGCACCTCGGCGCCCTCGCCCGAGGCCAGCGCCATCGGCAGGAAGCCCAGCAGCGCGGTCAGCGAGGTCATCGCGATCGGGCGCAGGCGCGAACGGGCGCCCTCGACGATCGCCTCGTGCTTGGCCACGCCGGCCATGCGCAGCTGGTTGACCTTGTCGATCAGCAGGATGGCGTTCTTGACCACGATGCCGACCAGCAGGATCAGGCCGATGAACACCACCACCGACAGGCTCGATCGGGTGACCAGCAGCGCCAGCACCGCACCCACCAGGGCCAGCGGGATGGTGAACATGATCACGAACGGATGCAGCAGCGACTCGAACTGCGAGGCCATCACCAGGTAGACCAGGAAGATCGCCAGGCCGAAGGCGAACACTAGCGAGGCCACGGAGGCCGCCAGCTCTTCGCCCTGGCCACCGATGCGCAGGCCAACGCCGCCGGACAGCGGGTTCTCGGCGACCAGGCGCTCGACCTCCGCCACGGCGCTGCCCAGGTCACCATGGGCCAGGCCGGCCGAGACGATGGCCACGCGGCCCTGGTTGGCGTGGTGGATCTCGCCCGGGCCAGTGGTCTGGATCACCTCGGCGACCGTGTCGAGCGTGACCGGCACCGCCGCCTCGGGGTTGACGATCAGCTTGCGGATGTCCTGCACGGTGGCGCGGTCGGCGGCCTGCGAGCGCACCAGCACGTCGATCTTGCGGTCGAGGAAGCTGTAGCGCGTGGCCACCTCGCCGCGCACCTTGCGCACCACCTGGTCGGCGATCTGGCGGGTGGTCATGCCCAGCGCCGCCGCGCGTTCCTGGTCGAAGCGGATCTGGATCTCCGGGTAACCCTCGGCGACGGTGGACTTGATGTCGACGAAGCGGTCGGAGCCCTCCATCAGCGCGACCAGCTGGCGGCCGGCGGACTCAAGGCCGGCCAGGTCGGAGCCGTGCAGCTCGATCTCCAGCGGGGTCGAGAAACTGAAGATGTCGGGCCGGCCGAACTTCACCTCGGCCCCCGGGAAGCGCGTGGCCATGGTGCGGCGCAGACTCTCGGTGGCGGCGGCCTCGCTGGCCGGGCTGTGCCCCTCGGCAAGCACCACGGTGAGCTTGCCGATGTTCTCGCCCGATTCGGTCGGGTTGGCGTCCAGCCGCGTGCCGCTGCCGCTGACACCGTAGAGCGCGCGGACCCCGGGCTCGCCGGCGTGCTGCTCCTGCACGGCGCGCAGCACCAGGTCGGTGTCGCGCAGCCGGGTGCCGGCCGGCAGCTTCACGGTCATCTCGAAGCGGTCCTGGGCCAGCGGCGGGATCATGTCCAGGCCCAGCACCGGCACCATCGCCAGCGCCACGGCGAAGGAGAGCCCGGCGAAGCCCAGCACGCGGCCCGGGCGGGCCAGCGCGGCCGGCAGCAGGCGGGCATAGCGGCGCTCGGCCCACTCGTAGGGCAGCATCACGTAGTGGCCGATCCCGGACAGCACGCGGCCCAGCGGCACGATGATGGCGCGGAAGATCGTCGTCACCAGCCACGACAGGCCGAACACCAGCGCACCGACGAGCGCGCCGAGGCCGTGGCGCAGCATCGCCACCGCGCGCAGCGCCGGGTTGCGCGGCTGCCAGCGCGGCGCCGGCGCCTCGGCCGGGAACGCCAGCGGCGCCCTGGCCTTGAGCGAGGACAGCATCGGGATCAGGGTCAGCGAGACCACCAGCGACATCAGGATGGCGATCGAGATCGTCAGCGCCTGGTCCTTGAACAGCTGGCCGGCCACGCCCTCGACGAACACCAGCGGCAGGAACACCGCCACGTTGGTCAGCGTGGACGCGACCACGGCCATGCTGACCTCGCGGGTGCCGGCCACGGCCGCCTCGACGATGCCCAGCCCGCGCTCGCGCGCCTTGGCGATCGATTCGAGCACCACGATCGAGTCGTCCACCACCAGGCCGGTGGCCAGCGCCAGGCCGCCGAGCGACATGACGTTCAGGCTCAGGCTCAGCTGGTCCATGAAGAAGAAGGTGGCGATCAGCGAGATCGGCAGCGACAGCGAAATGACGAAGGTGGACCAGCCGTCGCGCAGGAAGAAGAAGATCAGCAGGACGGCCAGGACGCCGCCGAGCAGCGCGTCGTGGCGCACGTCGGCCAGGGCCTGGCGGATGAAGACGGCCTGGTCGTCGACCACGGTCAGCTCCACGCCGGCCGGCAGCTCCTGGCGGATCCGCACCAGCGCCTCGTGCACGGCGTCGGCGACGCTGACGGTGTTGGCGTCGCCTTCCTTGTAGATCGCCAGTTCCACCGCCTCCATGCCGCCGAGGCGGATGATCGACTCGCGCTCCTTGAAGCCCTGGGTCACCGAGGCGATGTCGCGCAGGCGCACCGCCTGGCCGCCGCCGGGGGCGTTGCCGCCACCGCTGGCGGCGCTCTGGGCCGACGCCGAGGCGGCCAGCGCCTCGGCCGAACCGGTGAGCGCGGCGACGCGCGCGGCCGCCGCCGCGGCTTCCTGCGCCGCGGTGTTGCCGCCGCCGCCGCTGCGCGCGGTGACCAGCAGGTCGCGGATCTGTTCGACGTCGGCGAACTGGTTGATGGTGCGCACCAGGTAGCGCTGGCTGCCGTCCTCGATGCGGCCGCCGGAAATATTGACGTTTTCGGCGCGCAGGCGGTCGATCACCGTGCCGATGCCCAGGTTCAGGCGCGCCAGCTTCTGCTGGTCGATCTCGACCTGGATCTCGTCCTCCAGGCCACCGCCGGCCTTCACCGCGGCCACGCCCTCGACCGGCTCGAGCTGCTTCTTGAGCTCTTCCTCGGCGAAGCGGCGCAGGCGCACCAGGGAGGCGTCGTCCCCGGCCTTGCCGGCATCGGCCAGCACGAGGCGCATCACCGGCTCGGTGGAAGGATTGAAGCGCAGCAGCACCGGCGCCTCGACCTCCAGCGGCAGGCGCAGGGTCTCGAGCTTGTCGCGGACCTCGAGGCTGGCGCGGTCCATGTCGGTGCCCCAGGCGAACTCGAGCACCACGTCGCTCTGGCCGGTACGCGAGACCGACTTGAGCTTGCGCAGGCCCTTGACCACGCCCACGGCCTCCTCGACCGGTTCGGTGACCAGGGTTTCGATCTCCGAGGGCGCCGCGCCGGTGTATTCGGTGCGCACCGTCAGCGTCGGATAGCTCAGGTCCGGCAGCAGGTTCACCGGCAGGCCGAACAGGCCGATGAGGCCGAACAGCACCATCGTCGCCGTCGCCATCAGCACGGTGACGCGGCGGCGGACGGAGAATTCAGCGAGGCTCATGTCAGTTCCCGGCGTGGGCGGTGGCGGCGACCTGGGCGACGTCGGCCACGGGGGCGGCCGACGGCGGGTTGAGGACCTCGACGGCGGCGCCGTCGCGCAGGGTGACCTTGCCGGCGGTGACGACCTGCTCGCCCTCCTCCAGGCCCTTGCGGATCTCGGCCAGTTCGCCGCTCAGGTGGCCCACTTCGACCGGCACGCGCACGGCCTTGTTCTCGCGCACGGCGTACACCGACGACTGGCCGGCGTCGTCGAGCAGCGCGGCGCGCGGCACGGTCAGCGCGTCTGCACGCTGGTCGTAGACGACCTCGATGCGGCCGAACATGCCCGGGCGCAGGCCCTGGCCGCCCGGGAAGGCGGTGACGACGCGGAAGGTGCCGCTGCCGCCGTCCACCACCGGGCTGACGCGGTCGATCACGCCTTCGAAGCTCTTGCCGGGCATGGCATCGGCGAGCATGCGCACGGCCAGGCCTTCGCGCATGGTCGCCAGGTCGCGCTCGGGCACGTTGAGCACGGCCTCCAGGCGCGAGTCGTCGACGATGCGGAACAGCGAGGAATTGAGCTGGATCAGGTTGCCGGTCTTGACCGAGCGGCTGGCGATGACGCCGTCGATCGGCGCGACGATGTTGGTGTACGACAGTTCGAGCTTGGCCAGCTCGTAGGCGGCGCGCGCGGCCTCGAGGTCGTAGCGGATCTGGTCGCTGGCCTCGGCGCT
Organism: Arenimonas caeni; assembly: GCF_003024235.1. Classification (GTDB taxonomy): domain Bacteria; phylum Pseudomonadota; class Gammaproteobacteria; order Xanthomonadales; family Xanthomonadaceae; genus Arenimonas; species Arenimonas caeni. Next base: position 25,653 of record NZ_KZ679085.1, on the reverse strand, counting down.
GACCATCTTCGAGGCCAGCAACTCCTGCGAGCGGCGGTAGTTGTTCTCGAGCTTGCTCACCGTGGCGCGGGCGCGCTGCATCTCCAGGCGCGGGCGGTCGGGATCGATGCGCGCCAGCACCTGGCCGGCCTTCACCTGGTCGCCTTCCTCGGCCAGCAGTTCAAGCAGCACGCCGGAAGTCTTGGCCACCACCTGGGCCTCGGAAGGCGCCTCGAGGTTGGCGGTGCCGGAGTAGCTGGCCGAGATCGGGCGGCGGGCCACGGCGGCCACTTCGACCGGCACGGCCTCGACCTTCTTGTCCGCGGCCTGGCCCTCGGCGGGCTTGGCCTCGGCGGTCTGGTCGCCCGATGGCTGGTCGCCCCCGCCGCAGCCGGCCAGGGCCAGGGAAATCGCCAGCGCGAGGGCGGCGGCGGAGCGGGACAGCGGGAAGCGGCGCGAAGTCTTCATGGGCAGGGCTTCTGGCGGGGGTGTTTTAGTTGCATAGAACAGTACAGGTGGCCCGGTCGGACCGCATATGCCGGAAGTCCATGTACCGGGTGGGAGCCGCCCCGGGAGCCGTCGCAGACACCCCCCTCGTCTCGGGTCGGATGCTGCGGCTATACTTTCGGTTTAACGCCGCCCGACCCTTTCGAGCCGGAACACGACCTGATGAAGCGAATCCTGTTGCCCGCCGCCAGCCTGGCGCTCGCCCTCGCCGCCCTTCCCGCCGCCGCCAGCGGCAATCCGGAAAACGGCAAGGCCCTGTTCTATACCTGCACCGGCTGCCACGGCATCGTCGACTACAAGAACGCCTACCCCACCTACCGCGTGCCCAAGGTCGGCGGCCAGAACGAGGCCTACCTGATCGCCGCGCTCACCGCCTACAAGAAGGGCGAGCGCAAGCACCCGACCATGCAGGCCCAGGCCGAGTCCTTCTCCGACCAGGAGATCGCCGACATCGCCGCCTACCTGTCCAGCATCAAGCCGGCGAAGTGAGGGCCGCGAAAATGACCAGCATCCGCCGTTTCGCCCTCGTCTCCCTGCTCGCCCTCGCCGCCCCGGCCTTCGCCGCGGCGCCCAAGGGCAACGTTGCCGCCGGCCAGGAGAAGTCCAAGTCCTGCGCCGCCTGCCACGGCCCCACCGGCAACGAGTCGCTCGACCCGAGCTATCCGAAGCTCGCCGGCCAGTACCACGAGTACCTGGCCAAGGCCCTGCGCGACTACCGCTCCGGCGAGCGCCAGAACGCCATCATGGCGGGCATGGCCGCGCCGCTGAGCGACGCGGACATCGACGACCTGTCGGCGTTCTACGGCGCCCAGAAGGGCGATCTGCGCGACCTGAGTTCGGTCGACGAGCGCTGATCCGCGTCCATCGACGCAGGCTCCAGGGAAGGCCCCGCATCGCGGGGCCTTCTCTTTTCCGGCCTGGCCTGTTCAGCCCGGCGGCATCGTCTCCCTGGCAGGCGGCTTGCGGCACTCGATCTCGTACAGCGCACGCGTGCGCCGCCATTCGGCCTGGCTGCGCGGATCGACGATGCGCTCCCACCAGATCGCGCACTGGCGTTCCTCTTCCGGACTGAGCGTGGCCGGGTCGTCGCCGGCTTCGACGCGGTAACCCGTGTTGTTGTGCACGAAACCACAGCCACCGCCGGCGGCGAGGATCGCGACGCCGCAGCGCAGCTTCGTGCCCGGGCTGCCGGGCACGGGAATGTCGACCATCAGGGTCGAGGCCTCGACCGCCCGCTCCAGCAGTTCGGTCAGCATGTCCTTGCTCGGCCGCCAGCTCGCGTCGAAGCGCGTGGCTTCGTACTCGAGCACCTTCCGGCGCTGCAGGAAGGCCTCGGCTTCGGCCAGCCCCGGCTGCTGGAAGGCAAAGCGCCTCTCGTCGTCGTCGCCGGCGGAGATCCGGTCGCGCACCTCGTCAGGCAGCGCGATCGAACCGTCGGGGTTGTAGAGCGACAGCGCACCAGCGGACGGCCCGGCGCGCGGGCTGGGCTCGACGGCCATCAGCGCACCGGGCGTGGGCGCCGGGGCAAAGGCTTCGGCCGCCGGCTGGGCCGCGGCCGGCGGTGGCGGTTCGCCCGCGGCAAGATCCTCGAGCGCACCTTCATCGAGCTCGATCGGTTCGAGCGTCACCGGGTCGATCACCAGTTTCGGCTTCTTCTTCTCCGGGGCTTCGGGATCGAAGGCCAGCGAGGGCGCCTGGCGCGCGATCTCGGGCGCGGCCTCGAGCACCGGCGCGAGCTCCACGCCGGCGGAAGCCCGCGGTGCCACCGGGATCTCCGGCACCGGCTCGAGCCGGGGCGCCTCGGCCTGGATGCGCTCGGGCGTGACCGACGGCAGCGCCTCCGCGACCTCGATGTCGACGGTCACCGGCACCGGCTGGGGCAGCACCGACTCGGGCAGCGGCACCTCGACCTCGACCGCCTCCCGCACCGGGCGCTCGACGGTGGGCAGTTCGAGCCCGGGCTCGGGCAGCGGCTCGGGTTGGGGTTCGGGTTCGGGTTCGGGCTCGGGCTCGAGAATCGGCTCCGGCTCCGGTTCCGGCTCGGGAGTGGGCTCGGGCTCGGGGATCGGCTCCGGCTCCGGCACGGGTTCCGGCTGCGGTTCCGGCTGAGGCTCCGGCTCCGGCATTGGCTCCGGAATCGGCTCGGGTTCCGGAATGGGTTCCGGAATGGGTTCCGGTTCGGGCTCTGGCTCCGGCGGCGGCAGGAACACCAGGGTCGTCTCGACCTGCGGCGGCAGCGGATCGACGAAGCGGCTGGTGTCGAGCACCCAGAACGCCAGCAGGTGGCCGCCGACGATCAGCAGCCACAGGCCGATGCGCAGCTGCGTCGGCATCGGATCGACGTCGGGGATCGGGCGCCAGCGATGGTCGGCTTCGACCAGTTCCTGGACGGGATCGCGGTGCTCGATGTCTTCGCTCACGGGCCAGTGTCTGGAGAGAACCCGCAGAGACTAACGGCATGCCGCCGAAAAAATCGGTTAAGCCACGAACGCGGCCGCCGCCGGGATTCAGCCGCGGGCTATGTAGGGCGCGCTGCCGGTGCTGTGGTCGGTGGCGTCGCGCACCGCGGTGACTTCCGGGAAGCGCGCCATCATCTGCTTCTCGATGCCCTGCTTGAGCGTGACGTCGGCCATGCCGCAGCCATGGCAGCCACCGCCGAAGCGCAGGTAGACCACGCCGTCGGCATCGATCGACTCCAGCGCCACGCGGCCCTTGTGCGAGGCCAGCTGCGGGTTGATCTCCGACTCGATCAGCCAGCGCACGCGCTCGACCAGGCTGGCGTTGCCGGCCGGCGCCTCGCCCTTGATCCGCGGCGCGCGGATGGTGAGCTGGCCGCCGGTGGCCTGGCTGGCGAAGTCGATCTCGGCGGCGTCGAGCCAGGGCACGCTGTCGGCGTCGACGTAAAGCGTGAAGCCCTCGCAGTCGATGGCCCACTCGTCGCCACGCAGGTCGACCGCTTCGCAGAATTCCAGGCGCGCGTCGGCGCGCGGCGTGCCCGGCTCCACCGCCGAGAGGCGGATACCGACGGCATCGCCGCCCTGGGATTCGAGCAGGCGGCGGAAGTAAGCCTGGGCGGATTCGGAGAGATTGATCATGGCGCGCATTCTACCGCCGCGACCTATACTTCGCCCCTTCCCGGACCGGAACGCTGTCATGACCACCATCGATGAACTCGCCGATCGCCGCTGCCAGCCGCTCAGGGGCGCCGGGCACCTGCTCGACGAAGCCGCCGTGGCCAGCCGCCTGGCCGCCCTGCCCGGCTGGGAACTGGTCGAGGATGGCCTGGCGATCCGCAAGACCTTCCGCTTCCCCGACTACCACCGCACCATGGCCTACGTGAACGCGCTGGCCTACGTGGCGCACGCCGAAGACCACCACCCGGACCTGGGCGTGCACTACGACCGCGCGGTGGTGCGTTTCTCGACCCACGACGTCGGCGGCCTGAGCGAGAACGATTTCACCTGCGCCGCCAAGGCCGAGCTGCTCGCCGGCCAGTCCCGCTGATCAGCCCAGGCGGTCGAGCACCGAGGACAGGTCCTCGGGCAGCGGCGCGTTGATCAGGTAGGGCTTGGCCCCGCCTTCGAGCGCGAATTCGATGGATGCGGCGTGCAGGAACAGCCGGCGCAACCCGGCCTGCTCGGCCAGCCGCTTGTTGGCCTCGCGCTCGCCGTATTTCTCGTCGCCGGCCACCGGGTGGCCCAGGTGCGCGGCATGCACGCGGATCTGGTGGGTGCGCCCGGTCTCGATGCGCACCTCGCAGAAACTGTGCCCGCCGCGGCGCTCGAGCACCTTGAAATGGCTGGTGGACGGCTTGCCGGCCGGGTCCACCCGCACCATGCGCTCGCCGCCCTGGAGCACCGACTTGAGCAGCGGCGCGTCCACCGTCAGCGTGCCGTTGGGCACGCGCCCGACCAGCAGTGCGAGGTAGCGCTTGGCCGGGCCTTCGTCGTCCTCGCCGGCGCGCATCAGGGCCTGCAGTTCCAGCAGGGCCGAACGCTTCTTGGCCAGCACCAGCACGCCGGAGGTGTCGCGGTCGAGCCGGTGCACCAGTTCCAGCGGCTCGCCCGGGCGCAGGGCGCGCAGCGCCTCGATCACCCCGAAGCTGATGCCGCTGCCGCCATGGGTGGCGATGCCGCTGGGCTTGTTGAGGGCCAGGATGGCCTTGTCCTCGAACACGATGCTGGCCGCCAGCCGCTCGAGCATGCCCTTGGGCGGGGTCCGGGCCTCGCCCGGCGCCTCGAGCCGGACCGGCGGAATGCGCACTTCGTCGCCCCCCGCCAGGCGGCTGTCGGCCTTGGCCCGCTTGCCGTTGATGCGCACCTGGCCGCTGCGCACGAGCTTGTAGACCAGGCTGCGGGGGGCGCCCTTGAGGTGCAGGAGCAGGAAATTGTCCAGCCGCTGGCCATCCCGGTCCTCCGGGACCCGGACCAGTCTCACACCGGTCGAGACATCGTTTGCCGCCATGGGGGTTGCCCCTATACAATCACTGCGCGAGATAACGTCCTGATTTCGAAGGGGCTCCCCGGCCGAAAGCCGACCCCGCCGAATCCCGAGGAACCGCTACCACACCCCACGGGGGTGACCATGTTAGCCGGTGCCGAAGGCGGACGGATATTGCCGCCGGCCCGCGGGCCTGCGAACACCGGGCGCCGCAAGGCGGGGTCCGGGCCCTACGACCGAACAAACACAACAAGCGCTCCCGTGGGTACGCCCAAGGTCTGTAGCGCTGGAAGTTCCTGCCAGGCCCGGGTGCGCCACGCGCCCCGGGCCCGAAACATCGGGCGCGGACCCCGGCGTTCCTCGCGGTACGAGCGCGTGAGGAATCCACCATGAAGCGTATGCTGATCAACGCCACGCAGGCCGAAGAACTGCGCGTGGCGATCGTCGATGGCCAGAACCTGTACGACATCGACATCGAGCAGCCCTCGAAAGAGCAGAAGAAGTCCAACATCTACAAGGGCCGCATCGTCCGGCTCGAGCCGTCCCTCGAGGCGGCCTTCGTTGAATACGGCGGCGAGCGCCACGGCTTCCTGCCGCTGAAGGAAATCTCCCGCGACTACTTCGTCCCCGGCGTCGACCCGAACAAGGCCGGCCTGAAGGAATTCCTGCGCGAAGGCCAGGAAGTGGTCGTGCAGGTGGACAAGGAAGAGCGCGGCAACAAGGGCGCCGCCCTGACCACGTTCATCTCCCTGGCCGGCCGCTACATGGTGCTGATGCCCAACTCGCCCACCGCCGGCGGCGTCTCGCGCCGGGTCGAGGGCGACGACCGCGCCGCCCTCAAGGAAGCGATGGACGTGCTGACCATCCCCGAGGACATGGGCGTGATCATCCGCACCGCCGGCGTCGGCCGGGCCGCGGACGAACTGCAGTGGGACCTCGACTACCTGCTGCAGGTCTGGAAGTCGATCACCGACGCCGCCCTGAGCAAGCCGGCGCCCTTCCTGATCTACCAGGAATCGCGCCTGATCATCCGCGCCCTGCGTGACTACCTGCGCGCCGACATCGGCGAGATCCTGGTAGACACGAAGGAGATGTACGACGAGGCGCGCGACTTCATGCAGTCGGTGATGCCGCAGGCCCTGCGCAAGCTCAAGCTCTACGAAGACCCGACCCCGCTGTTCAACCGCTACCAGATCGAGTCGCAGATCGAGGGCGCCTACGAGCGCCAGGTGCGCCTGCCCTCGGGCGGCTCCATCGTGGTCGACCAGACCGAGGCCCTGACCGCCATCGACGTCAACTCGGCGCGCGCCACCAAGGGCAGCGACATCGAGGAGACCGCATTCAACACCAACCTCGAGGCCGCCGACGAAGTGGCCCGCCAGATGCGCCTGCGCGACCTGGGCGGCCTGGTGGTGATCGACTTCATCGACATGAGCTCGGGCAAGCACCAGCGCCAGGTCGAGGAGCGCCTGCAGCAGGCGCTCAAGCAGGACCGCGCGCGGGTGCAGATCGGCCGCATCTCGCGCTTCGGCCTGCTCGAGATGAGCCGCCAGCGCCTGCGTCCGTCGCTGGGCGAGTCCAGCCAGATCGTCTGCCCGCGCTGCGAGGGCCACGGCCGCATGCGCAGCGTCGAGTCGCTGTCGCTGTCGATCCTGCGCCTGGTCGAAGAGCACGCGATGAAGGAGAACACCGGGCAGGTGCTGGTGCAGGCCCCGCCGGAGATCGCCAACTACCTGCTCAACGAGAAGCGCCGCGCCCTGATCGAGATCGAGCAGCGCCACGACGCGCCGGTGGTCATCGTCGCCGACGACCAGCTCGAGACCCCGCACTTCAACATCAGCCGCCTGCGCGAGAACGAGCTGGGCGAGGAATCGGGCAAGCCCAGCTACCACCGCACCACGCCGCGCAAGCTGGCCGTGCATTCGCTGACCAAGGCCCACATCAACGTGCCCGACCTGCCGGCCGTCACCGCCGTGCGCCCGCCGAACCCGGCGCCGGTGCGCGAGGAAGCGCCGGAGCCGGCGCCGCTGCCGGCCGCCATCCAGGCGCCGGCGCCCAAGCGTGGCTTCCTTGCGCGCCTGATGGCCGTGTTCACCGGCGACGAGGCACCGGCCGCCGAGGCCACGCCGGCCCGTCGTGGCGAGCGCAACGGCCGCGATGAGCGCGGCGAGCGCGGCGACAGGAACGAGCGCGGTGGCCGCCGCGAACGCGGCAATCGCCGCGAGCGCATCGAGCGCGACCGTGGCGGCAAGCCGCAGCAGGCCCAGGGCCAGGGCAAGGCCAAGCAGCCCAAGCCCGAGCGCAGCGAGGAGCAGAAGAAGGCCGACGAGGCCAAGCGCCTCGAGGCGCAGCAGCGCCGCGAAGAGAACCAGAAGAAGGAGGCCGAGCGCCGCGAGCAGCAGCGCCTGGAGAACCTCAAGCGCGAACAGGAGCGCCGCGAGGCGCGGGCGGCGCGGCAGGCGGCGGAAGCTGCCGCCGGCACCGGTGCCGTCGCCGGCGCCGCCGTGGTCGCAGCCGACGAGGCGCTGGCCGACCTGGCGCCTGCCGCCGACGAAGCCACGGAGGCCGTGCAGGCCCTGGCCGAGGGGTCGGCGCCGGCTGCCGAGGGCGCCGCGGCCGAGGGCACGGGACGTCGCCGCCGCGGTCGTCGCGGTGGCCGTCGTCGCCGCCGCACCGAAGGCGCGCCGGGCGATGCCACGGGCCAGGGCGAAGACGGGCAGGACGATGGCGATGACGCGGGCGAGGACGAAGCCTCGACGGGCGTCTCCGGCGAGATGCGCCAGGTCACGGCCGCCCCGGTGACCGCCGCCGAGTCCGATTTCGACGACCTGGGCCCCGCGCCGGTCGCCGTGCCGGCGGTGGCTGCGGTGGTGCAGGCGGCCGCCGAATCCGTCGAAGCCGAGCCGGTGGCGGTCGAACAGGTTGCCGCTGAGCCGGTCGTTGCCGAGCCGGTCGTTGCCGAGCCCGTCGCCGTCGAGCCGGTTGCTGTCGAGCCCGTCGTTGCCGAGCCCGTGGTTGCCGAGCCCGTCGCTGTCGAGCCGGTCGAGGCCGAAACGATTGCCCCCGAGCCGACCGTCGCGCCGGCGGTCACGGTGGCACCGGCCAATGGTTTCGCCAGCGCGCCGGTCCAGCCGATGCAGCCCAGCCTGATCCCGCTCGAGGCCGAGCCGCTGCCGCAGGCGCCGGTTGCACCGGCCGAGCCGGCGGACATGCCCGCCGCCCCGGACTGGACGCTGGCCGAGCCGGAGCAGCAGCCCGGCACGCAGCCGGACAAGAACGGCTGAGACCAGCCTTCGACCCGCAACAAAGGCGCCGCGAGGCGCCTTTGTTGTTTGCGTCGCCTTCAGCCCGCCACGGCCGACGCCGGATCGCAGACGCCGTGCTGGCCGGCCAGCCGCGCCAGCGCGATCGCGTCGCGGATGCCCAGCTTCTCGAACAAGCGGTACTTGTGGGTGGCCACTGTCTTTCCGCTCAGGCTCAGTCGCCTTCCGATCTCCTCCATGCGCATGCCCTGGCAGAGCAGTCGGGCCACCTGCAGCTCACGCGGCGACAGCGCGTCGAAGGGCGAGGACTGGCCGCCGAAGCCGTCGAAGGCCATGCGTTGCGCGACATCGGTGGCCAGGTAGCGCCGCCCGCGAAACACGTCGCGCACGGCGCGCACCAGCTCCTGCGGATCGCAGCCCTTGCCCAGGTAGCCGGACGCACCGGCTTCGATCAGCCGCCGCGGCATCGGCCCGTCCTCCTGGATCGAGACGATGACCACGCGGATCCCGGTGTCCGAACGTACCAGCCGCTCGGTGACATCAAGCCCGCTGATGCCGGGCAGGTGCAGGTCGCACAGCACCACGTCGGGGCGCAGCTTGCGGATGCGCGCCAGGGCTTCCTCGCCGGTCGCCGCCTCGCCGACGATCTCGAACTCGCCGCACTGCTCGAGGATCAGCCGATAGCCGGTGCGCACCAGCGCATGGTCGTCGATGATGAAAACTCGGATCACTTGCCGTCCCTCCCCCGGGCTCGTGGACCACGCTAGGCGACGGTCGGGCATCGCCGCAATGGCAAGACTCCGTTATGCCGCTAAGTGAATTCCTACGCCACGCAAGCATCGCGAACGCGGTTATCCGCTTAGTACAAACTTCGGCCCGACGCATGCTGCGCGCCGCGATCACCGGAGAATCCTTACCCCACGGCAACGATTGCGCCGATGCACGCAGGCCGGCGGACCCGCCATGTTCGAATCGCCCCAAGCCCATGGACCCGGCATGCCACACCGCCCCACCCTGCTGCAGCGGCTGGCCCTGCTCCTGCTGTCGCTGGTGCTGCCGGTGCTGATGCTGGCCGTCACTGCCGCCTGCTTCTTCGCGCTCACCTCGATGGGAAACCACGACCGCACCCTGGTCTGGGTCGAGGGCACGCCGGCGCAGTTGGCCGCGCTTGAGCAGGCCGTCGTCGGCCACCCCGTATTCCGGCACGGGCGCGTCGGCCACGGCGAGTTCGAGCGGCACCGGCCGGCAAGCTGCGGACCGGACCTCGCCTGCGCCAGCTTCTCGCGCCTGCACGACTACGAACTGCCGGTGGCTAAGGCCACGCTCGACCAGCTGGTTCGCGATTCCGGCGCCCGGCCCTGCCGCGCCCATGCCTTCGTCTTCAACGACCTGCCCAGCCCGTTCGACCCGGCCGAATGGGGCGAGTCCCTGGCCATGATGCTGCTGATGCTGCTCATACCCGTCGGCAGCGTGCTGGCCGCCTACTGGGCCTGCAGCGCGCAGTTCAACCTGCCGGGCCTGCGCCCGGCCGCGGCAGCAACGCCGCGAGGCCTGTCCCGGGCGCTGGGCGTGGCGCTGCTGGCGCTGGCCTGGGTGGCGCTGCTCGAATTCCTGTGGCCCCTGCTGGGCGGCAACACGGCCAACGCGCTTCGCCTCCCTCCGTTCTCGGCAGGTGTGCTGGTGCTGGCGGCCCTCTACGCCCCGTTCCTGGAGGAACTGGCATTTCGCGGCTGGCTGCTGCCCATCGCCAGCCGCGCCATCGGCGAGCCGGCGGCCGGCGTCTTCTCAGCGCTGTCCTTCGCCGCCCTGCACCTGCCCGGCGGCGCCGCGGCCACGTTGTCGGCGATGGGCCTGGGCGCGCTGCTGGCGGCCCTGATGCTCCGGACCCGGTCGCTCGCCGCCTGCATCCTCGCGCACGGCAGCTTCAACACGATCGCGCTGGCGATGCCGCGCGAAAGCCTGTTCGGCTAGCGCGACGCCGGCTCGCAGACCCAGACCAGGGCGACGCCATCCTCCGCCTCGGCATGGCACAGCGATGCACCGCCGAGGTCGAGTCGCGCCTGCGGCGCCGGCAACGTCACGCCCTCGCAGCGCGGATCCCCCGGCTGCCGGCAGTCGCGGTAATCGCTCACGCCCAGCGCATGCACGATGGCATGCATATAGGGCGGGCTGTTGAAGATCCAGGCCTTGGGCCCCGACTCCGGCAGCAGCCCGAACAGGGCAAGTGCCGGGTACGCCGCCGGGGGCTGCGGCAACAGGGCCTGGATCTGCGCATGGTAATAGCCCTGCACGTCCCGATGCCGCGCCCACAGCGCCCCTGCCTCCGCCGCGAATGCACACCCCACCACGGCCAGCAGCGCCGAGCCCGCCAGGCGGCCCCGATCCGTGCGTCCCGGCAACCACGCCAGGGCAAGCACCATCGCCGCCACCAGGGCGATCAGCGTGCGGGTCTGGATCACGGGCGCCATCGGCAGCGACATCGCGAAAAAGCCCAGGGCCACTGCAAGAAGCAGGGCCACGGCCGGCAGCACTTTGGGCAGCCGTGCGAGCCGGGCCGTCGCCAGCAGGCCCAGACCGACCAGCCACGCGGGGGCCGCCAGCCCGGCGGCCCGGGACAGCTCAACCACGCCGCGCCAGCAGGCCATCCGTATGTAGTCCAGGTTGCGCACCAGGTCTTCGGGCGCATGGATCGGCTGCACCTGACGCCAGGCCGCCGGTTGGGGGCCGAAGTGGCCGGCCAGCCACCACAGCAGCAGCGACATCAGCAGCACGCCCACCACGGCACCGGCGATCCACCAGCCCAAGTGCGCCAGCGCGGCACGCCAGGCGGCACGTTCGCCGCCAGCCTCGCGCAGGCTTCCAAGGTAGAAAAGGGGAAGCAGGAAATAGAACCCCTGCAGCGTGCCGAACATCAGCGCACCGCCCGCGAGGTAGACCAGCGGCATCGGCACCCGGCGCCGCACCAGCAGGTCGACGAACAAGAGCACGCCGATCGCGGGCAGGGTCGTGGCCGGCCACAGGCCCTGCTCCGCCATCGGCGGCGAGACCAGCAGCACGGACGCGAACAGCGCCGCTTCCGGCCACGCCAGCCCGCTGCCCCGGCCCAGGCGCAGGAAGGCCACCCAGCCCAGGCAGGGGAACAGCACGGCCCAGGCCAGCAGCGGCACCGCTCGCAGCAGGTCATGCAGCGCGTAGTTCAGCCAGCGCCCGTCCTCCGAGAGCTTGAAGCCGAAGTCCGCGTAGTAATGCACCTCGTCGTTGCCGAACACCGGCAGCGTCGGCAGTGCCGCCCAGGTCCAGGCGCACAAGGCCAGGACCAGCGCCGCCAGCAGCCAGCGGATGCGAAGCGCCAGTTCCGGCTTGCCCGCCGTTGCCCGCACCGGGGCATCCCCGCCGTCGCTCATGCAGTCCTCCGCCACACGAAATGGCGATTGATGAGGTAGAAGCTCACGGTATAGGCGGCCATCGCCGCAACCTGGGCCAGCTCGGCGCGAAGTCCCGCCTGGCCATGGGCCAGCGCCAGTACGCCGAGGTTGACCGCGTAGGCCGCGGCGAAGCCCGCCAGGAACCGGGCCAGCGCCCCGCCCGAATGCCGGCTGCCCCGGAACACGAAGGCGAGGTTGAGCCCGTAGGCCACCGTCAGCCCGACCGCGTAGCTGGCGGCATTGGCCGCGAACAGCCCGAGACCCAGGCCGTGCAGCGCCAGCAGGAAAGCCAGGTAGCCGGCCAGCGTGTTCACCACGCCGGATGCAAGGTAGCGGACGAACTCAGACTTCATTCCGGCCCCGGGCGCCGATCTCTTCCTCGGTGACGTAGAGCGGCCGGCGCTTGACCTCGTGGTAGATGCGGCCGATGTACTCGCCGAGGATGCCGATGGACACCAGCTGCACGCCACCCACGAAAAGCACCGCCACCATGATCGCGGCCCAGCCGGCCACCCACTCGGTGGTCACCAGGCGCACCACCACCGCATAGAGCATGCCCAGCAGCGCCAGGCCCGCCGACAGGAAACCCAGGCCGATCGACAGCTGCAGCGGCCGGGTGGAGAACGAGAGGATGCCGTCGCCGGCGAAGCGCAGCATCTTGCGCAGCGGATACTTGGTTTCGCCGGCGAAGCGGCCGGCACGCCGGTACGGCAGCGCCAACTGGCGGAATCCGACCCAGGAAACCATGCCGCGGATGAAACGATCGCGCTCCGGCATGGCCTTCAGGACCTCCACCACGGCCCGGTCCATCAGCCGGAAGTCGCCGGTGTCGAGCGGGATGGGGACGTCCGAAAGGCGGTTGAGCAGGCGGTAGAAGGCCCGCGCACTGGCCAGCTTGAACCAGCTCTCGCCCGGCCGCTCGGTGCGGGTGCCATAGACCACGTCATAGCCCTCGCGCCAGCGCGCGAGCATCTCGGCGACCACTTCGGGCGGATCCTGCAGGTCGGCGTCGATCAGCACCACGGCATCGCCCCCGGCGGCGTCGATGCCGGCGGTTACCGCCAGCTGGTGGCCGAAGTTGCGCGCCAGGCCGATCACGCGGATGCGCTGGTCCTGGGCCGCGAAGCCGCGCAGAAGGACGCGGGTCGCGTCGCGACTGCCGTCGTCGACGAAGATCATCTCGGCCTGCGTGTCCGGCAGCGAATCGCACAGGGCCTGCAGCCGGCGGACGGTTTCGCCGATCACTGCCGCCTCGTTGTAGCAGGGAACCACGATCGAGAGTCTGGCCAGCGCAGGACGGGGCGTACGGGGTGGCGTCATGCGTCTTCTCTCATCACGTGGGTCTGCCAGCGCCAGGCATCGACGCACATCGTCGCCAGATCCCGGCTGGCTTTCCAGCCGAATAGTTCGCGGGCATGCGTGGGGTCGGCCCAGTATTCGGCCAGGTCTCCCGGCCGGCGATCGACGATTTCGAAAGGCACGGGGCGACCCGAGGCCTTCTCGAAGGCGCGGACCACCTCGAGAACGCTGTGCGGCCGGCCGGTGCCCAGGTTGGCCACCAGCGAGGCCTCGCCGGCGGCCACGGCGCGCAGGGCGGCCAGGTGACCGTCGATGAGGTCCTGGACGTGCAGGTAGTCGCGGCGGCCCGTGCCGTCCGGCGTCGGGTAATCGCCGCCGAAAACCTGCAGTTTCGGCCGCAAGCCCGCCGCCACCTGTGCGACGAAGGGCAGCAGGTTGTTCGGCCGCCCCCGCGGGGACTCGCCCAGGCGCCCCGAGGGGTGCGCGCCGACGGGGTTGAAGTAGCGCAGCAGGGCGTGGCGCAAGCCTGCCCCGCTGGCGGCCTGGTCGCGGATCATGTCCTCGACGATGCGCTTGGTGCGGCCGTACACGCTGGTCGGCGCCAGCGGCAGCGACTCCTGCGCGGCGCTGCCCCCGCCGCCCTCTCCGTAGACCGTGGCGGAGGACGAGAACACCAGGGTGCGCACGCCCGCGCGCTCCATCTCCGCCAGCAGGACGGCGCTGCCGGCGACGTTGTTGTCGTAGTACTCGAGCGGCCGCGCCTGGCCATCGGCCACCGACTTGAGGCCGGCGAAGTGCATCACGGCGCCGATGCGGTGCTCGGCGAACAGCCGGCGCAGGCGCCCGGCATCGCGGATGTCGCCTTCGATGACGTCGGGCGGACGCCCGGCCAGCGCCGCCACCCGCCCCGGTACCGCCGGCGAGCTGTTGCACAGGTTGTCGTAGATGACGACCTCATGGCCCGCCTCGAGGAGCGCGAGCGCCGCATGGGAGCCCAGGAAACCCGCCCCGCCTGTCACCAGGACCTTGCCATCCATGCTTCGTACCGATTCGGCTCAATACCCCGCGGGGCGTGGCGGAAGAGGTGGGATTCGAACCCACGGAAGGTTTGACCCTTCGCCGGTTTTCAAGACCGGTGCCTTAAACCGCTCGGCCACTCTTCCATTTCAGGCACACGACGGTCGCGCCTAGGGCGCCGCCGGGAACTTCTCGCAGGGCACGCCGCCGGGCGTGCCGCACTTGAGCTTGCTGTCCTGGATCTTGCCCGGCAACTGTTCGGCCAGGAAGTCGATGAAGGCACGCACCGCCGGCAGCAGGCCGCGGCGCGAGGGGTAGATGGCGTGGCAGATGCCCTGCGGCAGGTTCCACTCGGGCAGCACGACCTCCAGCTCGCCCCGGCGGATCGCCTCGGCGCAGCTCAGCTCGGGCAGCAGCACCACGCCCAGGCCGTCGCGGGCGGCCGCCAGCAGCAGCGGGAAATCCTGCGCCATCAGGGTCGGGGTCAGATCGACCTTTTGCACCTGCCCTTCCGGACCGTGCAGGGTCCAGCGCTGGCGGGCATCGTCCTCGATCATGCTCAGCGTGGTGTGGCCGGCCAGGTCGGCAGGCGACTTCGGGCGGCCCACCCGGTCGAGGTAGCGCGGGCTGGCCACCAGCAGCTCGCGCAGCTGGCCGAAGCTGCGCGCCACCATCTCGCCGTCGTCGTTGAGCTGGCTGCGCACGCGCAGCGCCACGTCGAAGCCTTCCTGGATCAAGTCCACGCGGCGGTTGCTCACGTGCAGCTGGATGCGCACCTGCGGGTGCTTCTTCATGAAGGCCGGCAGCAGCGGCGCCAGCAGTTCCTGGGCCAGCGCCACCGGGCAGCTGACCTTGATGATGCCGCGCGGCGCGGCGCTGACGCGGTCCACCGCTTCGCGCGCGGCCTGGGCCTCGGCGAGCATGGTCTGGGCGTGCCGGTAGACGCTCTGGCCGACGTCGGTGACGGCGAACTTGCGGGTCGAGCGCTGCAGCAGGCGCACGCCGAGGTCGGACTCGAGCTGGGCGATGCGCCGGCTCAGCCTCGACTTGGGCACGCCCAGGGCGCGTTCGGCCGCGGCGAAACCGCCGTGTTCGACCACCATCGCGAAGAACTGCAGGTCGTTCAGGTCCGGGTGGTTCATCCGATGCGCTCCAGGCCGCCCATGTAGGGACGCAGCGCGGCGGGCACTTCGATGCGGCCGTCGGCGTCCTGGTAATTCTCCATCACCGCGATCAGGGCGCGGCCCACGGCCACGCCCGAACCATTGAGCGTGTGCAGCGGCTCGGGCTTGCCGGTGGCCGGGTTGCGCCAGCGCGCCTGCATGCGGCGCGCCTGGAAGTCGCCGCAGTTCGAGCAGCTGCTGATTTCGCGGTAGGTGCCCTGGCTGGGCAGCCAGACCTCGAGGTCATAGGTCTTGCGCGCACCGAAGCCCATGTCGCCGGTGCACAGCAGCACCTTGCGGTACGGCAGGCCGAGCTTCTCGAGCACCACCTCGGCGCAGCGGGTCATGCGCTCGTGCTCCTCGTCCGACTCGTTCGGGCGGGTGAGCGAAACCAGCTCGACCTTCTCGAACTGGTGCTGGCGGATCATGCCGCGGGTGTCGCGGCCGTGGCTGCCGGCCTCGGCGCGGAAGCACATCGAGTGCGCGCTCAGGCGCATCGGCAGCGCGGCGTCCTCGACGATCTCGTCGCGCACGAGGTTGGTCAGCGGCACTTCGCTGGTGGGGATCAGGTAGCGGCGCGAATCGCCCACGTCGGTGGCGAACAGGTCTTCCTCGAACTTGGGCAGCTGGCCGGTGCCCTGCATGCTGTCGGCGTTGACGATCAGCGGCACGTTTGCCTCGAGGTAGCCGTGCTCGCCGGTGTGCAGATCGAGCATGAACTGGGCCAGGGCGCGGTGCAGCCGCGCCAGCTGGCCGCGCAGCACGGTGAAGCGCGCGCCGCTGAGCTTGGCGCCGGCGTCGCCATCGAGCCAGCCGTCGCGGGCGCCGAGTTCGACGTGGTCCTTCACCGCAAAATCGAAGCTGCGCGGCGTGCCCCAGCGCGAGACCTCGTGGTTCTGGCTCTCGTCGGCACCGACCGGCACCGACTCGTGCGGCAGGTTCGGGATCGCCAGGGCGATGGCATCGAGTTCGGCGCGGATCGCCTCGAGCCGGGCCTCCGAGGCCTTGAGTTCGTCGCCGATGCCGGCGACCTCGGCCATCAGCGCGCTGGTGTCTTCGCCCTTGCCCTTGGCCATGCCGATGGCCTTCGAGCGCGTGTTGCGCAGGTTCTGCAGCTCCTGCGTGCGGGTCTGGATCTGCTTGCGCTCGGATTCCAGCCGCTCGAGGCCGGCCACGTCGAGCTCGAAGCCGCGGGTGGCCTTCAGGCGGGCGGCAGTGTCGGCGAGCTGGCCGCGCAGGAGCTGGGGATCGAGCATGGGATCATTCCGGAAATGAAACGGGGCGGTGCATTATCACGCCGCCAAGCCGGCCTCCGCAACGAAAAACGTGGCCAAACCGGGGCCGTCGGCGCATGCTTCACCGGCCGGCCACGCAGCCCGCGCGGCCTCCTCCAGGAGCATGACCATGGCCAAGGGCCTGAACCAGAAGAAGAACGAGAAGAAGAAGCCGGAAAAGACCCTGAAGGAGAAGCGCGCCGAGAAGGACCAGAAGAAGGCCGCCCGCAAGTCATGACCGAAGCCGTCCGCCTGGCGCGGCGCGTCATCGAACTCACCGGCTGCTCGCGCAGCGAGGCCGAGCTGTATGTGCAGGGCGGCTGGGTCACCGTCGACGGCGTCGTGGTCGAGGCGCCGCAGCACCCGGTCACCGACGAGGTGGTGGCCCTGCTGCCGGGCGCCCGCCCGGAACCGGCCGAGCCGGCCACCCTGCTGCTGCACAAACCCGCGGGCTTCGACATGGCCAGCGGGCCGGAAGCGGCGCTGGCGCTGCTGGCCCCGGAGAACCGCTGGCCCGACGACGGCTCGGGCTGGCGGCTGCTGCGCCGGTATTTCCACCGCCTTGCGCCGGCCATGGCCATCGACCCCGAGGCCAGCGGGCTGGTCATCTACAGCCAGGACGGGCGCGTGCTGCGCAAGCTGGCGGAGGACGGCAACAAGCTCGAACAGGAATGGCTTGTCGACGTCGAAGGCGAACTCGCGCCCTACGGCTGGAACCGCCTGGTCTCCGGCACGAAGTTCGATGGCTGGCCGGTCGCCCCGTTCAAGGTGAGCTGGCAGAGCGAGCAGCGCCTGCGCTTCGCCATCAAGGGCGTTCGGCCGGGGCTGCTGCAGCACCTGTGCGCCGAGGTCGGCCTCAAGGCCACGGCGATGCGTCGCCTGCGCCTGGGCCGCATCGGCCTGTCGAAGATGCCCGCGGGCCAGTGGCGCTACCTGCCGGTGTCGGAACGCTTCTGAGCGGCTCGGCTCAGGCCGGGCGCAGCCACTGCGCCAGCCGTGCGCCGGCCCAGACCAGGGCCAGGCCGGCCACCAGGCTCAGCACGAGGTAAGCCAGCACCTGCCCCGAGCGCCCTTCGCGGGCGAAAAGCAGGCATTCGACCATCAGCGCCGAATAGGTGGTCAGGCCGCCGAGCAGGCCGACCACGAGGAAGCCGCGCAGCAGCAGCGCGGCCTCGCCCCGGTCCTGCAGCCAGAGCACGATGAACCCGGCCAGGAGACTGCCCAGCAGGTTCACCATCAGCGTGCCCCAGGGCAGGCCCGCGCCGAACTGGCGCAGCAGCCAGTCGCCCAGCAGGTGCCGGGCACCCGCGCCCAGGGCGCCACCGGCCATCACCACGCCCAGCAGCGGCCAGTTCACGACCTGCCTGCCCTCGCCTGCCGGCGCGCCGCGCGCAGCCTGTCGAGCTTTTCCTTGAGCTTGATCTCCAGGCCGCGCTCGACCGGCTGGTAATACTCGCGCTCGCCCATCGCGTCCGGGAAGGCGGTCTGGTCGAGGGCGATGCCCTCGGGCGCGTCGTGGTCGTACTGGTAGCCCGTGCCGTAGCCGAGCTGCTTCATCAGTTTGGTCGGCGCGTTGCGCAGGTGAAGGGGCACGTCCTGGGTGCCGGTCTCGCGCACGTCGGCCTGGGCCGCCTTGAAGGCCACGTAGCCGGCGTTGGATTTGGCGGTGCTGGCGAGGTAGAGCACGACCTGCGCCAGGGCGAGGTCGCCCTCGGGGCTGCCCAGGCGGTCGTAGGCCTCCCAGGCCTCGATCGCCATCTGCAGCGCGCGCGGGTCGGCCAGGCCGATGTCCTCGACCGCCATGCGGGTGATGCGGCGCGCGAGGTAGCCCGGGTCGCAGCCACCGTCGAGCATGCGCGCGAACCAGTACAGCGCGCCGTCGGGGTTGGAGCTGCGCACCGATTTGTGCAGGGCCGAAATCTGGTCGTAGAACTGCTCGCCGCCCTTGTCGAAGCGGCGGGTGCGGTCGGCCAGCACCTGCACCAGCGTGGCCTCGGTGACCTCGCCACCCTCGTCGGCGGCCAGCTCGGCGGCGATCTCCAGCAGGGTCAGCGCGCGGCGCACGTCACCGTCGGCGGCGCCGGCGATCTCGCGCAGCCGCGCCTCGTCCACGACGATGCCCTGCCCGCCCAGGCCGCGCTCGCCATCGTCCAGGGCGCGGCGCAGAGCCTGCACGATGTCGTCGGCCGACACCGCCTCGAGCACGTGCACGCGGCAGCGCGAGAGCAGCGCCGAGTTGAGCTCGAAGCTGGGGTTTTCGGTGGTGGCGCCGACGAACAGGATCGAGCCGCGCTCGATGTGCGGCAGGAAGGCATCCTGCTGGGCCTTGTTGAAGCGGTGCACCTCGTCCACGAACAGCACCGTGCGCTGGCCCTGGTTGAAGCGCGCCTCGGCAGCGGCCAGCACCTCGCGCACCTGCGGCAGGCCGCTGAGCACGGCCGAGATCGCCACGAACTCGGCCTCGGCATAGCGCGCCAGCAGCAGCGCCAGGGTGGTCTTGCCGCAGCCCGGCGGGCCCCAGAGGATCATCGAGTGCACGCGGCCCGACGCCACCGCCCGGCGCAGCGCCGACCCCGGCGCCAGCAGGCGGCGCTGGCCGACCATCTCGTCGAGCGAGGCCGGGCGCATGCGCTCGGCCAGCGGCTTGAGGGCCTCGGGGGCCTGGAACAGGTTCTCGCTGGCGGGGCTCTTGCGCGTCACGCCGCCAGTTTAACGGCAAAGGGGACAGGTGCATTTTCCGGCGGCGCCGGAAAATGCACCTATCCCCTCCCCGGCTCAGTCGCCCAGCGGGATGACTTCGGCCGGGCGGATCTGCTCGCCCACCACCTCGGTGCCCGGCGGCGGCACGAAGGCGAAGGCGCCCGGCGCGAAGGCCGGGTTGCGCTGCCAGCGCCCGAAACGCACTTCAGTGCGCTGGCCCAGGCCGTCGAACATCTCCATCACCGCCAGGCCCTGGGCATCGAAACCCAGCCTTGCGCGCTCGAAGGGCGCGTCCTCGGCCTGGCGCGGCTGCAGTTCGAGCCAGGCCAGGCCGTCGGCCTCGGCGCCCTCGGCCACCTTGAACTGGCGCTCGAGTTCGGCCGGGTCGATCAGCACGGCAAGCGGGCTACCCTGCTCCTCGTGCGCCTGCTTGCGCACGGTCACCTGCTCGAGGTCCGGGTCGTGGATCCAGACGTGGTCGCCGTCGGCGACGATCAGCTGCGGGTACGGCTGCAGCACTTCCCAGCGGAACTGGCGCGGCTTGTTGAGCCCGACCTTGCCGGTGGCCAGTTCGACCATGCGCCGGTCCGGGTCGTAGACGCGCTGCTCGAAGGTGGTCTCGAGCCCCTGCACGCCGCCGCTGAAGGCGTCGAGCTGGGCCCGTGCGCCGGCCTGGGCCAGCGGGGCGGCGATGGCGAGCAGCAGGAAGGCGAAAAGGCGCATTCGGCGAATTCCGGGGTTGGCTTGGACGGGAGTGTGTCGCGGGCAAGCTGAACCGCGGGCGGCGCCCGCGGCTCGTGGTCGCAGGGGGTTCAGCGCGGCGGCGGCGGGGCGATCACCTTGCGGTCGCCGTTGTGCTCCGGCGGCGAGACGATGCCCGCGGCCTCCATCGCCTCGATCAGGCGGGCGGCGCGGTTGTAGCCGATCTTCAGGCGCCGCTGCACGCCCGAGATGGAGGCGCGGCGGGTCTCGGTGACCACCTTCACCGCCTCGTCGTAGAGCGGATCGGATTCGTCGCCGGCGCCGCCGCCCGACTCGGGCAGGCCGGTCGGGCCGATCACCACGCCGTCGCCCATCGACTGCACGTCCTCGAGCACGCCCTCGATGTAGTCCGGGCCGGAGCTGTTCTGGCGCAGGAAGGCCACCACGCGGTGCACCTCGTCGTCGCTGACGAAGGCGCCGTGCACGCGCTCGGGCATGGCCGTGCCCGGCGGCAGGTAGAGCATGTCGCCGTTGCCCAGCAGCGTCTCGGCGCCGGACTGGTCAAGGATGGTGCGCGAGTCGATCTTGCTGCTCACCTGGAAGGCGATGCGGGTCGGGATGTTGGCCTTGATCAGGCCGGTGATCACGTCCACCGACGGGCGCTGGGTGGCCAGGATCAGGTGGATGCCGGCGGCGCGGGCCTTCTGCGCCAGGCGGGCGATGAGCTCTTCGACCTTCTTGCCGACGATCATCATCATGTCGGCGAATTCGTCGATGAACACGACGATGTAGGGCAGCGGCTCGAGCGGGCGCGGCGCTTCGCCCAGCTCCGGGTTGGGCCGGAACAGCGGGTCGACCAGCGGCTGGCCGGCGTCCTGGGCGTCCTTGACCTTGCGGTTGAAGCCGGCCAGGTTGCGCACGCCCACGGCGCTCATCAGCTTGTAGCGGCGCTCCATCTCGGCCACGCACCAGCGCAGGCCGTTGGCGGCCTCCTTCATGTCGGTGACCACCGGCGCGAGCAGGTGCGGGATGTTCTGGTAGACCGACAGCTCGAGCATCTTCGGGTCGATCATCAGCATGCGCACGTCCTTGGCGCTGGACTTGTACAGCAGGCTGAGCACCATCGCGTTCACGCCCACCGACTTGCCCGAGCCGGTGGTGCCGGCCACCAGCAGGTGCGGCATGCGCGCCAGGTCCACCACCACCGGCCGGCCGCCGATGTCCTTGCCCAGGGCCATGGCCAGCGGCGAGGTGACCTTGTCGTATTCCTTCGAGCGCAGGATCTCGCTCAGGTAGATCGTTTCGCGGTGGGCGTTGGGGATTTCCAGGCCGACCACCGACTTGCCCGGGATCACGTCGACCACGCGCACCGACTTGACGCTCAGGCCGCGGGCGATGTCCTTGTCGAGCGAGCTGATCTGGCTGCCCTTCACGCCCGGCGCCGGCTCCATCTCGAAGCGGGTGATCACCGGGCCCGGATAGGCGCCGACCACCTGCACCTCGACGCGGAAGTCCTTGAGCTTGAATTCGATCTGGCGGCTGAGCGCCTCCAGGGTTTCCTCGGAATAGCCCTTGGGCTGCTCCTTGGGCTCGTCTAGCAGGCTCAGCGGCGGCAGGCCCTCGCCGCCGGCGCTGTTGAACAGCGGGATCTGCTGCTCGCGCTGGGCCCGCTCGGACTTCTCGATGACCGGCTTGGCCGGCGGCTCGATCCTGACCGGCTCGCGGCGGGCACGCTTGGCGGTCTCGACCTTGCGCACTTCCTCGCGCTCCTCGCGCATGGCGCGCGCACGCTGCCATTCGGCGGCCTGGCGGGTGCGGGTGCCCAGGCGCGCGAACAGCGCCAGCACCTGGCCACCGATCCAGTCCATCAGGGCGAACCAGCTCAGGCCGGTGGCCAGCGTCACCGACATCAGCAGCACGGCCAGCAGGAACAGGTTGCCGCCCATCAGCCCGAACACGCTGCGCATCGAATCGCCGACCAGGCCGCCGAGCAGGCCGCCCGAGCCGGCCGGCAGGTCGGGCGCCGGGCCGCCCAGCACGTGGGCCAGGCCGCAGGCGGTGACCAGGAAACCGACGATGCCCACCAGGCGCAGCGCCGGCCCGAAGTCCACCCGGCCGTCGCCGTCCGAGTCCAGGCCGAACAGGGCGATCCAGGCCACGCCGCCGAGCACGAGCGGCACGGTGTAGGCGACCTTGCCGAAGATCCAGAACGCCAGGTCGGCCAGGTGCGCGCCGACCAGGCCGCCGATGTTGTGCAGCGGCCCGGCGACGCTGCCGGTGCGCGAAACGCCCGGGTCGTCGACGTGGTAGCTCAGCAGGCTGGCCAGCAGATAGAGCAGCAGCGGCGAAACCGCGACCAGCGCGAGCTCGCGCCAGAGTTTCTGGCGGCGGTCGTTTCCAGGCTTGAGGGTCCGATCGGGAGAGCGCGCCACCGAGAGAAAATGCCTCAGGAAATCGTGATAGACGGCTGTTTATACAGTAGTTCGCACTATGTCGCCCACTGCCCCCTGGCACAGGCCCGCAACACCGTGGCCCGACCCGTCGCCTTGATTTGCCCCGGCATGGCCTACAAGCTACGAGGCCCTCGCGACAATCGCCAACGAACCCGAAGAATCATACATGACCGCCCCCAAGCACTGCCGCCTGCTCATCCTCGGTTCCGGCCCGGCCGGCTATTCCGCCGCCGTCTACGGCGCCCGCGCCAACCTCAAGCCGGTGCTGATCACCGGCCTGCAGCAGGGCGGCCAGCTGATGACCACCACCGAGGTCGACAACTGGCCGGGCGACGCCCACGGGCTGATGGGCCCGGACCTGATGGCGCGCATGCAGGCGCATGCCGAGCGCTTCGAGACCGAGATGGTGTTCGACCACATCCACACCGCCGACCTCTCGCGCCGGCCCTTCCGCCTGGTCGGCGACAGCGGCGAGTACACCTGCGACGCCCTGATCATCGCCACCGGCGCCAGCGCCAAGTACCTGGGCCTGGAAAGCGAGAACAAGTTCATGGGCAAGGGCGTCTCGGCCTGCGCCACCTGCGACGGCTTCTTCTTCCGCGACCAGGACGTGGCGGTGATCGGCGGCGGCAACACCGCGGTCGAGGAGGCGCTGTACCTGTCGAACATCGCCCGCAAGGTCTACCTGGTGCACCGCCGCGACAAGCTGCGTTCGGAGAAGATCCTGCAGGACAAGCTCTTCGCCAAGGTCCAGGCCGGCAAGGTCGAACTGGTCTGGGACCACACCGTCGACGAGGTGCTGGGCGACGACACCGGCGTCACCGGCATGCGCATCCGCTCGACCAGGGACGACTCGACCCGCGAGATCGCCGTGCAGGGCTTCTTCGTGGCCATCGGCCACACCCCGAACACCTCGCTGTTCGAGGGCCAGCTCGAGATGCGCAACGGCTACCTGACCATCAAGTCGGGCCTGGACGGCAACGCCACCGCCACCTCGGTGCCGGGCGTGTTCGCCGCCGGCGACGTGGCCGACCAGGTCTACCGCCAGGCCATCACCTCGGCGGGCTTCGGCTGCATGGCGGCGCTCGACGCCGAGAAGTTCCTCGACAAGGAATAAGCCACCCTCCCTGCAGGAGCGCCTCCAGGCGCGATCGCTTTTCACGCGACCGTGCTTTTCGCGCCTGAAGGCGCTCCTACAATGGCGGCATGCAATTCAAGCTGCTCGAGCGCCTCGACGACATCCCGGCCCCGGCCTGGGATGCGCTGCACGACGGCGCCAATCCCTTCCTCTCGCACGCCTTCCTCGCCGGGCTCGAGCGGCATGGCTGCCTGCGCCCGGCCTGGGGCTGGACGCCGCGCCACGCTACGCTCTGGCGCGACGGCGAGCTGGTGGCCGCGGCGCCGGCCTACCTCAAGGCCAATTCCCACGGCGAGTTCGTCTTCGACCACGCCTGGGCCGATGCCTATGCCCGGGCCGGGCTGGACTACTTCCCCAAGTGGCTGGTGGCCGTGCCCTACACCCCGGTCACCGGCCCGCGCCTGCTGGCGCGCGACGGGCCCGACCGCGCCGCGCTGCTGGCGGCGATGCGCGAGCAGGCCGGGCGCGACGGACTCTCGTCGCTGCACGTGAACTTCCACCCGGCCGGGGAGGATCCCGCCTTCGACGCCGGCTGGCTGGCGCGCGAGGACGTGCAGTTCCACTGGCACAACCGCGGCTGGGCCGACTTCGAGGCCTTCCTGGCCGACCTGCAGCCAAAGAAGCGCAAGAACCTGCGCCAGGAACGGGCGAAGGCGGAGCGGGCCGGTTACGCGTTCCGGGTCGTGCACGGCGACGAGGCCAGCGAGTCCGACCTCGAGGCCATGTACTACTTCTACTGCCGCACCTTCGCCGACTACGGCAACCACCCCGCCCTGTCGCTCGAGTTCTTCCGGCACCTGGCCACGGCCATGCCGCGCCAGCTGGTGCTGGTGCTGGCGGAACGGGCCGGCGAAGTGGTGGCCGGCGCGCTGTGCCTGCGCGGCCACGACACGCTCTACGGCCGCTACTGGGGCGCCAGCGAGCCCGGCCCCGGGCTGCACTTCGAGACCTGCTACCACCAGGGCATCGAGTACTGCCTGCGCGAGAAGCTGGCCGTGTTCGAGCCCGGCGCCCAGGGCGTGCACAAGATCGCCCGGGGCTTCCTGCCGGTCACCACGCGCAGCCACCACCACGTGTCCGACCCGCGCTTCGCCGCGGCACTGGCCGACTGGTGCGCGCAGGAGCGCGACGCGGTGGCCCGGCACCGGGCGAACCTGTTGGGGCATCATCCCTACCGTGAGCTACCTGCCGATCCCGTCCCTGCCCGCTGACCGCCCCGAGGACTTCCCGCCGGCGGCGCGGGCCCTGGCCGAGCCCAACGGCCTGCTGGCCTGGGGCGGCGACCTCTCGCCGGAGCGGCTGCTGGCGGCCTACGCGCGCGGCATTTTCCCCTGGTACTCCGAGGGCCAGCCGCTGCTGTGGTGGTGCCCCGATCCGCGCGCGGTGTTCGACACCGGCGCCATCCGCCTGTCCTCGCGCTTCCGGCGCGACCTGCGCCGCAGCGCCTGGGTGGTGCGCACCGACACCTGTTTCGACGCCGTGGTGGCGGCCTGCGCCCGGGCGCCCCGCCCCGGCCAGGACGGCACCTGGATCACCCCGGCGATGCGTGCGGCCTATGGCCGGCTGCACCAGCTCGGACACGCGCACAGCATCGAGGTCTTCGAGGGCCCGCACCTGGTCGGCGGCCTCTACGGCGTGGCGGTCGGCCGGGCCTTCAGCGCCGAGAGCATGTTCAGCGCACGAAGCGGCGGATCGAAAGTGGCGCTGGCGGCCCTGGGGCACTGGCTGGCGGCCTGGGGCTGGCCCTGGATCGACGCCCAGGTCGCCAACCCGCACCTGCTCGGCCTCGGCGCCCGCGAGCTGCCGCGCGAGGCCTTCCTGGCGCGCTGGTCGGACCTGGCGGCGGCGCCCGGGCGGCCCGGACCCTGGCGCGAAGCGCCGCTGCCGGTAGCCCGGCTGGCCGACGTCAGCGCCGCTTAACCAAATTTTTGCAAGCGGGGCAAGGACATGGCAGAATGCCGGGCTTCCAAGCGCGGTTTTCCCGCCCAGCGAAACAAAGAATGTCCAAAGACGATTCCATCGAATTCGAAGGCACGGTGCTCGAGACCCTTCCGAACACCATGTTCCGGGTCAAGCTCGAGAACGGCCACGTGATCACGGCCCACATTTCCGGCCGCATGCGCAAGAACTACATCCGCATCCTGACCGGCGACAAGGTCAAGGTCGAGATGACGCCCTACGACCTGACCAAGGGTCGCATCACCTATCGCATGAAGTGATGCGGGGCCTGTAACGAAAACGGCGGCCTCGCGGCCGCCGTTTTGTTTTGGTTCTTCACCCAAGTCCGGGGAAG